>CAMCEM010000079.1 GCA_945873755.1 Chitinophaga pinensis | reverse complement strand
TTGTATGTATTTATTTTTTTAATTTAAGAATTTGATAGATTACTTTTTTGTGAATTATTTTAATTTAAATAATAATCAAATAAACTCAATGAAAAAGGTAACATATCCACTCCTTGTCAACAGGGGTGTTGATAAGGTTATAATACTTTTGCAGAAGCCTAATTGCTAAAGCAATAAATGTGGAACAAATTAAATTAGTGTGTTTCACATACAAAAAATTGCTAAAAAAAAACCCTTGTTTAGCTATAATCAAGGGTTTTTACTTATATGAATTAGAAAAAAGTATTATTGATTAATAGTTAGCAATCACTGTGCCA
Organism: Chitinophaga pinensis; assembly: GCA_945873755.1. Taxonomy (GTDB): domain Bacteria; phylum Bacteroidota; class Bacteroidia; order UKL13-3; family UKL13-3; genus JAAFJM01. The sequence goes on along the minus strand of CAMCEM010000079.1, from coordinate 13,955 downwards.
AAAGTTGAAATTTATAACTAATAATTTATAATATATTAACTTTTAACGTAATGTATATTTATATTTAAAGTTAAAAATAATGGATAAAATTTAAAGTGTATTTATTTCTGTAAAATAAAACACTTTTTAGGGTACACTTTACTATTTATACCAATGTGTATTGGTAGTTATACCATTTCTTTTATAGTTAAATACCAATCTGGTATTAATTTATTTTTTTGAATAATGCTAAATTAATTATTCCCCATTTTTGCAATCTATATTGAATAGAAGTTAACATTACACCTAATCCATATGTTACACTTCTGCTAAAATTTATAGAGGAGGCTTCTTCAAAATATTTTGTTGGGCATGTAACCTCTCCAATTTCAAATCCGGCATAAAATACCTGGGCACACATTTGATTGTCGAATACAAAATCATCGCTACAAATGTTGTAGTTAACTGCATTTAATGATTCAATACTAAAAGCCCTATATCCAGTATGGTATTCCGATAGTTTTTGACCCATTAAAATATTTTGGAACAAAGTTAAACATCTATTAAAAAAGTATTTATACAATGGCATTCCTCCTTTTAATGCGCCTTTACCTAAAATTCGAGAAGCAAAAACAACGGGATAAACATTAAAAGCTATAATAGAAGCAATACTATAAATTAAAGTCGGTGTATACTGATAGTCAGGATGAAGCATTATAACAATATCTGCTCCTATTTCTTTGGCTTTATTGTAACATGTTTTTTGATTACCGCCATACCCTTTGTTTTTTTCATGCCTTATTACATGTTGAATTCCTATTTTTTTTGCTACTTCACTTGTTTTGTCTTTACTGGTATCGTCAACTAGTATAACTTCATCTACTATATCGAAAGGAATTTCAAAATATGTTTTTTCCAATGTAAGTTCAGCATTATATGCTGGCATTACTACAACTATTTTTTTATTATTTAACATTTGTTTTGCAATAATATACACTTAATAATTTAAATCAAAACTATAATTTTATGCTTAATTTTTAATTTATTTTATTAAACGTTTTTTTCAATTCAATTTATATTAACTTGCACATAAAATAAATAAAAAAATGGACAAGCAACAAGAAGAAAAAAACAATAATAAAAATGGACTAATTTTATTGTTATTACTTTTATTAGGTTCTATTGGTTTTAATGTTTACCAATATAAAAATCACTCTACAACTATTATATCTCAAGGAAACGAGGTGGATAGTTTAACAAATGTAAGAATAGAAGTAGAAAGAGAATTGGTTTCTACTACTATGGAATTAGAAAAATACAGAGGAATTGCTGGAAATTTAGATAGTTTACTAACAGATGCAAATGGTAAAATTTATGACCAAGAGCAAAAAATTAGAAATTTATTGAAAAATGTAAAAGATGTAAATAAATTGAGCAGTGGTTTAAAAGAGGAACTCAAAAAATTAAAAGCGTTGCGCGATGAGTACTTAGATAAAATTGATGCTTTAATGGTTGAAAATGGAACATTAAAAGCTCAAAATAAAGAACTGACCAACACAGTTACTGACTTAAATACAGAAAAAAATAATTTAGAAAAAACGGTTGAAGTTGCCAGTGCTTTAAAAGTAGAATACGTAAAAGTAGCTTCATTTAAAAAGAAAAGTAGCGGCAGATTAGTTGAAAGTACAATAGCCAGAAAAACTAATAAAATTGAAACATGCTTAACCATTATGGATAATAAAATAGCTGCAAAAGGTGATAGATTTGTGTATTTAAGAATACTATCTCCTAGTGGTAAACCTTTACCTGGTGTAAATAAAGGAATAGTTACTTTTAATGGTGAAACGTTAGAATGTACTTCAAATATTAAAATTGATTACCAAAACGAAAAGCAAAACATTTGTTTGGCTTACGAAGGAGAAGAAAGAAATCTTGAAAGTGGAACTTACACAGTTGAGGTTTTTGTCGAAAATAACTTAGTACATTCAAGTAATTATATTTTAAAATAATTTACGTTTAAATAAAAAAAAGAAGTCATAAACATGGCTTCTTTTTTTTATGCAGATTAATGAATGACATTTATGAAAATTAAATTATTAATTAGCTCCTTACTTCTATTTTCATTGTGCTTAAATGCACAACAAATAGCTAAAATAAATGTATCGAATGGTAAAGTTTTTCGTTTTGAAAATTTTTATTCAAACTATGTAGATGCAAGGAATATTGATATTTGGCTACCTGAAAATTACAGTAACAAAAAAAATTATGCAGTGCTTTACTTGCACGATGGGCAAATGCTTTTTGACTCAACCCAAACATGGAATAAGCAGGAGTGGGGAGTAGATGAAACAATTACTCAATTGAAAAAAGAGGATAAAATTGAAGATGTTATTGTGGTTGGCATTTGGAACAGTGGCAAAAACCGACACATTGATTATTTTCCGCAAAAACCGTTTGAGGCTTTAAGTAAAACAGAGCAAGATTCTATGTATGCTGCAAATAGGCAAAACGGAAATTCAGTTTTTAGTGGTAAAGTGCAATCCGATAAATATTTAAAATTTATTGTTACTGAACTGAAACCTTTTATTGACAGTAATTATAGCACTAATAAAATTGCTAAATATACTTTCATTGCGGGCTCAAGTATGGGTGGTTTAATATCTATTTATGCACTTTGCGAGTACCCAAAAGTGTTTGGAGGTGCAGCATGTTTATCAACCCATTGGCCTGGAATTTTTAAAGCAGATAATCCGTTTCCTAAAGCCATGCAAGCGTATTTAAAGGCTAATTTACCAGTAGCTAAAAACCATAAAATATATTTTGATTACGGAACCGAAACATTGGATGCTATGTATGAACCTTTTCAATTACAAGTTGATAGCATTATGACAAGCAAACTTTATTCGTTCAAGAATAATGATTGGAAAACACAAAAGTTTGAAGGCGAAAATCATTCGGAAATAGCATGGTGCAAGCGATTGCATATTCCAATTTTGTTTTTGCTTAAAAAGTAATTACCACTAATTTTTTAAAAAATTGATAGATAAAAAAACATTATTTGAGGCATGTAAAAACATGCTTTTAGTGCGAATTGCTGATGGCGAAAAAGCCATGCAAGATGCACAAGAAGCTGCAAACTCGGAAGGAAAAAGTAGCATGGGCGATAAGTATGAAACAGGCCGCGCTATGAGCCAATTAGCCAGAGATATGAGTGCCAAACAAGTATTTGAAAACAAACAAGAACTTATAAATTTACTTAAACTTGAAAATACTAAAACCGATAAAACAATTATTCAGGGAAGTGTGGTAATGGCCAATGGAAAGTTGTTTTATATAGCAGTAGGTTTAGGGGTAATTAATTTTAATAATTTAAATGTAACTGTACTTTCACCTAAAGCGCCTTTGGCACAGTTAATGTTGGGAAAAACGGCTGGCAACCAATTTACTTTAAACAATAAGGAATTTGTGATAGAAACTGTTTATTAAGTTTTTTATTTATAAGTTTTCAGTATTTTTGAAATAACTAAATATTAAGAAAATGAAAACATTAGCCTTTATTTTAACACTATTTTTATTTTCCATTTGTGTAGCACAAAACACTTTTCCTAAAAACGAATTAGGATTGAATTTGTATAATAACGAGTATCAGCTTTTACCTCTTAGAAATCCTGAAAAATTAAAGCATTTCGCTCTAACAGGATTTCAATATAAAAGAAATTTAAACCAAAAATATTTGCTGCGATTTTTGGTTAATATAAAAAACGAATCGTACAACGAGGTTTATACTGATTGGTGGGGTTTTGGAGGTACTTTGTATTCGTCTGGAATAATTAAAACACAAGATTATAAAATAGGTATAGAAAGGGTTTTTGGAAAAAAGAAAATTAAACCATTTGGGTTTATTGACATAGGTTACAAGTATTTTAACGATAAAGGAATAAATACTTTAATAAGTAATCAATCATTAAATTACCATAATATTGATTTAACTCGCCATTTTTTAAATTATTGTATAGGTTTTGGGCTAAAATACTATCCAACTAACCATGTTTATTTAAGCACTGAAACTTGTATTGGCTATCATAGAGAAATTTTTGATGGCTCTATTAACCCTATTTTTGAGGAATTTTTTAATCCAATAAATACTCTTGTATTTGGTATAAGGTTTTAAATTTTTCCAAGTAAATATATTACACCAATTAGCATAAAGCTAAACTCTGTTATCAATCTGTACTTTTGGTTGGTAAGCTTGGTAAAATGAATTAAGTGAATGGCAAAGCAACCAATAAAACCAAAGGTTATGGTTGTTGGGAATCCAGATTTATAAAGCATAAATCCTGCTAGAAAATAAAGTGAAATTAGCAATAAATTTGATGGCTTTTGTCCTATTACATTCGAAATGTTTTTCACTTGTAAATCTTTGTCAGTATTGGTTTCACGAATGGATATTTGAAGTAAATTGATTAAAGCTAGTACAAACAATTGCATGCAAAATGTAATAATGAATAATTGAGAACTGAAATTGTCTTCATTTACCACATACGGATAAAAACAAATGCCACCAGCATATATTATTGAAGCAAAAAATTCTTTAATGAACCATTTTATATTGAAATAATTAAGCAGAAAATAGATAATGCAAACCAACAATATCCAAATGCTTTTGGTTAAATGAAAAAAACTAAAGTATTTGATTACCAAAACCGCATTCACTACAATAATAATTGCTGCAATTATTTTGAAAATAGATTGATGCTTTTGAATAAAAACATGACGCTCGCTAATTATGGTTTTATTTTTAATTGAATCTAATAAATGATCGAAAAAGTAAATTAACCATACTGTACTTGGTAATATAAAGAACCAAACCAATGTTGGTTTTACTTTGATTTGAAAATACAATGGCAACATTAAACTGATAACACCCAAGCAAATATCGAAACTGCCCCAATGCAAAAAGTAAATTATATTTTTAAGCCTGCTTAACTTCATTTATACTTGCACAAATGTTAAGTATAAAACGCATATTTTTTTTATTATTTATTATTAACGTAAGTAATTTACAAGCTCAATACACAGAAGATGAAATGCAACCTTTTGTGGAACCAACCGGAATGAATACTTGGTTTGTAGAGTTAGGTGGATCAGCACTGTTATGGAGTATTAATTACGAAAAGTATTTATTTAGAAATTATAACCGAAACGTATTATTAACTGGCAGAATAGGCATAGGATATTCACCAATAAACTACCGATTGCTTAATAGTGTTTATTTAGATGAAGCATCAGTAGCTATGCCATTTTCGGTAAGTTTGGTTTTAGGAAAAAGAAAAGAAAAGTTAGAGTTTGGTACTGGCTATACTTTGGCAACTAAAAATTTTACAGAAAGAGAAATATTCCCCACTTTTTTAGCAGGATTTAGGGTAATTGACAACAACAAAACATTGCTAAAAATATTGTATACACCACATTATAGAAACGAAACTTTAATTAATTGGTTTGGTGTAAGTTTGGGTAGGAATTTTTAAATGAAGTTAGCCACAACCCGATAGCCACAGATTTCACAGATTTCACAGATTACACAGAAATGAAATTGTACTCACTAATCGATTTTAAGTAATAAGTAAGTATATCAACCACAAGCTAATTATGTAAGCCACAGATTTCACAGATTACACTGAAACAAATTATAAATGACACGATGTAACCTGAAATTATTTCTATAAAAAAACTAAATCTTCAAATCTTCAAATCACAAAATCACAAAATCTTCAAATCTCTAAATCACCAAATCTCTAAATAATACATGCAAAACATCAATTTACTTTATCAATTTTATATTGAAAAGCTGCAAACCATTTATAACATTGACGAATCGAAAGCCATTACAAACAATGTGTTTGAAGAATTATTGTTGGTTAAACCACATCAAATTAAAATACTGAATATTGATTTAAGTGAGGAAGAGGAAACCAACTTAATGGATATTTTGGAGCGATTGTTAACCCATGAACCCATTCAGTATATTTTAGGAAATGCATGGTTTTATGGCAATAAATTTTCAGTTACACCAGATGTGTTAATACCCAGAAGTGAAACAGAAGAGTTGGTAGAATTGGTAATAGAAAAGATAAAGGAAAACTATAAAAAGGAAACTGCTACCTTTCAATTAATTGATATTGGAACTGGTTCGGGTTGTATTGCCATTTCACTAAAATTGGCTTTGCCTCATTGGCAAGTATTTGGACTCGATAAAAGTAAAAATGCCTTAACCATTGCAAAGCAAAATGCTAAAAGTTTAAATGCTGATGTGCAATTTATTGAGGACAATATTTTAAATATTCAACAAGGGGAAACTACCCAATTTTTTGATGTGATAGTCAGCAATCCGCCTTATATATTGGAACAGGAGCAACTTGCTATGAGTAAAAATGTTTTAAACTTTGAACCTCCAGAAGCACTTTTTGTAGATAACAATAGTCCGCTTATTTTTTACGAAGCCATTGCTAATTATGCTTTGCAATATTTGAAGAAAGATGGTTTTTTGTTTTTTGAAACAAACCAACAGTTTGGCAAAGAAACAGCCCAAATGCTTACAGAAAAAGGATTTTTAGAAATAGAATTATTAAAAGACGTAAACGGTAATGATAGAATGATTTGTTGTAGGAAATAGCTGCTGGCAACTGGCTTCTAGCTAGCATCTAGCTTCTAGCAACTAGCAAAAGATTTATTGCCGTTCGGCTTTAGCCAACGGAAAGAAAGCAACAAGCAATTACAATTTTTTATGAAGTTGGTGGGGATCTAATTTGGACAAAAGTTTTGGGTTTAAACTTCAAAATTTAATCAAACACGATTCTTTGAATTGGTTAATATATTCAATAAGTTTTCATAATTCTTTTTCATGAATTCCAAATAATCTTTATACAATTCAATATACTCTTTTTGGAATTGAATTAGGTATTTATCATTATTTTTGGTTGTATTACTGTTGTTATTGGTTATATTATTAGTTTCAGTGATATTAACTATCAAATTCTTTGCATCCTCATCATAAATCTCTACCATTTTTAAAAAATAATCCGCTTTTATTTCATGATCTTTTCTTTCCCAATCGCAAATAGTAGCTTGGCTAAGGCCAATACTTTCAGCAAACTCAGCTTGTGTAAGCTTGTTTTTTTCTCTTAACTTTCTAAGTTTAGTGCTATCTATTTTCATAAATTATTTTTGGGAAAATATAAAATTATCAGAGTTTTACAAATTATTATTATGTTAATTATTTATTTAAGTTGTATTTTTTTTTTTTTAAGGGGTATAAATACTATATAAATAGTTTTTAACCTATATTTAAAATAAAATTATTAGTTTAAAAGTAATAATTATTATAATTGCAATAATAATTATTGGTTTACTGTTAAATATTATCAGCATATTATTAGTAAACCGATAGGCTATTTGTATTTGCAACCACATTTTTGCTGGCATAAAACCCAACTAATTTAGCTGCAGTAAAATTGAGTATAGGTTTATAAAAAATTAATTCATTAAATAAAAAAAACTAAAAATTCAGCAGGTTTAAAACCGCACAAAAAATTATGAAAAAAATTATTTTATTACAAATCCTATTTCTTTTATTTGGATTAAAAGTTATGGCAGTAAATCCGTTAAGACAAGCACTTATTAATGCAGGTAGCAAAGACGAGGCATTAATTATCTATGAGAACTACAGCAACGCGGAAAAAGCCATAGTTTGGACTGACAAAATAGACCAAGTTATTGGTTTAAATAACTGGAATTCAGATCAACTTGATTTATTAAACAATCTAAAAAACCAAATTAATGCTGGAATATTTGAATTAAATTCAACTTCATTTACAAACTTTCATAATTGGGCTAATACATGGAAAACACAAGCAGTTTTAGAGTTTGAGGTAGCTCAATTAAGGTTTATGGTAACTCTAATTCACGATTATAGCACTGATTATATTGGAGGTGGCACAAGCACCACAGATTGCAATTGTGCATCTGGAAGTGACTATTGCAATGGTTTTTTTCTTCCAGATTCGGATCAAGCCTGCAATGGAAAGTTAAATTGCACTCAAAAACAAGGTTGTGGATTGTTCTGGAGTTGGCCTTGTAATGGTTTGTGCCAAGGTGCTCAGCCCTCTTCCTCAAATGGAACATTAGTTTATTAAAATTTAATTCGTAATGACAAAAAAAAATCTAATTTATTTTTCAGTAGTAATATTATTTAATATTGTTTATATATCCTCAGGGTATTATGGTTGGTCATTTCAATTAAGCATAAATACTCTTTTATTGATAATTAGCTTTGGTATTTTAAAAAACAAGGCAATAATTTATAAAACACAACTTTTGGTGATGCCGTTAATTTATTTGATTCTTAATTTATACAATAAAAATTTTCATACCCTACTCATTGGTGTAACTCCATTTATTTATTTTAGTTTCGATGTATTGATAAGTAAATTATATAAAACGAAGATGGTGTACAATATGTTGGGAGCAATTTTAATAAGTATATTGTCGTACTATGGCTCGGAAAAATGGCTGGATTATAGACTTAATATCATTAATAGTGATTTTGTCGGTTCTGATTTTCCAAAGTTTAAATATGTAGATAAATTAGGTTTTCAAAGTGTTAATTTAAATTCAAGTAATGATACTATTTATGTATTAGACTGTTGGACATCCAATTGTGGAATTTGTTTTAAAAAATTTCCAGATTTTGAGAAAATACAAAGTAATTATACAAAAAGTAAAATACAATTTTATACACTTAATTTGCCACTAAAAAGAGACTCTTTTGATAAATTGGTTTCTTTAATAAGTAATAGTTACAATAAAGAAAATTGTTTATTTGCTTTAAACGTAAAAGATATTGACCGTTTGAATATCAAAGCTGTACCACATTACATATTAGTAAAGAATAATAAAATTTTGTTTAATGGAAATGTAGATGTTTTGCCCAAAAATTTCACACATGATTTATGCGATGAAATTGATAAATATCTTGAATAAGAAAAATTACATTAACAAAATCAATTTAATTAGATTTTTAAATAATCCAATCAATTATTTATTTAATTGATTGGATTATTTCATTGGCATTCAAATCATCAACCCTATGAAATCAATCTTATTATTAGGAACTCTATTTACTTTGTGGTTTTTTCAAACAGAAAGCAATATACATACAGTAAAACTAGGCAAAGCCCCCGATTGTAATGGTTTTAACTTTTGCAGCATAAGCACCAATAATAGCCTAACCACTACAGAAAACGAAGTGTTGGCTACTATTACTGTTGCCAACGAAAAGCACATACAGTTTTGCTTTTTAAAACGCTCCGTTACCGATAGAATTTTTTTAAAATACTTTGCCACAGGCACTTTTATACTGGATGATGATTTTACTTTTACCAGCGAAAACTGCCAAGCACTTAATCTAACCCGTTGCACCCTTAAACAAGGCAAATACACCATAACCGATGAATACGATAAGTATGTGGTGGAGTTTAGTTATTAGCTTTAACTGTCATTAAACGAAGTTGAAATGGATGCTTGCAAATAAAAATAATTAAATCTCCAATACTAAAACACAATTAAAGGTGTTGCAACGCTTCCCCCTTGTGCTTAGGCTTTGCAAGGCGAAGGGGGTTAGGGGGATGTATTCATTTTTCATTATTTCATTTTTAAAACTTTAAAAACATCCCCCTAACCCCCTTCGCTTACCCACACATACCTACCCACAAGGGGGAAGCGTTTGTTAAAACTAATCAACAACTATTGAAAAAACTATTATTAATTTTCATACTTCTGTTATGTGCCCAAATTAGCAGCGCCCAAAGCCTAAACGACAAAATACGTTTGTACGAATTTTTGGTGGAATGCCCTATTTATAAATGCAATATAATAGGTAAAATAATAGATACTTCACTTTTGGTAGCTCCCCCAAAATCTAAATTTATGTTGGTAGATGTAAAGCAAGATTTATGTGTAATTAGGTTTACTTTTTTAAACAAAAAAAAAGGTGCTAGTAAATCAAACCCCATAGAAGATTATACCACTTACACCTATTACTCCATTACCAAATCACAACTCGATTTTAAAGCTGCCATGGTAAAAAAATCGGATATTGATTTGGTTGTAGGCACAATAATAACTCCTATAAAGTTAAGGTTTGGTCCGTTTGATTTTAGTAAAGATATTTCAGTGGGTTCTACATTTGGGGTTAAATATACCTTAAACCAAGACAAGCAAGCAGCATTAGATTTTTTAATAGGTGTAGGCGTTTCATCGGTTACAATTGATAGCTTTTCAACAAAAGGTAAAGTACAAAAGAATCAAGATTTATTAGCCTTTACTCCATCGTTTGGAATAGTAATAGAAATGGGTAATGCACAAGTAGGCCTTTTTGCAGGCTTTGATTTTATAAGCAATGCCAACGAAATAAAATATGGTTGGATTTACCAAGCCAAGCCCTGGATATCTTTTGGTATTGGTTATAGTATGTTTTCGTTTAATATTAAAAAGTAATATTTTGTCCTCGGTTGATGTCCTCACCAATCGAATTTTATGAAGTTGGTGGGGATCCAACTTTGGACAGTATAAGTTGCCAAAAACCATAATATGGAGTATTTTCCTTTTAAATAAAATCATATTTACATTATTAACTTTAATTTTATTATTGCACTAATAATATAAAATGAACAATATGAAGTACTTTTTCTTTTTCCTTTCCTTAGTATTTGCAATACAAACACAAGCACAAAAAAATGTAGCTAATAAATTTGTAACCAAAGAAATTAACTCAAAAGATGGTAAATATACCTATAAAACTGTTGATGGCGACCCTTTGGGAGTAAGGATTTACAAATTAAAGAATGGCTTAACCGTAATGTTAAGCGTAAATAAAAAAGAACCAAGGGTGCAAACTTTTATTGCAACAAATGCTGGCAGTAAAAACGACCCTTCAGACAATACAGGCTTGGCGCATTACCTAGAACACATGTTGTTTAAAGGAACTAATGTGTATGGTACCAAAGATTGGGCTAAAGAAAAAGAACAATTAGATAAAATAGATGCATTGTATGAATTATACAATAAAACTACAGATGATAAAAAAAGAACCGAAATTTACCATTTAATTGATTCGGTAAGCGGAGTGGCAAGTAAATTTGCCATTGCAAATGAATACGATAAAATGTTAAATGCCATTGGCGCGCAAGGGACTAATGCATTTACCAGTTTAGAACAAACAGTGTATGTAAACGACATTGCTCAAAACCAAATAAGCAAGTGGCTTACCATAGAAGCGGAAAGATTTAGAGCACCAGTTTTACGTTTATTCCATACTGAATTAGAAGCAGTTTACGAAGAAAAAAATATTGGTTTGGATAATGATGGCAGAAAAGTGTACGAAGCATTGTTAGGGAATTTATTTACCAGCCATCCTTACGGAACGCAAACAACCATTGGCACTGTGGAGCATTTAAAAAATCCTTCATTGGTTAAAATTAGAAATTTTTATAACACTTATTATGTGCCAAACAACATGGCAATTATACTAAGTGGCGATTTTAATCCTGATGAAGTAATTACTGAAATTGATGCTAAGTTTAGTTACATGCAACCTAAAACTATTCCTACTTTTGTAAGCCCAATAGAAAAACCAAGAGCAGAACCTACAGTAGTTAATGTTTATGGACCAGATGCTGAAAATTTAATGATTGGATTTAGATTACCAGGTTCAGGAACTAAAGAAGAAAAATTGTTGACCATGTGTGATATGATTTTGGCTAACTCAAAAGCGGGTTTAATTGATTTAAATTTAATAAAAAAACAAGCAGTTTTATCTGCCTCATCCACCACTTGGATAAACCACGATTACAGTATTTTCTTTTTAACTGGTTCGCCAAAAGAAGGACAAACGCTTGAAGAAGTAAAACAATTATTATTAAACCAAGTAGAAAAAGTAAAAAAAGGGGAGTTTGATGAAAGTATTTTAAAAGCAATTATTGCTAATTTTAAAATAAATAAAATAGAAGAACAAAAAAGCAATCAAGGTAGGGCTTACGCCATGTTAGATGCATTTACTTTAAACCGCGATTGGGAAAATGCAGTTGCCATGATTTTTGAAATGAATAAAATAACAAAAGCAGAAATTGTAGCATTTGCAAATAAATATTTAAATAACGATTACGTAGTAGTTTACAAAAAAATAGGAGAGGACAAAAACATTGTTAAAGTTCCAAAACCTGCCATTACACCAGTTGATTTAAATAGAGACGATGTTTCGCCATTTGTTTCAAAAATAAAAAATACTACCAACGAAAATATAAAACCTCGTTTTGTTGATTACCAAAAAGATTTAACAATAGACAGTTACCAAGGCAAAGCACCTATTTATTATGTACAAAATAAAGACAATGAAATATTTCAATTGTATTATGTTTTGGATATGGGCAAATTCAATGATTTAAAATTACCTGTTGCCATTAATTTATTACAGTTTTTAGGAACCGATAAAATGAGTAGCGAAGAAATAAGCAAAGCATTTTTTAAATTGGCTTGTAATTTTAATGTATCAACCAGCAACGAGCAAGTGTATGTAACATTAACGGGATTAAACGAAAATTTTGATGCTTCGGTAAAGTTATTCGAAAATTTATTAGCCAATGCCAAACCCGATAATGAAGCTTTGAAAAAATACATTGATCGTACTTTAAAAGCCCGTTCCGATGCTAAACTAAACAAAGGTGCAGTTAGAAGTGCATTGATGGCATACGCCATGTATGGACCTAAAAACCCAAATACTTATTTGCTAAGTGAAACTGAATTAAAGGCATTGAACGCAACCGATTTAGTTGAAAATTACATTAAAAAAATTAGCCAATACAAACATAACATATACTATTTTGGTCCAAAGCCATTGGCCGATTTTAAAAAATCGTTGGCAGTATACCATACCTTGCCTAAAACACAATTGGCTTATCCAAAACCTATTGAATTTGTAAGAAATAGTACCGCTGAAAACAAAGTTTATTTTACAAATTACTCAATGGTGCAAGCAGAGGTTTCATGGATAAATAAGTCTACTTTTAATTACGACTCAACAAAGGTTCCAGTTATTCAATTATTTAACGAGTATTTTGGTGGTGGAATGGGTAGTTTGGTATTTCAAACCATTCGCGAAAGTAAAGCGTTGGCATATTCTACTTATTCATTTTACCAAAGTCCATCTAAAAAAACCGATCCATATTATACCATAGCTTACGTAGGTACACAAGCCGATAAAATAAATGAAGCTATTCCTGCCATGAACGAGTTGTTAAATTTGTTGCCTAACAATGAAGCCAATATTGAAAATGCAAAAGCATCGATTAAAAACAATATTGAAACCGAACGTATCAACGATGAAGCAGTTATTTTTAATTATGTTAGTAACCAAAAGTTAGGTTTACACCACGATATAAGGAAAGATGTGTACGAACAAATAGATAACTTAAACTTTAACGATGTAAATAATTTTTACAAACTAAATTATACTGGCAAACCTTATTTTTATACCATTGTAGCCTCAAAAGAAAAAGTAAATTTAACTGATTTAGGTAAATACGGAAAAGTGATTGAAGTAAGTATAGAAGATATTTTTGGGTATTAAGGTTTTTGTGAATTGCAAATAAACTTAATTAACCTGAGTTCAAGATATGAAAAGAAGGAAATTTGACTAAAGACCTCTATTTTGAAACTATTTTTATCCTTGGCTAATCCCGAAAGCTTTCGGAAAAGGACAATTGATAGGATATATTGTATAGTCCTGAAATAGGTTGACTCCAAAAATGTTAATAAGTCAACTAAAATCAGGACAAAAATGGAAAGAAAAAAACCAACCAATTACAGTGAAGAATTTAAAGCAACTGTAGTAAACGATGTATTATTAGGTAAATACACAAAAG
>CAMCEM010000078.1 GCA_945873755.1 Chitinophaga pinensis | reverse complement strand
AACTCTTTTGTGTAATTCTTCTTCTAAGTGTAATAATTTTTCTCTTTCGCTTTGCAACATTCTAGTAACCGGAATGCCTGTCCAGCGAGCTACCACATCGGCTATATCATCAGCAGTTACTTCTTCTTTTACCATTGGCGAATGGTTTTGGGCTTCGTCAAGTTTGGCTTTAAATTCGTTTAATTTATTTTCAACATCTTTAATTTTACCATAACGTATTTCAGCTACTTTAGCAAAATCGCCATTTCTCTCCGCTTGCTCAGCTTCGTGTTTTAGGTTTTCAATTTCTTTTTTACTTGCTTGAATGCCTTCTACTACTACTTTTTCGCTTTGCCATTTTGCTTTTAACTCATTTCTATCGGCTTGTAAATTGGCTATTTGCTCTGCTAAATTTTTTACTTTATCATCATCGCCTTCTCGCTTTATGGCTTCGCGTTCTATTTCCAATTGCATAATGCGTCTGTCCAATTGGTCTAATTCTTCAGGAACAGAATCAATTTCTAAACGTAATTTGGCAGCAGCCTCATCCATTAAATCAATGGCTTTATCGGGTAAAAAACGGTCGGAAATATAGCGTTGCGAAAGCTCAACTGCAGCAATAATTGCATCGTCTTTAATTCGCACTTTATGGTGCACTTCGTATCTTTCTTTTAACCCTCGTAATATTGAAATGGCATCTTCGGTATCGGGCTCTTCTACATATACTTTTTGAAAACGTCTTTCTAATGCTTTATCTTTTTCAATATATCGCTGGTATTCGGCCAAAGTTGTTGCACCAATGCTGCGCAATTCGCCACGAGCCAAGGCTGGTTTTAAAATATTGGCAGCATCCATTGCACCTTCGCCTCCGCCACCTGCACCAACTAATGTATGTATTTCATCAATAAATAATATTATTTCACCATCAGCACCAATCACTTCTTTCACTACCGATTTTAATCGTTCTTCAAACTCGCCTTTGAACTTTGCGCCCGCAATTAACGAACCCATATCTAACGAGTAAATCTTTTTTGTTTTTAAATTTTCAGGAACATCGCCATTAATAATTCTGTGAGCCAAACCTTCGGCAATAGCAGTTTTTCCAACTCCTGGTTCTCCAATTAAAACAGGATTGTTTTTAGTTCTTCTACTTAATATTTGTAAAACCCTGCGTATTTCTTCGTCTCGACCAATTACGGGGTCAAGTTTACCTTTTTGAGCTAACTCATTTAAGTTTTTTGCGTATTTATTTAAAGCATTGTATTGACTTTCGGCTGATTGAGAAGTAACTTTTTGACCACCTCTTAATTCATTAATTGCTGCTTTTAAATCTTTATCGTTTACACCAGCATCTTTAAGTAAAGTTGCAACCGAATTTTTCGAATCTAATAAAGCCAATAAAATATGCTCAACAGATACAAACTCATCGCCAAATTCTTTTAAAAACGATTGTGCTTTTAATAATACTTGGTTTGCATCGTTTGAAAGGTATTGACTTTGACCAGCCACTTTTGGATAGCCTTTTATCATTGCCTCAATAGCTGATTCTATTCGGCTTTGGTTTACATTTAACTTTTTTAATAAATAAGAAATAACATTTTCATCGGTTTGAATCAATGCTTTTAATAAGTGGGCAGGTTCAATGGCTTGTTGCCCATTTTGTAAAGCTATTTGTAACGCTTCCTGCACCGCATCTTGCGATTTTATGGTAAAGTTATTTAAGTTCATCATTTTTATTTTTTACTTAATCGTCAATTTTTACTCCATTGAAAAATTACAGAATTATTGGCACATAAAAAACATAAATAAGAATTACTGGCTTAATAAAATTAAAAAAGAGCTTTTAAACAATTGATTATAAGACAAAAAGTCTTTGTTAGTAAGGGTTTGAAAGATTTTAAGGATTAAATTTGTAGGTATAACCCAAATAAGGAATAATCAAACCAACCTCTCCAAAAATATATTTATCGGAACCCATAAAGCCAAAATCAAACTGATGACTTAAACTAACAATATTAAAGTTTGCTACAAGTAGCTCTTTTTCTTTACTATCTCCAAAAATCAAATACTGCAAAATCCAATACTGGGTAGAAATGCCTAATTTCTTATAAATTTTAGAATATAAGTGAGTTGAAAAAATGGTCATTTTATCGGGGTTGGTATTTACTCCATAGCCAAACGATATATAATTTTTTTGACTTCCTAAGGTTACATCGCTGTAAATTACACTTAAATTACCCAAATCAAAATTTCCTGGATAAGAAAGCTTTACAAAATAATAACCAGCTCCTAAAGCAAAATTGGGTAGTAAGTTTAACTTTAGTCGAGGGGCAATAAAAAAGTTTGGCATTTTATTAATAATACTTGATAGTTCAAAACCTCCATTGATTGAAATATTATTGGTAAAAGCGTACCCACCAGAATTTACAAAAAATACGTTATTTTTATAATAGCCTTGGTTTGCTGAAAGGTTTGTAGCAAGGCCAGTTGAGGTAAAATCTAGTTTCTTCTTTTTTGTTCTTCTTTCTGTAAATGAAATGGGTTCTATTTTAGCAAAACTAGGTGGGTAATCAATTTTTTCAATTTTACTTTTACTAATTATTGCAGGCTGCTTGTAGTTGTTGGCTAAAAAAGTCAAGGAGCTATCATTTTGAAACAAAATAGTTCCACTTAAAACAAAACCAGTTTTAAAGGTAATGGTTACATTTTTATAAATAGTTGAATCGACATTGTTATTATTTTTTTGTGCATACAAGTAGTCACCCATGAAAACAAATAATAGCAATAAAATTAATTTAAACACCTGCTTCATAAGCTGGTAAAAGTAAAAGAAAATATGATTGTATATAACTTATTTTACGTTATAAAAATATTCCTAAAAATAAATTATTCAATTATCTAATTTTATAATTCATTGCTAAGTAAGGTATTAAATTGAAAGAACTTTCACTTGAATTATCATTTCCAAAGTGCATTATACCAACATCGAAGGTTGATTTTGTGCTATTTATTCTCATCCCTAAGCAGTTTAAGTTTAGTGTTTTATCCATTAAAATATTATCGGTTATTAAATTCAAATTACTATTTAATTTTAATGAACCACAAAAAATTAATCCCATTTTATTGGGGTTTGTGTTAAATGAATTGCTTCTATCGTTTGGAACTTGAAATTTACCTCCACTTACACTAATATTTGCTTTTGCATTTCCGTAAGTAAAACCTCCCGACATGAAACCTAAATTTGCTGGTCTATCGTTGAAATCATAAAAAGAAGAAGCAACAAAATAATTATAAGCCAAGCCCATGCTAAAATTTTCGGTTAATTCAATTTGCGCTCTAGCATGTATGTTTACAAAACCTGCAACACCTAAAAATAATAAGCCTCCACCTATTGAAAAATTATCGCTTATGCCATAATCTAATCCATTGTATAAAACCCAAATGTTTTGAAAATAAAATTCGTTCTTTTTTATTCCCATATAATTGTTGTTCCAAAAATATTTATGGTTTACTTCTATTGATGGAGGCTTGTCATAATTACCAAATCTTTCATTTGTTGAATTATAGTTTTGGTTATAGTTTTGATTATAATTGTTATATTTAATTGAATTCTTTTTTAAAACAATAGAAACTATATTAGATTGATTAATTGTGATAACACCCGATATAGTTTGTAACTTTATTTCAACAGAATTAGATGAGATAATTTTCCCAATTAAAGCACTACCATCTTTAAGCGTAACTATACATTCATCTAATGAATCTATTTTATTTTTAATTGGTTCATTTGCATATAAACTATTTGCTAAAAATAAAAACAACATCACAATAAAAGTTTTAAGTAGTAATTTCATATTTGGTAAAAAATTAGTTAATTTATTTTATGAGTTAAAGCTAAGAATGGATAAAAAAAAGCACTTTCAGTTTTTTCATATACGTAATTTCCATTTGTTTGGTTGTAATATCCATCTTTTTGAACCATATAAGTATTTCCCATTAAACCTGTATCGAAGGCAGTATTTTTACTAAGGAATCTTAATCCTAAACTAAAATATTTTTCTTCGTATTTGTTCATTAAAAAATTATCAGTTATTAAATATGTTTTTTTATTAAGTTTTAACATTCCACTAATAACATAACCATAATTATTTAAATCAGGATTTGATGGACCGTTAGGTTCATTGTTTCTTAAATTTCCTTTACCCATGCTTAATGAAATATTCGAAAATTTATTCCCTATTGTTACTCCACCTGTAAAAATACCAAATGTTTTTGTAATACTGTTGCTTCCTCCGGCAACATAAAACAAATTATAAGCACCACCTAGTTTTATGTATTCATTTAACTCAAACTGGCCCCTTAAATGGATATTAACAATACCTGTAACAAACATCATTAAACAACCTCCACCAATAGAAAAATTATCAGTTAAACCATAATCAATTCCATTATATAAAACCCATAAATTTTGATATACAAATTCTTTCTTTTTTAAACCAAAATAATTGTTTCCCATATAGTATTTATGGGTATAAATTTGTGGTTCAAAATCGATAAAAATATATTTAGAATTTTCTTCATAATCTCCAAGTTTTACAATTTCTGTATTGTTTGGGTTTTTAGGGTTTACTTGTTTATTGAATTTTTCGGGTTCAGTGTTATTGTTAATTTTTTTAATATTTATAATGTTAGTAAATGGAATGGTAATAATTCCTATTATTTCGTTGTAAACTTTAATTTCTGTTTTGTTTGTTAAAACTAAATAACCTTTCACTTTACCACCATCTTTTAAAGTAACATTTACTATATTTAAACTATCTATTTTTAAGTTTTTTATTTCTGTTGAATCACTATTTTGTGCGTTTAATTTTAAACCTAAACATAACAAGAAAATAAAATATAAAACTAGTTTATTATTACTTTTTTTAACGGTTTTAAAAGTATAAAATTTCATTTTATTAAATAGCTTATTGATAAATAAGGATAAACCCTAAAATCATCTTTATAAGTTTTCATTCCATTAGTTAAATTGATAGCATCATTTTCTTTTTTGTAGGTATTTCCCATTAATGCAAAATCGTAAGAAAAATTACCATCTATTTTTCTGAAACCTAAACTAAAAAACTTCTCATCAATTTCATGCATAAAAAAGTTGTCTGTAATGAATAAAAAGTTTTTATCAATTTCAACCATTCCACTTAAGGAAAATGCTAAATTGTTAAAATTTTCATCTATGCTTCCAATTTTACCCAATTTTTGTATATAGCCTTTGGCAACGCTAAAAGTTAAATTATTATTTAAATTACCAATAGTTATTCCACCTGATAATAGTTCAAATTTTTTGCTTGTAATGTTTTCTTTATTTAAGTTACCTGCAATAAAAAAAATATTGTAAGAAGCACCAATTTTTAAATAGTCGTTTAAATCTATTTGACTATTTAAATGTAAATTAAAAAAACTTGAAGGAATATACGTTAATACATTTGCTCCAACTGATAAATAATTACTCAATCCATAATCGATGCCATTATATAAAATATCAATATTTTGATAAATAATTTTATTTGATTCTATACCGTTATAGCAGTTATTAATAAAATATTTATGAGTAAAATGGAATGAGTTTTGGTTTTTTAAAACAATTTTTTCATTAACATTTAATAATCTTGCATTTTGAGATTTAGCAATTAATTGAATAAAAATAAACAAGAATAAAGTTGTATTTTTCATAATACGATTATTTTATTTAATGAAAAAATTGTTTGTTATTTAATTCGATTTAGAATTGTATCCAAATGAAATTCCTGCTCTAAAACCATCAGAATTTGGAATAGTAGCCCAAAAATTAATAGGAATGTTTAAACGGCCACTTTTTATGGTTTTGCCTAATGCCAATACTACTGAACCTACTAATTCATAATCTCCTCTACTGTCTAATCTCTTTACTTTATCAAATTTAGTTACATTTCTTCTCTGTAAATCGCCAACTGAAGTAAATATATTATTGTTTGTTGGATCTGGAGCACCTTCTAGTTTTTGTGCAAATGTAATAATAGGACCAAAACCAATTTCCCAACCATTTTTGTTATTTCTAAAACCATTTAAAACGGCTAAACTTGGTATTATTAATCCTTGATCAATTCCCGAAATCATTGGAATAAACTCAAACAATGCTTGAAAATTACCTTCGTTTAAATATTGTTTTTCAAATTGGTAACCAAACTGAAAAAATGCTGGGTTTACTTCAAAACCACCTTCCGATTTTTTATTTTGTAAAATGCCTGCATTATCTCCAAAAATAAATGTATAACCAAACCTTGGTCCTTCTAAACTAATTCTAGTTTGGTTAGGATTATTAAATGTATTTTCATAATCGAATGGCTTTGATAATTTTGAAACTAATTCTTCATCATTTTTTAAATCAAACATTTTTCTCAAAGTTATATTTATCATGGGTTGAATTTCGTTTGGCAAGTTGTTAAATTCTTCAATTTTTGTTTTTTCAATACTTTCATTTTTTACATTAATTAATCGAATGGTAACAGTAATTTTTGAACCAATTAGTTCCACTCCACCAGTCATAAAATAATCTGTAGTTATAACTTTTGCAATTTCGAGTAAACAGCTTTTACCATAGCAACCATCAATGTTTAACTTGTTTTTTTCTATTTTATATGCTACATCATATTTGTCTAGCACATCATAAGTTTCAAGTTTTTCGCATTCAGTTCTAAGTATATTACCCAGTTGTTGTGCATCTACGGTCAAGCCTTTGCTATCAATATTTAATACTGTTAATGTAGGTTTTTTATCTTGTGCGTTTAAGTTTAAAGAAGTTACTAAAATGGTAACAAAAATTAGTGTAAGTTTTGAGATTAATTTTAAATTTTTCATAATTTTTTTTGTTTTTATTGTGCTACAAATAGAATTCTTTTAAATAACTTATTAAAATTGATTAACACAACTTTAAGATAAAATATTTGCATAAACCAATATTTTTTAAATTAATTGGGGACATCAACAATGAATTTTGCATTTTTTGCAAATAATTTTTTGCATTTTGTGTATTTTGCAAAATATTATTCCAAAAAATAATAGCGTTTAATAAAAATTTATGGCAGTAGAAGAAACCAAAGACATACAATATCAATTTATAAATAAAATAAAATCGGTAATTCCAGTTAATGAAAATTTGGTTCAGTGTATTGCCGATTTACTTAATTTAAGCAACGACAGCGCTTACCGAAGAATTAGATGCGAAAAATTATTTGATATAAATGAAGTTAATATTTTATGTAAAACATTTAAAATTAAGTTTGATGAAGAAGTTGAAAAAAATGCTAATTCGGTAACCTTCGATTTTAAGTTACTTGATCACAATAAACAAAATTTTAGATTGTGGTTAAGTAATATTTTAAACAACCTTAAAATAATAAGTGCCAGGCCAGAGAATTCTATCATTTATTCAGCAGATGATGTTCCTATTTGGCACCATTTTAACGATGAATTACTTATTAAATTCAAGTTGTTTTATTGGCTAAAAACTATACTTGCCGATAAAGATTATGTAGAAAGTAACTTTGATGAAACTTTAATTGATGAAGATTTAGTTCAAATGTCTAAAGATATTTCCTACTATTACAACCAAACCTCCTCAATTGAAATATGGACTGAAGATACTTTTAACTCCACTTTAAAACAAGTGGAATACTTTTGGGGAAGTGGTTTTTTTAAATCGAAAGAAGTAGCTTTAAAAATTTGCGAAACCATTGAAAATGAAATAAATATTTTGCAAAAAATGGCTGCCACAAGCAGTAAATTAACTTCAGGAAAAGAAAATTTTAAATTGTATCACAGTGAAGTAATGGTTGGTAACAATAGCATAGTAGCTAATATTGGAGGCAATAAAGTTTCTTATGTTAGTTATAATACTTTTAATATGATGACAACTACCAATTCACTTTTTGTAAATGAAGCAGAAGAATGGCTTAAAAATTTAATTAAAAAGTCGAATTTAATTAGTGGAATTAGCGAAAAACAGAGAAATCAGTTTTTTAAAAAATTATTTTCTAAGCTCGAAAAATTGAGAGATTTAATTAAAAGCGAAGATTAATTTTATTAACAAAAAAATATTGAAATTTATTTGTAATTATTAATTTAAAGTTATATTCGTACTAATGAATTTGAGTAGTTCTATATTACAATTTCTGCATTACGTGCAGTTTGAAAAAAAATATTCAAATCATACACTCACAAGCTACCAAACCGATTTAATACAATTTGAAAATTATATTAATTCAACATATAACTTTCAAAAAATCTCTTTAATCAGCCATGTCCATATTAAAAGTTGGCTTGTAAAAATGATAAATGAAGGAATTAAAAACAGGTCCGTTGCACGAAAAATATCAACTTTAAAATCGTTTTACAATTTTTTATTAAGAGAACAAATTGTTTTAGTCAATCCTTTAACTAAAGTTCAAACGCCAAAAATTGAAAAAAGATTGCCAGAATTTGTTGAAACGGCTTCAATGGAAAACTTGTTTGACGAAAATACCTTAAACGCTTATTTCAAAACCGATTTTGAAGGTAAAAGAAATAAATTAATTGTTTTATTATTTTACACAACTGGCATCCGACTTTCTGAATTAATGAATTTAACAGAAAGCAATATTGATTTTTACAAAAAGCAAATTAAAGTTTTAGGAAAAAGAAACAAGGAGAGAATAATTCCAATAACCAGTGAGTTAATAATGTTAATCAAAAATTTTCAAATAGATAAATCAGAATTAAAAATTGAAAACCAGTATTTGTTAACCACTATCAAAGGCGATCAAATTTACCCAAAACTAATTTACAACTGTGTAAAAACACATTTAAGTTTAGTTACCACACTCTCCAAACGAAGTCCGCATGTTTTACGACATACTTATGCTACTCACTTGTTAAATCAAGGAGCTGAATTAAATGCAATAAAAGAATTATTAGGACATTCGAGCTTAGCTGCAACCCAAGTATATACTCATAACAGCATTCAACAATTAAAAGAGGTGTATAAAAAGCACCCTCGTAAATAAATAGTTCAAAAAATAAATAGTTAAATTATGAAAGTAAACATTCAATCGATTCATTTTGACGCAGACAAAAAACTGCTTGATTTCATTACTAAAAAAGTAGAAAAAACCAAAACTTTTTATGAAGGAATAGACAATGCCATGGTTTATTTAAAATTAGATAAAGATAATCATGGAGAAAATAAAGTAGTGGAAGTAAAGCTAAATGCAGGAGGCCACGAGGTTTTTGCGAAAGAAAATAGCAGTACTTTTGAAGCAGCAGTTGATATTGTTGTAGATAAAATAAACGCTCAAGTTAAAAAACACAAAGAAAAATTGCAATTAAAAATGTAAAGTTTATTTCAATAAAATTTTAAAGCCTGCTTTTTAAGTGGGCTTTTTTCGTTTTAAAGCATTTAATAATTTTATAGTAAAATAAATAACCTTGTTTTTCAATACATACCATAAAAAAATAATATTTTTTGATTGCATTATTTGTTTTTTGCATAAAAGCACTACATTTGCAGTCCGAAAAAACGAAGAAGTCTAGTTCTTTTCTTATTATTTGTAATATTTATTAATCAAAATAGGGTACAACCAATACTCAATTTTAAATATACAGGCCACTTTAGCTCAGCTGGTAGAGCAACTGATTTGTAATCAGTAGGTCGCTGGTTCGATTCCGGCAAGTGGCTCAATTATTATTATTTTATTATAGTAATAAGGGGAGATACCAGAGCGGCCAAATGGGACGGACTGTAAATCCGTTGAGAAATCTACGAAGGTTCGAATCCTTCTCTCCCCACCAAAATATTATAAGCGAGAGTAGCTCAGTTGGTAGAGCGACAGCCTTCCAAGCTGTAGGTCGCGGGTTCGAGCCTCGTCTCTCGCTCAAAAACGAGCAAATAATTAAAAAATTGTTCAAAAAAAGTTGTTTTATACATTGATATCATATAAAACAAAAAATCTAGTTTAATAATATAAACTAAAATATAACAAATAGAAGGGTTAAAGAGTTCAGTTTAACGAAAGTTAAATTAATAAAGAACTACAACATAATAAGTAAAAACAAGCTGTTGTAGCTCAGGGGTAGAGCACTTCCTTGGTAAGGAAGAGGTCGAGAGTTCAATTCTCTTCAACAGCTCAAAAAAAAATTTAGCTCCTTAGGGGGCTTTTGGTGTATTTAAAAAACAATAAATTAAAAAAATAAAATCATGGCTAAAGAAAAATTTGACCGTAGTAAACCACACGTAAACATTGGTACAATTGGACACGTAGATCACGGGAAAACAACATTAACTGCTGCTATTACAAAAGTATTAAGCGATGCAGGTTTATCAGAAGCACGTTCATTCGAATCTATCGATTCGGC
Source organism: Chitinophaga pinensis (assembly GCA_945873755.1). GTDB lineage: Bacteria > Bacteroidota > Bacteroidia > UKL13-3 > UKL13-3 > JAAFJM01. The sequence continues at coordinate 3,920 of CAMCEM010000078.1, read as the reverse complement.
TCCTGAAGAAAAAGAACGCGGTATTACAATTAATACAGCTCACGTTGAGTATTCAACAGCAAATCGTCACTACGCTCACGTAGATTGTCCAGGTCACGCGGATTATGTTAAGAACATGGTTACCGGAGCTGCTCAAATGGATGGTGCTATCCTTGTGGTTGCATCTACTGACGGACCTATGCCTCAAACTCGCGAACATATTTTGTTAGCTCGTCAGGTTGGTGTTCCTAAAATTGTTGTATTCATGAATAAAGTGGATATGGTTGATGATCCTGAATTATTAGAAATCGTTGAAATGGAAATCCGTGATTTGTTAAACAAATACGAATTCCCTGGTGATGAAATTCCTGTTATTCAAGGTTCAGCATTAGGTGGTTTAAATGGTGATGCAGCATGGGTTAGCAAAATTATGGAATTAATGGATGCAGTTGATTCTTATATTCCAGTTCCACCACGTTTAACTGAGTTACCTTTCTTAATGCCTGTTGAAGATGTATTTTCAATCACTGGTCGTGGAACTGTAGCTACAGGTCGTATCGAGCGTGGAATTATCAATTCAAACGAAGGTGTTGAAATTATTGGCTTAGGTGCTGAAAAATTAACTTCAACTGTTACTGGTGTTGAAATGTTCCGTAAAATATTAGATAGAGGTGAAGCAGGTGATAACGTAGGTTTATTATTACGTGGTGTTGATAAAGAAGCAATCCGTAGAGGAATGGTAATTTGTAAGCCAGGTTCAGTAATGCCTCATACAGAATTCAAAGCTGAAATATATGTATTATCAAAAGATGAAGGTGGTCGCCACACTCCATTTTTTAACAAATACCGCCCTCAGTTTTATTTCCGTACCACTGACGTAACAGGAGAAGTAGTGTTACCAGAAGGAATGGAAATGGTAATGCCAGGTGATAACGTTACTATTACAGTTAAATTGATCAATCCAATTGCAATGGAAAAAAGCTTACGCTTTGCAATCCGTGAAGGTGGAAGAACAGTTGGTGCTGGTCAGGTAACTGAAATTTTAAAATAATTATAAATTAAATACAATTTTTACATCGAATGTTGGTTAAGGTAACTTGGCCAACTTTTGGTGTCTAAATTAGGAGTGTAGTTCAAGGGTAGAATGTCGGTCTCCAAAACCGCTGATGGGAGTTCGAATCTCTCCACTCCTGCAAATAAAATAAGGGTAATTTCAAGTTTTTGAAAACTCAATAATATTATGAATAAAATAACAGAATACGTAAAACAATCTTACGATGAATTAATGAATAAAGTAACTTGGCCTACTTGGGGTGAGTTACAAGAAAGTACTATAATAGTTATGATAGCTACTTTATTAATTGCTTTTGTAATTTTTATTATGGATTTAATTAGTAACGGTGGTTTAGGATTTTTTTACCAAATATTCAAGTAATTAAATCGAAATATGATTCAAGAGCAGTTTAAGTGGTATGTAGCACGAGCAATTACTGGACAAGAAAAGAAAGTAAAAGCTCAAATTGAAGTGGAACTTGAAAGGGCTGGTCTTAAAGTGCATGTACCTCAAATTTTAATACCTACTGAAAAAGTATATACAGTAAAAAATGGTAAAAAAATAGCAAAAGAAAAAGCGTATTTACCAGGATACATTTTAATTCAAGCTGAGTTAGTTGGAGAAGTTGGACATACAATTGATTCTGTAAACGGAATAGTAGGCTTTTTAGGTGGTAAATTAACTCCGGTTCCTTTACGTCATTCAGAAGTTGCCCGTATTTTAGGAAATGTTGATGCTATTGGGGAACAAGGTGAAGTAATGGATGAGCCATTTATTGTTGGTGAAACAGTTAAAGTTATTGATGGACCATTTAGCGGTTTTGATGGATTGATAGAAGAAGTAAGTGAAGAGAAAAAGAAGTTAAAAGTAATGGTTAAAATTTTTGGACGAAGAACTCCTTTAGAGTTAAATTTTGTTCAAGTAGAAAAAGAAAAATAAAATATTCAATTTAAGTATAATTTGTTCCATGCTGCTTCCACTGTTTGAACAAAAAAGTACTTAGAAAGATATTTATTAAATATAAAATAAAATGGCAAAAGAATTAACAGGATTTGTAAAATTGCAGGTTAAAGGCGGAAGCGCAAACCCTGCACCCCCAATTGGACCTGCATTAGGTTCAAAGGGTATAAATATCATGGAGTTTTGCAAGCAATTTAACGCTCGCACCCAGGATAAAGCTGGTAAAATATTACCAGTAGTAATTTCGGTTTATAGTGATAAGTCTTTTGACTTTATAATTAAAACACCACCAGTAGCCTCTCAACTGCTGGAAGCTGCAAAAATCAAAAGTGGTTCTGCTGAATCTAACCGTAAAAAAGTTGGAACAGTAACTTGGGACCAAGTTAAAGATATTGCAGCTGACAAAATGCAAGACATGAACTGCTTTAAAGTAGAATCGGCCATGAAAATGGTAGCAGGTTCGGCTCGCTCTATGGGTATCACTGTTACGGGTGATAGTCCATTTCAAAATTAATTTTTAGATTTTAAAACAATGGCAAGGATCAGCAAAAAAAGAAAAGAAGTACTCAAGAAAATTGAGGCAAACAAAAATTACACTTTGTCTGATGCGTCTAAACTAGTAAAAGAAATTTCTTATACTAAATTCGATTCATCGGTAGACATTGATGTACGCTTGGGAGTTGACCCTAAAAAAGCTAATCAAATGGTTCGCGGTGTGGCAAGTTTACCACACGGTACTGGCAAAGATGTTCGCGTTTTAGCTTTAGTTCCCCCTGATAAGGAAGCTGAAGCACGTGAGGCAGGTGCTGACCATATAGGTTTGGATGAATACATCCAAAAGATTGAGCAAGGATGGGTTGACATTGATATCATTGTAACAATGCCTGCAGTTATGGCTAAATTAGGTAAACTTGGTAAAATTTTAGGACCACGTAACTTAATGCCTAACCCAAAATCAGGAACAGTTACTATGGAAATTGGAAAAACTATTAAAGAAGTAAAAGCTGGTAAAATTGATTTTAAGGTAGATAAAGAAGGAGCAATCCATACTTCTATCGGAAAATCTTCAATGGAACCACAAAAATTATTCGAAAACGCAGTAGAATTAATCCAAACTATTAACAAACTAAAACCATCAGCGGCAAAAGGAACTTACTTAAAAGGAGTTAGTTTAAGTAGTACCATGAGCCCAGGTATTTCAGTAGATACTAAATCAATTCCTGGAATTTAATTATTAATAAAACAACAGTTATGACGAAACACGAAAAAAATGAAGTGATAGATAACTTGGCTGGTTTATTTAACGAGTTCAAGAATGTTTATGTAACTAATGTTCAAAGTTTAAATGCCAAACAAACTAGTTTATTACGCGGCCAACTTTTCAAATCAGGTATTACCATGCAAATGGCAAAAAATACTTTGATTGAAAAAGCAATGGAACGTAGTGGAAGAGATTTTGGTAATTTAAGTGAAACTTTAGTAGGAAATACAGCTTTAATGTTTTGCCACGATATGAAAGAGCCTGCAAAGGTTATCAAATCATTTCGTAAAAAAACAGAAATACCTTACCTAAAAGGTGCGGCTATTGATGCTGATATTTTCATCGGTGACAACCAATTAGAATCGTTAATTGCTCTTAAAACTAAAAATGAGCTTATCGGTGAAATTATTGGATTGTTACAAAGCCCAGCTAAAAATGTTATTGGTGCATTACAAGCTTCAGGTGGAGGTAAAATTGCAGGCTTAGTTAAAACGTTGTCTGAGCGTCCTGAATAATTCAGATAGAAATAAATTAATTTTAAACAAAAAACAAAAATAAATAAATACAATCATGGCAGATTTAAAAACCTTCGCAGAGCAATTAGTTAACCTTTCAGTGAAAGACGTTAATGAATTAGCAAAAATTTTAAAAGACGAGTATGGCATA
>CAMCEM010000077.1 GCA_945873755.1 Chitinophaga pinensis | reverse complement strand
AGTGTTTTTTCAAAAACTTCTTTATCTATAGGTTTACTTAAATATTCATCCATACCTGCTTCCAAACATTTTTCTCTTTCTTGTTTCATTACACCTGCAGTTAACCCAATTATTGGAACTCTGTTATTTGTTTCTTGTAACCTTATCTTTTTTGTTGTATCGTATCCATTTATAACAGGCATAAGGATATCCATAATTATTAAGTTAAAATTATTTCCACTAAATAAATCCAAAGCAATAAAACCATTTTCAGCTTCTATTATTTTAGCATCTGGAATAATATTTTTTATTAAAATTTTTGTTAAAAAAATATTTATTGAATTGTCATCAACTACTAAAATTAATGGAGCTTTTATAAATAAAGAATTCAAATTTAATAAACTTTCTTCTTTAACTTCAGTAGGTTTTATTTTTAAAACATCAAATATTACATCAAAATAAAAAGTACTTCCTTTTCCGTAAGTGCTTTCTAGTTGAAGATTACTATTCATTAAATTCAATATTTTATTAGAAATAGGTAAACCCAAACCTGAACCACCAAATTTTCTGGTTGTGGTTGAATCTTCTTGAGTAAAAGCCTCAAATATTTTTTTTTGGTTTTTAAATTCAATGCCTATTCCAGTATCAATTATAGAAAAACGAAGCGTTTGTTTATTGTTTTCAAAAATATTTATTGTTTCTATTTTAAATTCAATTTTGCCTTTATTGGTAAATTTTATTGCATTACCTAATAAGTTTACTAAAATTTGCTTTAACCTTAAACTATCGCTCAATATAAAATTTGGAATATCAGCTGAATTACTAATTTCTAACTTTAACTTTTTTTGTTCTATTTGAAATTTTACTATATCAATTACCTGCGTTTCTAGTTCTTTTAAGTTTACTATTTCATTTTCAATTTCTATTTTTCCAGCTTCAATTTTCGAAAAATCTAAAATATTGTTAACTACTTCTAATAATGATTTTGCAGAAGAATTAATAATTTTAATATATTCTTTTTGATTTGCGTTTAACTCGGTTTGAATTAACAAATCACTAAAACCAATAACCCCATTTAAAGGAGTCCTTATTTCGTGGCTCATGTTTGCTAAAAATTCAGTTTTGTAATTGTTTGCCAAATCAGCTTCATGCCTTGCCTGTTCTTGTATTATTATGTTTTGCTTTAGTTGGTTACTTTGATTAACTAATATTTCATTTGCCTTTTTTAATTCAGTATTTTTTACAGTTACCTGATAATTTGCCTCTTCAATTTTTTTAAAATTATTATTTAAAGTAATATTAGCTGCAATTGCCAAAACTATTGCAGGAACAATTGTAAATAGGAAATACACCCAATAACTATCGAAATTGAAATGATAGGCTACAAAAACTAAAAAAAGTATGGTTATTGAAATTGTTGCATAAAATAATTGTTTCGAATAAATAATAAAACCTGAAAATACTACTATTAATAGTAATAAAGAAGTTTGGAGTGAATCTTTAAAAATCCATAAATGAACAAAAGTATTTATTGAAGGTACTAGTATTAAGCTAAATGAAAGCAAAATATGATATTTAAAAAGGTTTGTTTTTTTATATAATAACAAACTTACTATACCAAAATAGAATGAAGTACTTAATGCCATTATTACCATTAAATTCTTATAATCTATACTTAAAATATAATATTGTGCAACAGCAAAAAGCAAGTATAAAAAAGTAAAACTGATAGCAACAGGTTTAATAATTGAAAAGGTAAATTGAGCAAATGCTTTATTTTTATATTCCATTTAGCTGCAAATTAATCTTTATTTACTTATAAATTAAAAGGAGATACAATAAAATATTTGTTAATTTTTAAAATGATTTAAGAAATTGCAAAAACTTAATTAGAATTATTCTAAATTGCGGGCTAAATGATGAACCTTACACAGCTTGGTTTTGGCAAAAAAGCCATTATTACAAAAGTAAATGGACAAGTTTTGGCATTAAAACTATTTGAAATGGGTTTACTGCCGGGCGAAGAAGTAGAACTAGAAAATGTTGCACCATTTGGTGACCCTATTGCCATAAATTTAAGCGAAAGTAAAGTTTGTTTGCGTATGCAAGATGCAGCATGTATTGAAATAAAAACCATTGACTAATTGGAAAAGAAAGAAATAACGGTTGCATTAGTAGGAAACCCCAATAGCGGGAAAACCAGTTTGTTTAACGCACTTACAGGTTTAAACCATAAAGTTTCTAATTTTCCTGGAACTACTGTTGAAAAAAAAACAGGCTCTTTTAAGTTAAGTCCCGAAAAAAATGCACACATCATTGATTTACCGGGAACATACAGCCTTTATCCTAAAAGTGCTGATGAGTTGGTAACGTATGAAATATTAAGAAATAAAGCCGAAACCAATTATCCTGATTTGGTAGTTTTTATTGCCGATGCTAGTAATTTAAAACGTAATTTACTTTTATTTACCCAAGTTGCCGACTTAAAAGTACCAATAGTTTTGGCTTTAAACATGCTCGATGTAGCTGAACGCAGAGGTATAAAATACGATATAGATAAATTACAAGAAAAACTAAAAGTTCCTGTAATAAGTTTAAATGCTCGAAAAAAAGAAGGAATTGACAAGTTAAAAGAGTTATTGTTAAACGATGATTTAAGAGTAACTGCTGAATATTTTAGTTTGCAAAATGTAAATAGTCAATTACTTGACGATTTGAGTAAAGTAACTGATAAGCGCAATAAGTATGCTGCTTTGCAATATGCAATTAATGCAAGTAGTTTAATAAGTGAAAAAGCAAAAAGATTAAACGAAATTTTTAAACATTACCAATTCGATTTAATTGGCTTTCAGGAAGAGGAAGTACTTACCCGTTATAAAATTATAGATGAAACAGTAAAGTACGCTCGCTTAAAAAATGTTTCGCAATTAAAAGCTTCCATTACATCAAAAGTTGATAAAATTTTAACTCACCGTTATTATGGTATTTCCATTTTTTTAGTGCTATTGCTTTTAGTTTTTCAGGCAATGTTTAGCTGGAGCGAATACCCAAAAGATTGGCTTGAATACGGACTAGGTGCATTTACAAACTATGTTGAAAACACTTTGCCTGCAGGTGTTTTAAACGATTTGGTGGTGCATGGAATATTGGCAGGACTAACAGGTGTATTGGTGTTTTTACCTCAAATTATTTTGTTGTTTTTATTCATTGCCATATTAGAAGATGTGGGCTATATGGCGCGTGTTGGTTTTATAATGGATAGAATTATGCGTCCGTTTGGCATGAACGGAAAATCTATTGTACCATTAATTGGCGGAATGGCTTGTGCAGTGCCAAGTATTATGGCAACGCGCAGTATCGAAAATAAAAAAGAACGCCTCATTACCATTTTAGTAACTCCATTAATGAGCTGCTCAGCTCGCTTGCCCGTTTATACTTTGCTTATTGGAATGATGTTGGAAGACAGTGCCAAATTTGGCCCTTTTAACGTGCATGGTTTGGTACTAATGCTCATGTATTTAATTGGTTTTTTTGCAGCCATTTTAAGTGCTTGGGTGTTTAAATTATTTATAAAACAAAAAGAAAAAACTTACTTTATTTTAGAACTACCAGGTTATAAAGTGCCCGTGTTTTCAAATTTATTAATTACCATTTACGAAAAAGGAAGTGCCTTTGTGTTTGGAGCAGGAAAAATAATTATTGCTGTTTCGGTTATTCTTTGGGTAATAGCTTCTACTGGCCCTCAGGCCAATATTAGTAAAATAGAAAATAAGTATGAAGCGCTTTTAAATGGCAATACTAATGATTCGGTAAAAAAAGAGTTACAATTAAAAATGAATGCTGAAAAACTAGAAGCCAGCTATGCAGGCGAGTTTGGAAAATTAATTGAACCTGCTATTCGTCCTTTGGGTTTCGATTGGAAAATAGGCATTGCTTTACTTACATCGTTAGCTGCGCGCGAAGTTTTTGTTGGCACTATGAACACCATTTATAGTGTGAATGATGATGGAGACAATAGTTTTAGCCATATAAAAACCAAAATGATGGCCGAAATAAATCCACGAACGGGCAAGCCAAGTTACAATACAGCTACCTTTTTATCGCTCATGATTTTTTATGCGTTTGCCATGCAATGTATGAGCACCATAGCCATTGTTAAAAAAGAAACCGACCATATTAAATGGCCCATTATACAGTTTTTGTATCTTACCGCTTTGGCTTATGGAAGTAGCTTTTTAGTGTTTAATTTGTTTAGTTAATTTTTGGCTACTTGCTGCTAGCTGCTAGCAAATATTTACAAACATGGCAAAAATTGATATCAAAGCAAGATTAAGTGGAATAGTTATTTTATTTATTTTAATTATAATGATGCCTTATGCCATTTGGAAATCCTACTATGATACCAAAAAGTTAAAACAAAGAGGTAAAAATACCCTTGGAACTGTTGTAAAAATTAATGGATTTATGGGGAGACGAATTATTTATGAATATGAAGTTGATGGACAAAAATTTGAAAATTATGTCAAAATAAGTTCTCATAGATATAAAGTTGGATATAAAATAAATTTACTTTATGACTCTTTAGATTTTGAAAATGTAATGGTTGTTTGGTGAAAATTCTTGTGTTTTTTAATCCAACTAAATATTAATAATTAATTTTATATTTGTGAAACAAATGAAGTAGAAAATGAAATTGATTTTAGAAATAAAAGATGCAAAAGTTCCCTTTGTTTTAGAGCTTTTAAAAAACTTTCCTTTTATTAAAACTAAACCACTTACAGCTTATAAGGCTAATGTTTTAGAAAACTTGAATGAGGCTGTTAAGGAATTGAATTTAGTAAATGAAGGAAAACTAAAAACTCGGAACGCTGAAGAGCTATTTGATGAGTTATAAAATTGAAACACTTCCACGTTTTGAAAAGGACCTAAAACGTTTGGTGAAAAAATTTCCCTCTCTCAAAAAAGAATTTATTGAATTAGTTAATGAACTAAAAATAATCCTGAAAAAGGCGTTGCCATTGGTAATAATTGTTTCAAAATCCGTTTATCTATAGCTTCAAAAGGTAAAGGAAAATCAGGAGGAGCCAGAGTTATAACTCATATAAAAATAATTGAATCAACCGTATTTTTATTATCCATTTTCGATAAATCGGATCAAGAAAATATCAGTGATAAAGAACTAATTGATATTTTAAAATCAATTAAGTAAAACAACCTATTTTAGGATAAAAACCTAACCATGAAAAAAACACTTGAATTAACTGCTCTTCCTGAGCAACTTAAAACTGATGCGGATGTAAAGCGCGAAATCAGTAAAAATTTTGGCATTCCTGTTAATGAAATTAACGGATTTACTTACCTTAAAAAATCGATTGATGCACGTAAAAAACCAGTGAGAGTTAACCTTACTTTAGATGTATTTGTAAATGAAAATCCTGCAAAAGAAATCATTGAATTTGATTTTAAAAATGTAACAAATGCCAAAGAAGTTGCCATTATTGGTGCGGGTCCTGCGGGTTTGTTTGCTGCTTTGCAATTAATAGAATTGGGATTAAAACCAGTCATTTTTGAACGAGGAAAAAACGTTAAAGAACGCAGACGTGATTTGGCCAATATTACCAAAAACAATACGGTAAATCCAGAAAGCAATTACTGCTTTGGCGAAGGTGGCGCAGGAACTTACAGCGATGGTAAATTATATACGCGTGCCTCCAAGCGTGGCGATGTAAACCGCATTTTAAAACTATTGGTTTATCATGGGGCCGATGAAAGTATTTTATACGAAAGTCACCCACACATTGGTACCAATAAATTACCTCATATTATTGAAAAAATCAGGGAAACAATTATCAGTTGCGGAGGCGAAATTCATTTCAACTCCAAACTCACCGACATAGAAATTGATGGCGATAAAATAAAATCAATTGAAATAACAAATAATGAAATTCGAAATTCGAAATTCGAATTTGAAAATTTGATTTTGGCAACTGGCCATTCGGCACGAGATATTTTTGAATTATTACACCGCAAACAAATCATCATAGAAGCCAAACCATTTGCATTGGGCGTTCGTGTGGAACATCCACAAGCATTAATTGATAGTATTCAGTATCGCTGCGGAACGCAAAGAAGCGAATATTTGCCAGCAGCTAGTTATAGCTTAGTAGAACAAGTAAATGGCCGTGGTGTGTTTAGTTTTTGTATGTGTCCGGGTGGAATTATTGCACCTGCCATGACTGCACCTGGCGAAATAGTGGTAAATGGTTGGAGCCCTTCTAAACGAAATAATCCTTTTGCCAATTCGGGCATGGTGGTTTCAATCAATGCTGAAGATTTTAAAGACTTTGAAAAATACGGGCCATTGGCTGGCATGTATTTTCAAAAAATGGTGGAGCAAAATTGTTTTGAACAAGGCAATAAAACCTTGCAAGCACCTGCACAACGCATGATAGATTTTGTGAATAATCAATCGTCCTCTACTTTACCCAATAACTCTTATTTACCGGGAACGGTTAGTAGAAATTTAAATGAAATATTGCCCAATTATGTAGCAAAAAGTTTACAAGGAGCTATGAAAGCTTTTGGAAAAAAAATGAATGGTTATTTAACCAATGAAGCCATTTTATTAGCAACTGAAAGTAGAACATCTTCTCCAGTTCGCATACCAAGAAACAAAGAAACATTTGAACATATTCAAATAAAAGGTTTGTATCCGTGTGCTGAAGGTGCTGGCTATGCAGGCGGAATAGTAAGTGCCGCTATGGATGGCGAAAATTGTGCAAAGGCAATTGGTAATTCTTTCGGTTAATAATTAGCTGTAACTTTTATCTATTTGAATACGTTAAACAAACTAAAATTATTAAAAATGAACATCATCAATTTACACCAATCAAAAAAAGCAGTTTTATCATTTGCTTGTATTTTTCTTTCATTTATTTCATTTGCTCAAGTTTCCCAAAATGATACATTATATGTAAAAAGCATGTATTTTTATAAAAATGGAAAGTTTATAAGCTTTGCAAAAGTTAAAAAAATGTGCGCGCAATTTCCAGCAACACAATCAAAAATAAAAACCATTAAAAAATTTCGATTATATGCATATCCGCAAGCTGTAATTACAGGATTATCAGTTGGATTTGGACTTGGACAAATATTAAACAATAACGTTAACATTAACTCAGTAATGCTAATTAGCAGCGGTTTGGTTTGTCATATAAACTTATATTTTCAACAAAAAATACAACAAAATCATATGAAAGAATTAGCTAAATTGTATAATCAACATTTGAATTAGTTGAAAAATTCAATATTAAAAATAAGTACTCAATAAATCAATTATTCAAATTCCACTTCTTTTTATTTATAATTGACCGTTGATTTTTCAATCAACAAATTATAAATGAATAAAAAACTCAATTTATTAGATAGCATTATGCTCATTATGGGCAGCATGATTGGCTCAGGTATTTTTATAGTTTCGGCTGGCATGCTGCGTGAGTTAGGAAGCCCAGCTATGCTTATTGCTGCTTGGTTAGTAACTGCTGCTTTAACATTTATGGCAGCTTTAAGTTATGGGGAGTTAGCTGTATTGATGCCAAAAGCTGGGGGTCAATATGTCTATCTTAAAGAAGCCTATTCTCCATTATTTGGTTTTTTATATGGCTGGACATTGTTTACCATTATTCAAACAGGAACCATTGCAGCGGTGGCTGTTGGGTTTGCTAAATTTACTGGTGTAATTTTCCCAGTTTTTAGCGAAAAAAATTTACTTTTTAAAATGACTATTTCAAACAGTTATACTTTAAAAATTACTGCTGCGCAATTACTTGGAATAGGATTAATTTTAGTGTTAACAATATTTAATTTTGGTAAAGTAAAAAATGCTGCATTGCTTCAAAATGTATTTACGTTTGCTAAAATTGGTTCATTATTATTCATCATTTTTGCGGGCTTGTATTTTATTTTAAGCAATCAAAACCTGTCAACTTTGTCAACCTTATCGACTCCATTAACTCCACCAAACTTTAACATTGGCATTTTTGCTGCCGCATTAGTTGGTTCTATATTTAGTGCTGATGCTTGGAACAACATTACTTTTACAGCTGGTGAAATGGAAAATCCTAAACGAAACTTGCCATTATCTTTACTAATTGGAACTGGAAGTGTGCTTTTTTTATATGTATTAATTAATTTTATTTATATCAATGCACTTTCAATTAGCGAAATACAAAATGCTGATCAAGATAGGGTTGGGACGGTTTTATTACAAAAAGTATTTGGAATAAATGGTGCAATAATAATGGCAGCATTAATTATGGTTAGTACATTTGGTTGTAACAATGGATTAATTTTAAGTGGTTCGCGGGTATACAAAGTAATGGCTGAAGAAGGTTTGTTTTTTAAACAAGCCGCACAATTAAATAAACATCAATCGCCACAAAAATCGCTTACCTATCAGGCCATTTGGGCTTGCATTTTAGTGCTTTCTGGCTCTTATGGTGATTTATTAGATTACGTAGTTTTTGCAGTTTTAATTTTTTATATTTTAACAGTAGGTGCTGTTTTTATTTTACGAAAAAAACAACCAAATGCAGAAAGACCTTATAAAGTTATTGCCTATCCGTATTTACCTATTTTATATATTATTGTGGCATTAATTATTTGTATTAGTTTATTAATTTTCAAAACTGCTTTTGCCTTTACAGGGCTGTGTTTGGTTTTAATTGGCATTCCAATTTATTATTTTATTAAACCCAAAAATGTTTAAGGTTTTTATATTTATAATATTTTTTTTTAGTTTTAGTTTCAGCTATGCTTCTTTTGATACGTTGAATTTTAAAAACGTTTCTTATTTTATAAGAACAGGTTTTCATAATGGAACTGTTTGGGCACATTCACCCAATGCAAACTACGCAGCTGGGGCTTTGGTAAACGGAATAGAAATAGAACTGATTAGAAAAAGAAATGATTCTTTAGATATGCATTACAATAAAAATGGTTTTGTTTCAGGCTATGGAATTAATTATTTTATAGTTAATAATCCGGTGATAAAAAATAATTTTAATGTTTTTTATACACTTGAATCAACCATATTTAAGTTTAAAAAAGCAGATATTTTTTTAAAAGCTTGCGCAGGATTAAATTTTATAAATAACCCTTACGATTCAGTTTATAATTTATCAAATTTATCTTATAGTTCGGCTGTCAATGCTTTTTTATCATTGGGATTATTAAGTAATTATTTTTTAAAAAATGGAAATAGTATAGGTTTAAAAATTCAATTTAACCATTTTTCGAATGGAGGTATTAAAGACCCAAATTTGGGTGTTAATTTTATTACAAGTGCAATAAGTTATCAGTTTAAAATAAATGAAAAACCTAAACTTAAATTAAATATTAAACGAAGGTTAAATATTATAGAAGGAAATGAAAATTTGCAGTTTACAGCATTTGCCACTTATAAAACATCGACAGTTAATACAGAAAATTTTTATTTGTTAAATGGTTTTTCATTGAGTTACAATAAACCTTTTGGAATAAAAAAAACACATAGTTTGTGTGTTGGTGCCGAATGGCTTGAAGACAGAGCAATGACAGAATTATTAATTTATTCTGGTGCTCAAAGGTTAAGCAATCAAAGAGTTGGAATTATAGTTGGACACGAGTTTTTGTTTCATCAATTTACTTGGGGACAACACTTAGGTTATTATATTTTTAAAGATATTCCATATTTAAATAACTTGTATCACAGGCATTCGGTTTCATATAAATTAAACTTACATTGGAGCATTGGTATTTCGTTATTAGCAGGTAACCAAAAAGCTCAATTTACCGATTTTAGATTGACTTATAAATTATTTAAAAAAGGTAAACATTCAATTTAAAACAAACATTAATATTTAATTAGTTATGAATATTTTGATAATTATATTTGAAAAATTGAAACTTAATTGGAAGTATTTTTTAATTATTTATTTAGTTATAGATATAAGCTTTACTTTTAAGCAAATTACTTCATTAACTATTGATGGCGATTTGTCGGACATAGTAACTCCAGCTACCAATGCGGGTAAGGTTTTAAAGGATCCATTTGGATTTAATACTATTAAAAATAATGATACTTGTACTGGGCCAAATAGATTTTTTGTCCATTACACTATGTCAAATTATTTTACAAATAGTCCTGCATTTTTTCAAAATTTTGTAACACCAATTAACAGTGTATATGTAGCTTCTGGAGTTTTTACTCTTATAGTAATTTTATCACTTTTATTTACACTGACATTTTTTATTTTAGGAAAAAGAAATTGTTTTAAAAAAGAAAATTTATTAATCATTTGTTTGCTATTTCCATTGGTACATATTTATGGTTTTAATGAAAGTATGGGCATAACAAATACTGCTGTTACCTATACTTTTTTTTATGCTTTTTCAATAATTGGGTTATTTTTAATGTATATGCCAATTGTTTACGCATTGCATAAAAACAATATTTTAAATTTTAGTTACAAAAACTATTTATTGTTAATTCCAATGCTTGTTTTTTGTGCTTTTAATGGACCATTATTACCTCCATTAATGCTTATTATTAGTTTGTTTTTGTTTGTTTATATGTGGAATTTAGTTTTTAAAAATAAAGTTAAATGGGCTAAAAACTATAAATTTATTGTGTTGAATTTATTTATCTTTTTAACAGTTTTGTTTTGCTTTTACTCTTTGTTTTTAGGTACTTACAATCAAGATAATACTTTATCAAATGTATCAATATTTGATAGATATAAGAAACTACCTATAGGCATAATAAAATTATTTTTAATGAATAAATCATTTATTTATTTAGCATTGGTTTTATTAGTAAATTTTACTTTGATATACAAGTTAAAAGTAAACTCAAACTTTTTTAATATTTTTAAATGGTTACTTGCATTAATACTTTTATATATTTTGCTACTTCCTTTAGGTGGTTATAGAGATTACAGGCCTTTTATTTTAAGAAACGATACCGCTTTGCCTATTATTTTGGTTTTGTTTTATCTATTTGCAACCTCTACTTTTATTTTAATTAAAGCTTTAAACAAATCGATTAAATATTTTTACTTAGTATTTATTTTTATTTTTCTATTTGTAAATATTGATGCCGATGGAATAGATAAGAATAGAAATAAATGTGAAAAAGCGGCATTGCAAACCATTGCTGAATCAAATGAAAACGTAGTTAAATTAAATAAAAACTGTACAGTAATGGACTGGGGTTATTCATTAAAACCAGCCGATTCAAAATGGAATGCAATATTATTTTACCATTGGGGAATAACAAAAAAAGTACAGTTGTATTACCAAGAATAAATAGAAAATTAATTACAAATTACATCATCAAAATTGTAACAATGAGTTTATTAATTTATTGTTGCAATTAACTCTAAGGCCCTAAATAATTGTTAACTACATTTAAAACATTAAACATTTTAAATAAAAACCAAATTTATCATTGGTTATTATTTTTACTAATTGTGGGTTTGATTTTATTAAAATTAGAAGCCATGACGCTACCTTTTTTTTGGGATGAAGCTTGGTCGTATTTACCTGCAATTAGAGAAATGGCATCAAAAGGACCTAGTCTTTTACCCGGAAGTATTGATGCCGAATTTTACCGTGGTCACCCAATGTTGTTTTATTTTTTATCATCGTTATGGATAAAAACTATTGGCTACAGTTTGCCCATAGCGCATTTATTTCCATTATTAATTTCAATAATGCTTCTATTAAGTGTTTACTTTATTACCTATAGTTGGACAAGCTCTTATTTTACCGCATTTGTTGCAACATTATTGGTTTTTATACAGCCAATGTTTTTAGCACAAAGCACTTTTTTATTATGCGAAGTGTTGCTCGGCTTATTATTTTTATGGTCGTTTTGGTTTTACTTTAAACGCAAGTGGATAGGGTTTGGAATATTTATGGTAGCTGCACTTTTAACCAAAGAAAGCGCTTATTGTTTAGTTCCTGCTTTTTTGATAATTGCTTTACTTCAACGGGTATTAAAAGAAATAAGTAATCAATCTTTTATAAAAATTATTGCTTATGTTTTATGTTTATTTTTAGTAGGATTTAGTTTTTTTATTGTTCAAAAAATAAAATTGGGTTGGTTCTTTTTTCCTTTGCATACTAGCATGATTGATTTAAATGAAATTGGAAGTAAATTTAAATTTTCAATTAAAATTTTATTTATAGATCAAGGTAGGGGCTACATTTTTTTAATCACTCTTTTAAGCACTTTAATGTCTCTTAATTATGTAAAATCAGAATTTACCAAATTAAAATTCATCATCATTATTTCTTTACTAATTTTTGTATTTGGCAATATGCTTTTTGCATCAATTAATTTCCTTTCAAATAGGTATTTATTACCTGTTTTACCATTATTAATGATTGTTTGCGCAGTTTTAATAGGTTGCTGCAATAAACTACAAGTTAAGGTTATTATTATTCCAATTATAGCTATTATTGGTTTTATTAAAATTAATAAAAGCATTGAACAACCATTTTATTCCGATGTTGAATTAAATTATATAAGCATGTTAAAATCGCAAGTAGAATTTACAACTTACATAGAAGCAAACCCACCAACAGAAAGAATTTATGCACCTTTTTTAATGTATATTAACCTATGTAACGAACAAGCAGGGTTTGTAAAAAAAGGTTTTAAAACATTAAATGCTGATGTAAAAGATAGTTCAAATGTGTATTATATTAAAACATCGATAGAAACTTGTAAAGAACTTGAAGATTTGATAGAAAGCAAAAAAGTTCAATTAGTTAAAGATTTTGAAAATAATAAAGCTAAAGTTGAATTTTACAAAAGGAACTACTAATGATGGTAGCCAAAGCCAAATAAAATGTAAACTGGAATAAATTGTTGTGTAAGAAACATTGCAAACATGTATAAGCTTAATAAAGTATAAAACACAATTTTCTTCTTTGATTTGTCATTCCATGCTATTTTAAAATTATTTATAAATAAAGGCAATGATATTCCTATTAATAAAGCATAAAAGATAGAAAAATGTTTATTTGTAAATGAATGAATAAATGCATGTTGAGCCATACAAATTGTCCACGAAATAGAAGCAAAAAACAATACCCAAATTATTTTATATAATTCATTGTTTGTTTGTTTTAAATTTTTCATAGCAGTTATTCCTAAAATTAAAACTGCCCAACCCGGGAAAAAGTAAAATCTTTCCATTCTATTGAACCAATTAAATGGCACTTCCCAATAATTTTTCCAAGTAAATGGAGCCTCTGCTTTTTGAATAGTCAATTCAACTCCAGCAGTTCTTAACATAAAAGCACTTTTCATATCCGAAATTGCTAAATCGATGCTATTAAAATAAATGGCATTTTGTAAAATATGCAAGCCAAAACCTATAGCTACAAAAATTCCAGCAGATATAGTTTCGAAAGTAAAAATACTTTTTTTGTAAATTATAGAAAATCCTAAAGTTAAAACTCCCAAAAATACGGGTTGCTCAAACGAAATATTTACTTGCAATAACATAATAATAAGCATAGGAATAAATGAAATTTTATTTGAAGCACCACTTTTAAAATAATTATATAACAAATAAAAATATATCCATTTTAAAAATTCACCATATAAGTGCTGATGCAAATTATCGGCCCAAGCAATGTAATAGTCGGCTAATACAAGCGAACAACCCCCAATTAAAGCAATAAGGTTATTTTTTGTTACATGCTTTAAAACAAAAAATATAAAAAAGAAAAAAGCAATTGAAAGTAGCATTGGAATTATTCGTAACACAAATTCGTTGTACGAGTTAAATATTACAGCATAAAAACCCGCTAAAATATTGGGTATAGCAGGGTAATGGGTATAAGCATTGGTTTGTAATTGCTCCGGATAATAATCGTGTACCGGTAAAAAAGCTGTTTTAATAAAACCACTATCGTAAAAATACTTTGCCGATGAAAGTGTGTTTTTATCGCTATAACCGTCACCATAAATAGAATTACGAGCTGGTGAATTATCGAGACACGAAACATTAAATGCCCTATAAACTACTACAGAAAAGCTAAAAATAAATACACAAAAAAGTATTTTTTTATAAATTGTATCCGAAATATTATTCATTTTAAATAAGGTTGTGAATTAGTTTAGTTATATCGTTCAATTGCATGTCTTTCATACAAATATTGTTTCCTCCACAAGGTATAAACTCAGTGTGGTGTATGCATGGCGAGCACGATTTTTTTAAGTAATAAGTGTTTTCAATATTACTTAACCGTTGCAATGGATTAATTGGCCCCCATAAAGAAACGCAAGGAATTTTTAATTTATTAGCAATATGCAAAGGTGCACTATCTATCGAAATCATTAATTTTCCATTATTGCTTAAGTAATGGTAATATTCACTAAAATTATATTTACCTGCTATGTTTAAAACACGAGTTGTATTAAAATTATATTTTAAAATAAAACTATTTATACTTTCATAATCGCTAGGAGCACCAACAAAATTTATATAATAATTTGTATTTTTTAATAAATAGTTGCAAATTTCATTCAGTAAATTATCAGGTATTTTTCGCAATTCTCCTCCTAATTCACTACAAGTATTATTAATAAAAATAGTGTTTTTTTTAAAATTATTTACTTCCATTATTGAAGGAAAAACATATTCAATAATATCAGTTACTCCCATTGCTTTGGCAAGGTTTTGATAGTTAGTACTCACCATATTG
>CAMCEM010000076.1 GCA_945873755.1 Chitinophaga pinensis | reverse complement strand
AAAGTTACATAATTTATTTTTAAATTATGATTGCTATTTCTTAGACCTGATGTAAAACTAATAGAATTTGAAAAACTTCTGTAGCGTAAAAATTTACTATTAACAGCAGCAACACAATAATCAAGTACTTCATTGCCGTTTACTTTGTTTGTATAACTAGTTACATTGTTTAATACACTATCAATTAAAATATAGTTTGACTTATTTACCATTTTATAAATGTAGTAATAAGAAATAGGATCACTCCATCCAATATATTGACTCCAATTAATAGTAACTGAATTCTTACAAGTATCAATTGAACCCTTTAAGTTTATTGTATAATGGAAATCTTGAGAAACATAATCCCATCTGTTTGTACAGCTATCAACAGCAGCTATTACATATTTTAAAGGACTTGTCTTAGGATTCCCCCCCGAGGTTTTGTCAATATAAAAAGTATCCAAAATTGCAGTTTTAATTGAATTGTCATTAAACAGATCAACATACCAAAAGCTAGGATAATTATTTTTTTCCCAAATAATAACGGGAAGTTCCGAATCTATGTCAACTGTAACGAATGCAATAGAACTTTTGGGCAAATAAAATTGTGATACATTTTGTGTGTCAGAATAACAAAAAGTTTCTGTACCTCCACAATCATAAACAATTTCTATAAAGTAGTCCCAGTTTTTATTGTTAGGTGAATTTGCATCAATATGAGTAAAAGAAGTAGTGGTTTCATTAATTACGGTTTGTAATATTGAATATGAACTCGATGGTTTATCTCTTCCAAATATACGGTACTCTTTAAATGTTCCACATGGAACACCCATATTATATTTCCAAAACACTTCATTATTTAGATTAGCCCGGCATATTCTTCTAAGTTTTGAACATGATTGTGCGTTAGCAAAACTGACCTCAAAAATAATTAAAAACAATATGAGTGACTTTCTTATCATTTATTTTTTGGCACCAACAATAACTTTGGTAAATGTTTCCTCGTTTAAGTGTTTATTTGCTAATATTATTAAGTTGTCAGCGGTACTCTTTTTTATAATTTCTATATATTCGTGGAAATAAGAATATTCTAAATTGTAATCTTTCAAAATTTTAAACCTATCAGCTAAGCTGAATGGGCCATCAATACTTCGAAGAAATGAACCTAACAAATAGTTTTTTGCTGTTCTTAACTCATCATCTCCAATTTTAACTGTTCTAATTAACTTTACCTCCTTATATATTTCCTCAACACCCATTTCACACAAATCATTATTAATTTCTGTATCTATATACCAACAGGCATCGTTTGGATAGGATTCAATTGCGGAATAAATTCCATATGTTAGGCCTTTTTCTTCTCTAATATTTTTCATTAGTCTAGAACCAAAATATCCACCTAAAATTAAATTTAGCAATTGCATCTCTCTAAAATCGGGATTGTTCCGATTAAAAAGTTTTTTACCAATTCTTATTGCACTTTGAACAGAGTTTTCTCTATCAAGATAAATTGTTTCTTTTACAAGTTCATTGCTTACATATTTGTTTTTATTTTCAATTGCATGAGAGAATATAGCATTGTCAAAGTTATTAGCTATTGTTTTTATAACATCATCGGTTACAAATCCAGAGACTATTATATATTTTATTCCTTTTTGATACTGATTTTTATAAAAATTTATTAATGAAGTACGTTCTATTCTGATAATATCTTCTTTTGAAGAAAATGATCCATAAACTGAATTGCCACCAAATACAGATTGATTAAATTTTCTTCTTGCCAAAAAAGAGTTTCTCTCTTCATTTACAACCAAATTTTGAATGGTGTTTTTCTTTAATATTTCTAAGTCTTTTTCAGGAAACAGTGAATCAGTAAGAATTTCAACAATATAAGGAATACAGTTTTTTAAATGTTTATTTAAACAATATAGTGTAATTGTTGCATCATCGGTACCACTTTTAGCTTGAAAATATGCACCATAAAAATCAAGTTTTTCTGCTATTTCTGCGGCTGAATATTTACTTGTTCCTTCACTCAACATTTTAGCAGCAAAGTTTGCTTGTCCTTTTATTTGCTGCATATTTGAGCCTGCATTAAAAACAAAATCTATTTTCAAAACTTCTTCATTTCCAGCATTTATTGAATATAAATTTATTCCATTTTGAAATAATGTAGCATCTGCTTCTTTTATATTTATTTCCTTTATTTCGGTAGCAAAAGGGGCTTCTTTTCTATTTAACATTTTTTGATAGGTAATAAAGGGTAGAACAATTAGAAGGTATTATTATTTCGTTAGCAGCATCAATAATTTCTTGTTTCGTTACTTTTAAATATAATTCTGCTTCTTTATTAACTAAATCTACATCGCCTAATACCCATGCATAAGCCAATTTCATTGCCTTATTTAAGGCACTTATGTCGTTAAATAGTATATTAGTTTCTGATTTGTTTTTAATTTTAGTCAATTCATCTTCCGAAATTCCACCTTTTTTTAAGTTAGAAATCACTTCAATAATTGAACTTTCTGCATCTTCAATACTTATACCTTCACTAATTTTACCCTCAATTATCAGTAATCCAGCATCAACATCTCCGGTAATGTATGCATCTAATTCACTAAACAGGTTTTTGTTTTTAACCAATTCTACATAAAACCGAGATGATCTACCAGAACCTAATAAATCAGTTAACATATCAGCGGCATAATACTTTAAGTCTGTTCTTGCCGGCATGTGATATGCCTTAACTATCATGTTAGCAGGAACATCTGCATGAATTGTTTCGAATCTAGCTTCCTTTTGTATAGGTTCTTGTGAGTAATTTATCTGAACAAAATTTTGACTAGGAATTGGCTCAAACCATTTAGTAACCAATGTTTTAGTGTAATCAAAACTAATATTTCCTGCAATAACTAAAACAGCATTATTGGGGCAATAAAAATTTTTAAAGAAATCTTTCACATCATCTAGCGAAGCGTTTTCTATATGGCTAATCTCTTTTCCTATAGTAGGCCACCGGTAAGGATGAATTTTATATGCCAACGGTAGTATTTTTAACCACACATCACCATAAGGTTGATTTAAATAACGTTCTTTAAATTCTTCAATAACAACGTTTCTCTGAATATCTAAACTTTCTTGGTTAAAGTCAAGACTAAGCATCCTGTCGCTTTCGAGCCAAAAGCCTGTTTCTATATTATTTGCAGGTAGTGTTAAGTAATAATTTGTTATGTCGTTACTGGTAAATGCATTACTTTCTCCTCCAGCATCTTGCAATTCTGTATCAAAGTCTTCAATATTTACCGATCCTCCAAACATTAAGTGTTCGAATAAATGTGCAAATCCTGTTTTGGAAGGATTTTCGTGTTTTGAACCTACATTGTAAAGCATGTTTAACACACACAATTGGGTACTATCATCAAAATGATGAATAACAGTAAGTCCGTTTGGTAATTGGTATTGGTTATAATTTATCAAAGTTTAATTAATTTGGCTTTTGCGAAAATACATTTACATAAACGAAAAAAAATGCAAGTACTTAACACATAAACGCACATTTTTTAAAAAGTTGTATGCTTAAATAAAACAATTTTTAAATAATTACTTGAGCAAAAGGCGGTGAATATTTTTTAAATAATAAAAAAAATAATAGATATAACATACTTTTGTCGCAATAAACATTAACTATCTATTTATAAAACAAAGGTATAGCAAATGTTGTATATTTTATAGTTTTAAATTTTATATGTTTTAAGTTCAAATTAACCCATGTCTTTTACCAAAAAACTGCAATATTTATTAGTAAAAAAACTTCAAGTTTCAAATAATGAAGCAAAAATATTAATAAAAGAAGAAAAAGTATTGGTAAATAAGGTAAAAGTGAAAACAAATATTGTAGTTAAAGAAACGGATAACGTAGAATTGGCTCATAAAATTGTTCAAGAAGGTAAAGAACTTATTTATGTCGCACTAAACAAACCAAGAGGAATTGAGAGCACTTTAAGTACTAAAATTCCTAATAATTTGACTGAATTAATACAATTTAATCAAAAACTATTTCCAGTTGGCAGACTCGATAAAGAATCGGAAGGATTGATTCTATTAACCAATGATGGATTTTTTTTTAACAAAACAATAAATCCAGAAAACGAAATAGAAAAAGAATACATAGTAACTGTAAATAAACCAATTACAAGTGAATTTATAAAAAGTATGGCTAGGGGAGTGCAAATATTAGGAAAAACTACTTTGCCTTGTTTTGTAGAAAAGATAGATGATTTTACATTTAAAATAATTTTAATTCAAGGTTTGAATAGGCAAATTAGAAGAATGTGTTATCAGCACAATTATATGGTTACAAGTCTAAAGAGATTAAGGATAGGAAATGTATTCCTAAAGGATTTGCCACTAGGAAAAACAAGAGAAATAACTAAACAAGAGTTAATTTCTTAAAACATAATCAATTATCAAACAGATACTTATAAAAAACTTCTTTGCAACTGTTTTCCAAAAATTACAGTTTACAAATAAGAATTAAAAAAAATTTACCTATATCCACTTTTCCAAGTTAAATATCCTTTTACAGATATAATGGCGTAAATGAACATTAATAAAGCATAAATTTTTAAATTGCTTTGATAGTATAAAACCATACATGCAATGTTTAAAACTATCCAATATAGCCAGGCGGAAAGCACTTTGTGGGCTTCCTTAAATGTAGCTATAAAACAAAAAACAGTTATAAATACATCCAAAATTTTTATTTCGCTGTTTATTTGTAAGGCGATAAAAAAATAGGAAAAAAAAACGATTAAAACACCATATAAAAATGTGTAAATATGTTTTTTGTAACTCCATTTTATTATACTTTTGGCATTTGTAAACCTACTCCAAATAAACCAACCATAAACTGCCATTAATGTATAAAAAACATGCAAAATTACTTGGCCTAAAAGATTCTTTTGAGTAAATATATAAACACCAACAATGGACGATAAAAAACCAAAAAGCCAACAAATTTTGTTTTGCTTAATGAGAAAATAATTGTACAATAAAGTAGTTACAATAACTGTTATTTCAAGGGTTTCAATGAGAGTTACTGTCATTCAATCCATGCTAAATAGCTTTTAATTATGGCTTTTTCTTTTGTATTGAAAGCGCTTTTGGCAAACTGTTCTTTTAAAAGTGTTTTATATAAAAACTGTACTGAAAAATGGTTTGCAAGTTCAGCAACAGGGCTTACCAATCGGTTATTAGTGCTTAACAGTGCGTTGAAAATGTTTTTTGCTGTTTGATTATCTAAATAGTTTAAGTTTTTAAAGCTATTAAATGCCAAAATACGCGTCCTAAACTCAAAACTAGCAGAAGTAAATTTGTTTAATTCAATTAAAGCATTTGCTTTATTAAATAAATCATTGTTTAGTTGTTGGGCTGCCAATATTTGAATTTCAGCTCTTTTTATTGCTATTGCATTATTCATTCCCATGTTGTTTTTAGTCTCGGCTAATAACAGTTTCATGGTTTCTGTGTCAAAATTGCTTAGAACCAACTTTTCCATACATGTTTTTACAACATCGTAGCTGCTATCTTGCAAATGTTTTATATATAAATCCTTCCAGCTTTTATCAATGAATGTTAGGCCTTTTAATACTGCATCTCTTGTTATGGCTTTATGGTTATAGTTTAACAAACCTTTCATTAAAGCGACACTTTTTTCGTCTGTATCGTTAATTAGCTGTGCTACAATTTCGTTTATTATACCATAATGCTTTTCCCTTTTTAATGCTTCATGAAGCACTTCTCTTTTGTTTTCTAGAGGAAATGTTCTTAATGCTAGTGCAGCATCGTATCTATCTAAATAATTTTTGGCTTTTTCAATTTGTTCTTGCAGTTCGATAAATTCTTTTTTAAAAGTAATCTGTTTGGTAATATTTGAGTTGGGATCGAACAACACAAATTCAATTTTCTTTTTGCCTATGTTAGGAATTTTAACTATTTCAAATTGTGCACTTTGCATCTCTTTGACTAAGTCAAAAGTACCATCAGAATAATGCACTTCTATTTCTATCGGCATTTTAAAATATTGAACCGTTTCATTTGTTTTTTGTATTTGTTCTATCGCTACTTCTGTTGCTCGTGTACCATCGCTGTATGTTAAGTCTTCGTAGTGAATTTTATAGTGAGGCTCGCCTCCTCTGGCAATCCATTCATCAAAAAACCAATCTAAATTAAGTCCTAGTTTGTCTTGAATGGCTTGTTGCAAATCATTGGTTTCTACATTGCCATAAGCATGTTGTTTTAAATAATAATTCAATGCTCTTTTCCATTGTTCAGGGCCTAAAACGTACTCCAACATACTAATTACAGAAGCACCTTTTGGGTAAACCCTTGCTGTTCCTCCTAACGAATGCCTAACAGCATAATTGTCTTTTTTTCCTGCATCAACTGCAGCATTTTGGTGTGCTCTGCGTTGCCAATCCCATTCTTCTATTCCATCTAACTCTTTGCTTAGTTGTTTTGGAAAATAAGTTGCAAAACTTTCTTGTAACCATGCATCTCTGCCATCGCGAGCAGTTATAAAATCGCCAAACCACTGGTGTGTCATTTCGTGGCAGTTAACACCAATATAATTTCTGTCTAAAAACGCACGGTTGTCTACATTAAAAAAATCGCCAAAAATGGTAGCAGTTGTGTTTTCCATTGCCCCAAAAATAAAATCTTGCACCATAACTTGGCTATAAGTTTCCCAGGGATATTTTATTCCTGTTTCGCGCTCTAAAAAATCAATCATAAAAGGAGTGTGTCGGAAAGTGGGCTCCATTCTGTCAGCAAATTCGGGGTAATACCAATATTGCAAAGGCACACCACTTTTACTTTTATCGTTTTTTACTGCATATTTGCCTATGGCAATCATTAACAAATAACCTGCATGTGGTTTGCTCATGGCATAATTCCAAGTAGTTGTATTGTTGATTTTATTTTCTGTTTTTTTAGTTAATAAACCGTTAGATAAAACTTGGTATTCACTACTAAAAGTAATGCTTGTTTCGGTTAAAAACTTGTCATTCATGTCATCATACATAGGAATCCACTGGCGGTTATCAATTCCTTGTCCTTGTGTCCAAATTTGCTTTCTTACAGCAAATGGGTTCAATTCTGCTGGAGTTTCTGTATTCCAACCAATAAAATAAATTCCTCTTCGAGGCGAGGCTTCGTATTCAAAAGTTATTATACCCGTTTCGTCCCAATTAAAAGGCAATGAAGGTTTTACCCAAACGCCTTCATTTGTTATAGTAAACCGAACAGGTTTTTTATTTAAAAATGCTGACTTAATAACAATAGAAGGCGCATCGAAAAAAACGGAATCAACCTTTTTTTGAAGTACAATAAAACTATGTGAAACGGTTCCTTTTACCAATCCTTTTTCTGGCTCAAAAGCAACTGCTAATTGCATTTTTGTAATGTCAAACGAGTGCTCTCTGTAGGCAACATTGTCTTTTAAATAGGCAGTATAGCTTTGTTGAGCTTCAGCCTCATTTTTAATTGTAAAAAGTACAATTAATATTAATAATGCTTTTTTCATAAATGGTATTTTTTAGTTGCTATTTATTTTTTTAAATTCTTCAATTTTACTATTCATTATTTTAAACCATAATTTGGGTATTAAAGCAATATAATACATCCCCAAATATCCGGTTGGTAATACAGGACTGTTTTTTAACGAAGACAAAGAATGGAAAGGTTTTGAAGCCAAATAATGGTGGTCAGAATGTCGGGGTAAGTCGAGTAATAGAAACCTGCTTATAAAATTATCGCTTTGCCAACTGTGTGTTTCGTTTACTCTTTCTTTTCCTTTTCTAACCAAACCGTAATGTTGAATATAATTGGTATATTCTGTTGTAAATATTGAAACTATACACTGAATAAACCAAGCTTTAACAGCCCATAACCCAATAAAATAAAACAACAATGAAATAATAATAGCTTGAATTACCAATTGCCTAACAACATAATTACCAATTCCGTAAGGCAATTTTTTTTCGTTTTTTTGCCTTTCTGATTCCAACAACAACGAACCTTTAAATTGGCCAGAAACAGAACGAACAATGAACTGATACAAGTTTTCTCCCAATTTGGCTGAGGTATGGTCTTTTTCGGTTCCTACCCATTTATGGTGAATTTTTAAATGATCGATGTATAAGTAAACATTGCCAGTTGTTATAAGCAAAAGTTTGCCCAACGACCTATAAATAACTGCCTTTTTATGAATTAATTCGTGAGAAACTATAACTGCAGCTGTAGCAGAATTTAATCCGGTGCTTACCGATGCTTCTACAATAAAACTTCCAGTGAGTACATGAGTTTTTATACTATACAACAAACTAAAAAGTGAAATAAATTGAACAGGAATGTGACACAATAAAATAAACATTGGTACGCTTGTGTCTGTGCTTTCATTCGAATAAATATTTTTGGTTTTCCACTCAAAAAAAGCCAGAATAACTAAAGTGTAAATAATGTTTCCATAAGCAAAAACTCCACCAAAAAAATTGCAAGAAATTACAACAATTGCAGGAGTAAAACTCAATAAATAAAACCAATTTCTGTTTTTTGAAATCATGTTAAATCAATTTACTTTTATATTGTTGAATAGTGTTGTGTAGTCCCAAATACAGAGCATCGCAAACCAAAGCATGCCCAATAGAAACTTCGCTCAAATTTGGAATATTTTGTTTAAAAAAAGCGAGATTCTCTAAGTCTAAATCGTGTCCCGCATTGATGCCTAATCCAATTTCGCTTGCTTTTATTGCAGCTGTAATATAAGGCTTTATACAATCTCCTGTTGCTGTTTTGTAGTTGTGTGCAAAGTTTTCTGTATACAATTCTATCCTATCGGTTCCAGTTAATTTTGCGCATTCTACCATTTCAATTATTGGATCAACAAAAATAGACGTTCTTATTCCTTCCTTTTTAAAAACAGCAATAATATCGTTTAAAAATCTATAATTTTTAATTGTGTCCCAACCCTGATTGCTTGTAATTTGGTTATTAGAATCGGGTACTAAAGTAACTTGTGTAGGTTTTGTATCGAGCACTAATTCTACAAATTTATCCTCAATTGGATTTCCTTCTATGTTAAATTCTTTTGTTAAAATTTTTTTTAATTCAAATACATCGGAATACCTTATGTGTCGTTCATCAGGCCTGGGGTGAACAGTAATTCCATCGGCTCCAAAATTTTCACAATCAATAGCTATTTTAACTAAATTTGGATTGTTTCCACCTCTTGCATTCCTAATAGTAGCAAACTTGTTAATATTTACACTTAGTTTTGTCAAAATTAATTTAAGGTTTTTATTGTTTCTACAATTTTAATAAATAAAATGGAGTAGCCTTTATAATTTTAAATAGTTTTGAAAAATTTTATAAAACAATCGAATGATTCAATTAGGAGTATTTAGTAATTTAACGGTAAGTCGCGGAAGTGCAGTTGGCTTTTTTTTAATAGATGAAGAAGGTGAAGAGGTGCTTTTGCACAATAAATTTGTTCCTAACGGTTTAAAATTAGATGATAAAATAAGTGTTTTTGTTTACAACGATTCAGAAGATAGGCTAATAGCGACAACCCAAACGCCTAAAATAACTTTAAACAAATTTGCTTTGCTAAAAGTAATTGATGCCGCAAGTTTTGGTGCATTTATGGACTGGGGATTAGATAAAGATTTGTTGGTTCCTTTTAAAGAACAAGCAAAAAAAATGTATACACATAAAAGCTATGTAGTTTACTTGTTTTTAGATAGTGTTTCTGACAGATTGGTTGGAACTACCAAAATAAATAGGTATTTAGACAATACAGATTGTGATTTGAAACAAAATGATGAAGTAGATTTAATGGTTTACGAAGATTTTGATTTAGGATATTTTGTAATAATTAACAATAAATACAAAGGATTAATTTACAAAAACGAAATATTTACACCTATTCAAATTGGCGATAAATTAAAAGGGTTTGTAAAGCAAATAAAAGAAGGAAATTTAATAGATATAAGCTTACAAAAAATTGGTTTTGAAAATGTTGACATAAATTCTCAAATGATTTTGGATTTACTAAAAAAAACCAATGGTGTTATAAGCTTACACGATAATAGTACTCCAGAAGAAATAAAAAAAATGCTTGGCATGAGTAAAAAAACATTCAAAAAAGCAATTGGAATTTTATATCGAAAAAAACTAATAAAAATTGAACCAAATGAAATATTATTGCTTTAAATAATCGAATTTTTATTTAAAATGAAACACATTTTTACTTTTATTTTTACTCTTTTGCTGATACATGCATTTGCTCAGGCAAGCGAAACGTTTTTAAAAAAAGATTCAATAATTCAATTAATTAAAAAAGAAAAAAATTTAAATAAGCAAATTGAATTATTAAACTTGTTAAATCCTTTTTTAGTTGATACACCTGATTTATTAATTAAAAATGCTAATTTTACCTTAAGTAAATATGCAGATTTAAAAAACGATTTTGGCTATTTTGAATCTTTGCATTTTTTAGGAGTAGGCCATTGCGAGAAAAGGAATTTCGATACTTCAATTATTTGCTTACAAAACGCGCTCAATTATTTTATTAAAGTAAAAAATATACCATTAACTATAAGATGCAATAATTATTTAGGAATTGCTTTTGAAGGAAAAAACAATTATTCAAAAGCATTAGCATATTATTTCCAAGCGCTTAAAAATGCAAAACAAATCAACGATTCTGTATACCTTTTAAAATCACTAAATAATATTGGAGTTGTATATTTATTAAAAAACGACTACAAACTAGCTGAAAAACACTTATTACAAGCAGAAAAAATTGCATTATTAATTGACAGTGAATTGGGATTAATTAATTATAATTTAGCTTTAGTTTATTTAGAAAGAAAAGAATACCAAAAGGCATTACTAAAGTTTGAAAATGTTTTAATTGATGATTTCAAAAGTAAAAACCAAAAAAATATTGCAGAAACCTTTAATAACATCGGGTTGTGTTATTTAAAACTAAACGAAATAAAAAATGCAGAATTATATTTTAACAAAGCCTTTGAAATAAGAGAGAAAATAAATGATGAAAATGGACAAAGAAATTCTTTAACCGACATTGCTGAATTGCACATTAAAAATAAACAATTTGACAAAGCCATTTCATTATTAAATAGGGCAATGATTTTGGCAAAAAGAACCAATAATAAAAACGGTCAGATATATGTTTATGAGGCTTTTATATTATGTTTTAAAACACAAAACAATTATAAACTTGCATTGCAATATACCGAACTTAAAGAGGCATTAATTCTTGAAATAAGCAACGAAGAAAACCTTGAAAAGCTAACTGAATTAGAAAAACAAGCTCAAGTAAAACAAAAAGAGGCGGAAAACGAAGTGTACTTTGTAAAAGAAAAAAGCAAATATCTTTTAAATGGAGTAGTATTGTTAAGTATTATTCTGGTGTTATCAATTATTGTTTTTTTATTTTATACATTAAAAAATAGCCAAAAAAACAATCGCATTTTAAAAAATAACCAAATACAATTAACCAATAAAAACAAGGAGCTTTTAATACAAAACGAAAAAATATTAAAGAACCAAGAAATAGCAAAAGAAGCGTTAAGAACTAAAGCGGTTTTTATTAGGAATATAAGCCACGAAATAAGAACGCCTTTAAATGCGATTAATGGAATATCGGAACTTTTAAAAACCAATTCTTTAACTAGTGAACAGTCCAATCTTATAGCTATTCTTCAATCTTCAAACCTAAAACTACTTGAATTAGTAAACAATATTCTTGATTTTAGTGCATTAGAAAGTGGTGAAAGTGAATTTAACTACATTTCATTTTCGTTCTCACAAGTTATAAAAGGGTTAGACGATATTTTCAAAAGCAAAGCCCAAAACAAAGGAATTGCTTTTAAAATTGAGAGCAATATTGATGAAGCAAAAAAATTTAAATCAGACCCAATGCGTATTGCACAGGTTTTATCGAATTTTATTAATAATTCATTGGCAAATACAAAAGAAGGAACAATTGAGTTGTTAATACAAGAAACCTATTCTAGCTATTTTAAATCAACTATATTATTTAAAGTAACAGATACGGGAATTGGAATTCCTGAAAATAAAATACAAGAAATTTTTGAAGTTTTTTCGCTGGTAGATGATTCAAACACTAGGAAAAAAGACGGTGCAGGGTTAGGTTTGGCCATTTGTCAAAAAATTATTCAAAGTCTTGGGGGTTTAATTAAAGTACAATCAGAAATAGGTAAAGGATGTACCTTTTTCTTTGAACTTTCGTTAGATATTACAGACAATGATTATATAAATAATTATGAATCACGTGAAAACAAAACCAACTTATTACGTGGGTTAAAAATTTTATTAGTAGAAGATTCTGAAATTAATATTATTATTCTTTCTCAGTTTTTAAATAAATGGGGTTGCCAATATGATGTTGCCGAAAACGGCATTATTGGTTTAAACAAAGCTAAATTAAACCAATATGATTTAATTTTAATGGATATTCAAATGCCCGAAATGGATGGAATTGCTTGTACAAAAGCAATTCGAAGCTTGAACGATGACTATTTTAAAAACATACCAATTATAGCAATAACTGCAGCATTTGAAAACACAATAAAAGAAGCAGCTTTTTTAGCAGGCATGAACGATTATATTATGAAACCATTCAATGCAGAAGTTTTAGTAGAAAAGTTAATAAGGGCAGCACAAATAAAAACTGCTTAAAGTTTTTTATTTTTTTTGTAAATAAATAAAATTATAATCCTAAACTTGCACGGCAAATAAACACCCGTAATCTATTTGCTATGCTCAATCAATCCGATAAATTTTACTCCGAAGGTCTTACCTACGATGATGTACTAGTTTTACCTGCTTATTCCGAAATTTTACCCCGTGATGTAAATACATCTACAATGCTTTCGCGGAATATTGAAATTAAAATTCCAATAGTTTCTGCTGCTATGGATACAGTTACTGAAAGTAAATTGGCCATTGCAATAGCACAAGAAGGTGGAATTGGTATAATGCACAAAAACATGAGCATCGATCGACAAGCCGCTGAAGTAAGAAAGGTAAAAAGAAGCGAAAGTGGGTTAATAATCGACCCAGTTACACTTCACAGCTCAGCTACTTTAAAAGAAGCATTGAGATTAATGACAGAAAATAAAATTGGTGGCATTCCCATTATTAATGACAATGGAAAATTAGTAGGTATTTTAACCAATAGAGACTTGCGCTTTGAAACAGATATGAACAAATGCGTGAGTGATATAATGACAAAAGAAAAGTTAATTACTGCACCTGAAGGTACCGATTTAAAACAAGCAGAGTTAATTTTACAACAATATAAAATTGAAAAACTTCCTGTAATTGATAAAGATAATTTTTTAAAAGGATTAATAACTTATAAGGATATTTTAAAAGTAAAAGCGCATCCATCGGCATGTAAAGACAAACATGGCAGGTTACTTTCTGGAGCAGCAGTTGGCGTAACAGCCGATACCGAAGAAAGAATAAATGCCTTGGTAAAAGCCGGTGTTGATGTAGTAATAATTGATACCGCACACGGACATTCTAAAGGGGTTTTAACCGAAGTAGCTCGCATAAAAAAATTATATTCAAATATTGATATAATTGCTGGGAATGTTGCAACAGGAAGTGGAGCAAAAGCACTTGTTGACGCGGGAGTAGATGCAGTAAAAGTAGGGGTGGGGCCAGGCTCAATTTGTACCACCAGAATTATTGCTGGAATTGGTGTTCCACAATTAACAGCTATTTACGAAAGTGCTAAAGCAATAAAAGGAAGTGGAGTGCCAATAATAGCCGATGGTGGAATAAGGTATAGTGGCGATTTGGTTAAAGCAATAGCCGCTGGTGCTAGTTCTATTATGTCGGGCTCAATATTTGCCGGTGTAGAAGAAAGCCCAGGAGAAACTATTATTTACGAAGGACGTAAGTTTAAATCGTATAGAGGAATGGGAAGCATTGAAGCAATGAAAGAAGGCAGTAGAGATAGATATTTTCAAGATGCGGAAGATGAAATTGCAAAATTAGTTCCTGAAGGAATTGTTGGAATAGTTCCATTTAAAGGAACTTTAAAAGAAGTTGTTTATCAGTTTGTAGGTGGTTTAAGAGCTGGAATGGGTTATTGTGGTGCTGCAACTATTGCCGATTTACAAGAAGCAAAATTTGTTAAAATTACATCAGCAGGAGTAAAAGAAAGCCATGCACATGATGTAAGAATTACTAAAGAAGCACCAAATTATTCAAGAAATTAATTGGTGAAAATTGGACGGTGAAAATACCGAACATAAGCAAAAGCCAATCGTAAAGGTCATGTCGAGTGGAGTCGAGACATTTTCAAACTGTTCTCGACTCCGCTCGAACTGACTTCGTTTTAATTTTTTTTAACCGTTTATTGCCCGCAGATTATCGCTGAATGTTAAACTACATATAGCCTGTTGTTGTGTCTTTTGACCAACAACTTTTGACTATTTCACACCGAAGTTTATCCCATAGTCCGGCATTGTGGGATTCTTCGAATTAAATAATGGCAAGTTAATGGAAAGCAATCTTTTATAGCCAAGAAGATGCTTCCAGCATGACTATCGTTTTAGGTCATGTCTAGCAGAGTCGAGACATTGTCAAACTGGTCTCGTTCGTATAGCTATCGAACTCCGCTCGAACTAATTTCGCGTTATTTTTAACTATTTCTAAAATTTCTGTTATCAATTCCCCACATTAACTTTTGC
>CAMCEM010000075.1 GCA_945873755.1 Chitinophaga pinensis | reverse complement strand
GCAAAGAAATTAAATTTTAGGGAAAAAGTTATTCTGAAATTTTTTGAGCCCTTAAAAGCTCAAAAAAAATTTCGGAAATAACTTTTATTTTAACACAGAATCTAAGGATGATTCCTGAATAAAATCAAAAATAGTATTGTCGGCTTTAACTAGGTCGTAGAGCTCTTTCTTGAGGTAATGATTGTCTTTTATGTCTTCAGCGGAATTAATTATTGGCATAGTGAAGGTTAAATTTTTATTCTTTGGCAAAGTAATTTTTTTATTCTTAATAAGCTAATCATGACATCTTTATCTTTCGTTTATGCTTATCGAATCGAATAAAATTCAGCGGTTATCTGTCCTGAATAGTGTTTTAATAATAGTCTCAATGCATCGGGATTGTTTTTTGGTTATTAAAGAAATTGAGATTAATAAGTTGTTGAAGTGGCAAGCCAATGAACGTTATCTTATTGCAGTTACCTGAAAGGAATGAGTTTGCCATTCCTAATGATTTTCAGTAAAACTGCGGTTGTAATGTGAAACACCACCTTTTGGGTAGGTGCTTTTATTAGGAATTTTATGATAAATACTTCATTATTAAAATAGTTGTATACTCTATCAATGTAGTTTTAAAGTAGTAATAATAACTGCTTGATTTATTGGTAGAAGTATTTATATCGTATCAAAACTCCAACCGTAAACGGTAGGATTTTTTCCGCCCATCGGTCTTATGTATGTGCTTAATTGCCCTCTGTGGTGCAAAATATCGAAAAGAAAAAACCAAAGCATTCCATTTCTAGGCAATGTTAAAAGCGGATTGCCCGAAAAGAGTAGTTCAACATTTATTTTTTCGAAAGCATCTTCACTCATTGTGTCAACAATTTTTATTGCTTTATTCCAATAATCTGAAAGCAATTTCGATCCTTCAATTGACTCCTTAAATGGCATTACGAGACATTCATCACATTTTTCTTCAGTTAAAATTACATTGAAATCAAAAGCATGAGCGATTATGTGTTCCGCTATTTCATAGGCACTCCTGCTATTAGGATGTGGTCTGTAATTAAGATTTTCATTTGGTAAAGCCTCTATTACTGCAACTGTTGCAGCTAGTTCATTTACAAGGCAAGTTTTAAAAAATTCTCTATTAGTCATAATTGGCAAATTTAAATTTCCTACTTATAAGGTTTTTCGGGATGTACCCTGTTTTTTATTGTTGTTTTAATTTTTAATTATCAAAATTACAATTTTTTTTAATAACTATCAAATTTTTTTTAATAACTATCAATGTTCACCTATGATGGTTCTCTTTTTTTCGCTTTGATGTTTCTTGCCTATGGTTGTTGTTTTAGCCATGTACGTCAACTTAAGAAGCAAAAAAAGAGAAACTCCAAAGGAGTTTAATATTTAGGGGTTATCGTATAAAAGTCTATATTCATTTTTTAACAGATTAAAACCCGTTGTTACAAAATGTTTCGTTCCTCTGGAACTCAATTTTTATAGATGTATACAAGAAAAAAACTTTAAATTAAGTTGACGCATATGGTGTTTTAGTGCAGCGACACCAACCATATAAAAAAAATTTAACTGAAGAACATGCAAGCTGTTAGCTAACGGGTGGAACACAACAACAAATTTGAATGCAATAAACATTTGAACTTTTCATGGTCAAAAAAAACGCTTAACATAATAACATTGCGCTCGCAACAGCTAAGGGGCTTAAATTTAAGATGCTTTTTACTTTTATTTTACCACCCAAATTATTTAATTTAAAAATTCTCTTTTAAACCCAATAAATTTACCACCTTCTTTAGGGTCTCGCCATTTAAAGGTTTTGCCAAAAAAGCTACAATACTCTTTTCATTTTTAGTTCGTTCTACATCTGCA
Source organism: Chitinophaga pinensis (assembly GCA_945873755.1). Lineage (GTDB taxonomy): Bacteria > Bacteroidota > Bacteroidia > UKL13-3 > UKL13-3 > JAAFJM01. The sequence continues at coordinate 13,335 of CAMCEM010000075.1, read as the reverse complement.
GGATTTATGCTTGATGAAAGAATAAAAATTTTTGATTTCACTTCAAAGTGCGGAAACTCTACTTTAAAAGTTTCAAAAAAATCCCATCCATCCATCATGGGCATATTTAAATCTAGAAAGATTATTTCAGGAAAATTTTCCATGGAAATTTCCCCGCTATCTAGTTTTTTGAAAAAATCTAACGCTTCCAATCCATTATAAGCTTCTATTATGTTACTGCAAAATTTGTTGGAATTCAAATGTATTCCATTTAAAATTTGTGTTACTTTATCATCATCAATTGATAAAACGGTATTAATCATTGTTATTTATTTAAAAGTTATTATAAAAGTTGTACCAATATTTACTTCGCTTTCTACTTCTATCTGTCCGCCAAGTGTTGTTATTTGTGAATGTATAAGGTATAAACCAATTCCTTTGCTGTCTGCATTGTTGTGAAACCTTTTGTACAAACCAAATATTTTGCCTTTTGCTAATGCCATATTAATACCAATACCATTATCAGAAAACGTGAGCTTTATATCCCCATTTGGTTCTTTGTTTGATTTGATGGTGATGATAGGGTCTCTATCTGGATGACAATACTTGACTGCGTTGGTTATTAAATTTAAAAATACACTTTCTAAATATGCATTGGCAAATATTACCGATGGTGCAGCAGAAAAGTCTACATTTAATATTACCTTTTTTTCTAGTAATGTCATTGAAAGCGATTCTGATATTTTCTTAAATGTTTCTTCAAAAGTTAATTGATCTTTTTGTATATTTCTGTTCTCTTTTATTATTAAAACATCAATTAAAACTTTCAAGGTTTCATTTAAATGGTGGGTAGAAATCTTGAAGCTATCTATTAGTTGTAAGGTAAGTGCATCAGTACCAGGTCCTGGTTGAATAATATCGCAAATAGAAACAAGGTTAGTTAATGGAGCCCTCAAATTGTGGGTGGTTATATAACTAAACTGTTTCAACTCCAAGTTGTTTGCAACCAATTCTTTCAGTAAATTTTCCTTCTCTAAGGCAGCTTCAATTTCGTTGGTCACATCTCGTTGAACAGATAACCAATGAGTAAACCAACCATTTTTATCTTTAATAGGTGTTACCCTGAAGGTTACCCAAAAAAACTCCCCGTTCTTTTTTTTGTTTTTAACAGTAATCTCGCAACTTTCCCAATTAATTAATGCTTTGCGTAGTTTGTCTAATTCGTTTCTGTCGGTATCTGCTGTTTGCAGTATTCTAGGTGTTTTACCTATTATTTCATCTTCACTATAACCATTCATTTGCTGGAAAGCATGGTTAGTAAATGTTATCCTTGGACCAGGTTCATCAATATTTCCAGCATCCGCTATCAAAATAGCATCATTTGTATTCAATACCACTGCTTCCATTAATCTTAATCTTTCTTCTTCTTCTTTTCGCTTGGTAATATCCTGTATAGCCCCAACCATCTTTACTATTTTACCCTGCTCATTTCTTATTCCAAAAGTTCTATCTAATACCATTGCATAGGTACCATTTGATTTTCTCAATCGGTATTCACTATTCCAATTATTAATGATGGTTTCATTACTTAATGGTTGATATTGGCTTTTTATAACATCGTCTGCTTCATCCGGGTGAATATTTTGCCTCCAGATATTATTTTCCATTGGAGCCCACCCATCAATTACCGGATGTCCAAAAATAGTGGTGAAGTTTTTACTGATAAAAATCTCATTTTTTAGTAGGTCTGCTTCCCAAATTACATCCGATGTGGCTAAGGTGGCATACTCATATCGTTGGTTACTTTGTTTCAATTCTTCCTCTGCCTTCAATTTTTGTGTGATATCGGTAAAGAAAACATAATTTAATTCTGTGCCCTCAAAAAACAAATATTGCAATTTACATTCCACCGATATCAATGTATTGTCTTTTTTCTTAAACGAAGTATACCTAGTTAAAGATTTAAATTCACTTATTTGTTTATTTAGTTTAATTAATTCTTCAATATCAATTAAAATATCTATGTCACTGATATTTATTTGTTTAAATTCATCTGTTGTATATCCCAATACATTCAAGGCCGCTTCATTAAAATCATACATCCTGCCATTATTTATTTCTACTATAATAGAAGGTGTTTGTATATTTCTAAACCCAAGCTCAAACAGTTTAGCTTTTGCGTTTGCAAGGTGAATATTGGTTGTGTTGTAACCATATCCTATAATCATTTTTAATTTGCCAACATCATCAAAAACAGGATACAAATTTCTAGATACGTAAATAATTTCGCCAGATTTATCTTTTAGTTCTTCCTCCCAAGTAATTGACTTGCCTTTATTAACTACCTCTTGGTAAAACGGTATTCTATCTAAAACAGCAACATTATCCCCATTTTTGTAGGCTATATATTCTTTATCGGTTTTGCCAATAATCCATTTTCTAGTTTCAGGATTACTTAGTCCTGCGAGATTAACAAACTGATATCGAAAGTCTTCAGAAAAAACTGCAATTTCAGTAGGCATATTGTTAAGTATATCTTCATAAAACAACCGCTGTTTATCTAGTTCTTTTTGCAATATTATTCTTTCTGTTACATCAGTTATAAATGAACATTTCAATTCCAATCCATCATAAACAATAAAGGTCGAGGTTATTTCCACATCTATTATATCGCCCCCTTTTTTAACCATCTTGGTTTGAAAACTAACTTTACCTTCTCTTCTTAATATTTCATACCTTTCATCCATAATGCCTTGATTTGAATTAGGGTCAATATCCATTTTATGAAGCATTGCAAATTCCTCTTTGGTATACCCAAACATGGTACTAGCTGCTTCATTAAAATCATAAATTGATCCGTCAGACTTTAAAAGATATATGGCAGTTGTGGCTTTATGAATTATATGGTCTGATAATTTTAGTCTTTCTATTGTCTTTACATTTTCTGTTACATCATTTATATAAACACAACTAAGTTCTTTATCACCAAATTGAATTATGTTTGCATTAATTTCTACATCTATAATAGTGCCATCTGTTTTTGTTCTTTTGGCAACAAATTTTGCACTTTTCTTTTTCCTTAAGAAATACCAATACTTTTTCCAGGTATCAGTTGTGTACCCTTCGTCAAAGTCAAATACAGTCTTGGTCTTTACCTCTTCTAAGCTAGTATACCCATATATTTTTGCAAAAGCTAAGTTACAATTATAAATAGTACCATCCGCATTGAAATAGGCTAAACCAAATGAGGCATTATTTATTGTAAATGCTGAAAGTTCTTGGTTTTCTGCTGCTTTCTTTTTTTCGGTGATGTCATTTACATAACAAAACATCACCTCTTTATCATTATAGTTAATTAGGTTACTGCTTATTTCTACATCCAACAAAACACAATCCTTTCGCTCAAAATGACATTGAAATAATACATTTTTCTTTTCTCTTATTTCTTCCCATTGTTTAATGCAACTTGCTTCATCCATTTTTGTAGCAACATTCAACAAATTTATTTTACTAAATTCTTCTTGGCTATAACCTAATAAATTGAGTAAAGAATCATTAAAACTATAAAATTCACCACTAGGCAACAGTAACATAATAGGCGTGGCAGAATTTTTAAATGAAAAGTCCATTAGTTTTAAATCTTCTGCTACTTTCTTTTTTTCGGTAATGTCTTCATAAAACCCAAAGTTTACTATTTTACCATTTAGTTCTATTGAATTGGTGCTCACTGCAACATCAATTATAGTTCCATCCTTTCTTTTGAATTTAGCTTCAAATTTTTGATTTGAAGTAACTATCAACTCCTCCCATCGTTTTATCCAAAATTCTTGGGTTACCATTGGATTTATATCCATTATTGTTTTACCCCTAAACTCTTCATAACTATAGCCCAGCATGTTGGCAGTTGCTAGGTTAAAGTCAATGAACAAACCATTCGCATCCAAAAAGGACATTGCACTATCTGTACGCTTGTAAGAATAGTCTAACAATTCCAAACGTTGTTCCTGTTTTTTCTTTTCGGTTATATCAATAAAAGTGGAACATATCAAATCTATATTATCAAATTTTAAAGCATTCGTTCTTATTTCTACATCAATTATTTCATTGTTTTTTGTGGTTAATGTAGTTTCTATAACAGTGGCTTGATTACCTGAAAAAATGTTCTCCCACATTTTAGTGAAGTTATCAGGGCTCATGTTCCTGTTGATATCGCATGCATTTAGTTTTTTGTACTCTTCTTTTGTATAGCCTAATAAAGCACATGCACTTTCATTAAAATCATAAATGCTTCCATCTTTTTGTAAAAAGTGCATGGGAACTACAGAATTCCTAAAAGCAAAATCGGTAAGTTTCAGTTGATTTGATAACTTCTTGTTTTCAGTAATGTTAGTTGAATAAAAACAAATTAAATCCAAATCCCCATGCTTCAAATAATTTATATTGTTAACTAAATTGATAATGGTTCCATCCTTTTTCTTTGGGGTACTTTCAATCGATAATGTCTCTTTTGATTTTATTTCTAACCAATATTGTGTCCATTTATCTTTATCAAAGCTATCATCTATCTCAATTATCTTTTTGCCCTTTAATTCCTCTAAGGTGTACCCCAAATTGCTGGCTGCCGCTTCATTTATATAGTAAATACTAGAATCTTCTTTTGCAAGAGTTATTGGCATTGCAGAATTATTGAACGCAAAATCAAATAATTTTAATTCTTTCTCAATTATTTTTTTTTGCCTAGCTTCTATAATAAACATTACCTGCTTGGAAAGCTTAGTCAACGCTTCTTTTTGTTCAATGGTAAGTTTGCGTGGCTTTTGGTCTATCACACAAAGCGTTCCTAATGCATACCCATTAGCATCTACTAAAGGGATACCGGCATAAAAAACAGCATTTGGCGAGCCAGTTACCTGCGTGTTGTCGTGAAACCGCTCATCCAAACGAGCATCTTCTATTTCAAATATTAGTTGTGGTTGGTTTATTGCGTGGGCACAAAAAGAAATGTCTCTACTTGTTTCATTTACTGATAATCCAAAGTGTGATTTAAAAAATTGCCTTTCCTTATCTACTAATGATATTAAACTAATGGGGGTTTGGCAAATTACTGAAGCAATATAGGTAATATTGTCAAAATCTTCTTCTGGCAAAGTATCTAGTAAATGGTATCCATTTAAAGCATTTAATCTTTCGTATTCTTTGTCCGGCAAAAGTGGCATAGTCATGTTAAATATTTAAATAAATACTTTCCAAACATATAAAATATATGTAAAAATTAAAAATTAAAAATATACCTATCCCAAATGTTCTTTGAGGTCGGTAGTTTTCACCCGACTCAAAAGTAAAAGCATCGTGTCTTCTTGCTTTAATGCAATTAATCAAAAACTTAGGTTGCCATAAAAAAAGAAATCAACAAATGGCCAAGCCAATTTGAGAAAAAACATACGTTTTCATTACTAAAATTGATTGTTATCGAAAAGAGATTCTTTTATATTGACACAATGCCATTTTATAATAATTTTTTTTAAAAATTATCCCTCGAAATAATGATAGAATGAAGAAACAATTGAAATTTAAATTACCGAATAAAATATTTTAATCTATTTCCCGTTTTATTAAAAATACACATCTATGCTTTTAACATGTACGTGTATAAAAAACAAAATTTAACGAAATTTGTATGTTAAAACAAGTTAATTTTCTTTAAGTTAAAAATCATGTCATCTGTCATTTTTTGCAAGTCAAAATCATTTTTCCAGCCCCAATCATTTCTTGCTTCTTGGTCGTTTATGCTTTGTGGCCAACTGTCGGCAATTGCTTGTCTAAAATCTGGTGCAAAATCTATGGTAAAGTTTGGAATATGTTTTTTTATTGCTTCAGTAATTTCAAGCGGATTAAAACTCATACCTGCAATATTATAGCTACTTCGTATTTTTACTTTTTCGGCCGGAGCTTCCATTAAGCTAATAGTGGCTTTCAACGCATCGGGCATGTACATCATTGGCAAAGTAGTTTTTTCATTTAAAAAACAAGTATACTTTCCATTTTTTAAAGCTTCGTGGTAAATATGCACAGCATAATCGGTAGTTCCACCACCCGGTGCCGATTTATAACCAATCAAACCCGGATACCTAATACTTCTTACATCTACATTGTATTTTTGAAAATAATATTCGCAAAAACGTTCACCGGCTTGCTTACTTATTCCGTAAATGGTGTTAGGCTCCATAATGGTGTATTGAGGTGTATTTACTGAAGGTGTAGTTGGCCCAAATACAGCAATTGAACTTGGCCAGTATACTTTTTTAATAATGCCTTCCTTGGCTGCATCTAAAATATTAAATAACCCTTGCATATTTAAATCCCATGCAAACTTCGGATTTTTTTCGGCAGTAGCACTAAGCATAGCTGCCAATAAATATACTTGTGTTACTTTATATTTTTTTATTATTGTATAAACGCCCTCACGGTCCATTATATCAATTATTTCAAAAGGTCCTGGGGTTATTTCAGGTTTTTTTAAATCGCTGCAAACTACATTATCAGTGCCATAACTGGCTCTCAGTACTTCTGCTAATTCAGTCCCTATTTGGCCATTAGAACCTATTATTAATATTGTTTCGGTTGTCATTTATTTATAAAATATAAAAATTAAGTTTGGCAAAATAAAAAAATGTTTCTATTTTTGATTATAAACATTTATTTGCAACTTTAAATCAGAAAAAATTATGAAAAAATTATTTGTTGTTTCACTACTCGTTATGTTTAATTATGCAGCATCAGCTCAATTTGGTTTTTTTAAGAAAAAATCGGAAATCGAAAAGTTTAAAGAAACCAAGGTAGTAGTAGTTTTATTTTACGACAGTGCTTATAATGCATCAATAGAAACTGCTATGTTAAGGTATTGGAAGTTTAATAATTTTGAAGTTGCTTTCGATAATGAGTTAATGCAATATAAAAAGAAAGACGTTGCATATTTAATGTTTAGTAAATCGAAAGGCAGTAAAAATAAAGCCAAACTTGGCAGTTGTGAGGAAGATTTTAACGGATTGGTTTTAACCAATAAATTTAAGCGGAAAGCCATGCCCGAAGATATTTTGGCACAAGCATTTTGTAGCAATAATATTGATACAGCCGACTGGAATTTTGAAATGCAGCGTGCCGTTCAAATGTTAAATAATTATTTCGAATATGCCATGAATGCCACCCGAGATGGTGATATTACCGCAGCAAAAATGATGGCTGATTATCCCTCAGATAAAAACCAATTATTAGATAAAAAATTATTAATTGAAGATAAAACCTTGGCATTAAAAGGCAAAAAAAATGCTCCCGATATTTTTGATGCAGAAGTAGAAGAAGTAGACAGAGATGTAATTTACAAAGCAATTTTAGATCAAGACAATGCTACAGTTTATTCGCTTTTGGTTAAAGATGAAAAGTTTTGTACAAAATTAATTTTAACATCTCAAAACAGTGAAGTGATGTATTACGAAACATCGAACCCCGAAACTTGTAAACTAACCAATAAAGATTTAGAAGCCTTGGCAGCAATTAAAAAAGAAGCCATGAAAAAAAATAGCAAGTAATTTGTTTTAAAAATCAGATACCCCAATCAGCCTGAACTTGTTGCTTAGTTAATCACATAGCTGATGCGGGCTTCCTTGCCAACATAAAAAATTATTTTGGAATGAAAATTTTTAAACAAAACTTATTTATGGGAATTGGAATGTGTGTGTTAATTTAAACAAAAATTGAACCACATAGAAACATAGAAAAATAGCTTGTAAACTATGAAATCTATGTGTCTATGTGGTTTTTTATTTTACAAATAATAAGTGTTTTATAAATAACGTAAATTAAAGCTGCAAAGAAAACTTAGTATTATTATTTTCAAGCAGATGTTTACCTCATCACCAATTTCAAATAAAGGTTATTGCAATCGAGAACGCTTACAAAGACGTAATTAAATATTACAAAATGACTTATCTAAACAGTCCCAAATAGAAATATTGAAACCAAAATGAAACAAATTTAATTAATATTGCTAAGCTATTTGTATTTAAATCAGTGTAATATGTATTTGGCTTTATTTGTGCTCTTTTAATTCGAATAAAATGAAAGCTGTATTTAAATATATAGTTACGGCTGTATTATCTGCATTTTTATTTATAATTGGCGACATATCACTTAAAGGCGAGTGGACAAGCAAGGTTTTTGACCTAGATTATGTTTTAAATTATAAAATTGGGACAGACAATACTCCTAACAATTTTTTGCAAGTAAAAGTGGTTAATACTACCAATACTGCATTGAACGATTCCATATTTGATGGGTTGCATGTTCAACTTATGACTACTGATTATGCTTTAATTACCAACGCAAAAGTAAAAAACGGTACAGCTCAAATAAATCTAAGTAAAGTTAAATTTAGAAATAATTCATTTATATTAATATCGCCACAAACAAGTAACGAAATGCTAATTAATTGCAATTCAAAATTGGTAGAAATGGAAATAGATATTGAAGAATTAATGCTAAATAAAAGGCTTAATTACCATAAATAAATTTTTCATGTTTATAGTTTAAGGCTCAAGTAGAAATGCTTGGGCTTTTTTTACTTCTTTCTTACATTGTTGTAATTTGTTTTATGTATGTTTGTTTAAAAGTAAACATATTATGAAAACTAAATTTACCATTATTATTTTGTTAATTTCTTTTAGCACTAGTATGTATGCTCAAAGTGTATCAATTAACCCAAACAAAGCTGTAGGCGGACAATCATTTCCTGTAACCATTTCAGGAAAAAACACTGCATTTCTAACAGGTGTAAACACCATTGATTTTATTTTCAATAATGCCATTACAACCGATGCTATTTTCACCAACCAAAGTGTATTGAACGATTCGGTTATTACAGGAACTGTTTCTATTTCAAATAATACCACATACCCCAAGTTTTTTTTATTACGTATTTCAAATACCATTAATGCTCCTATTAATATATCTAATGGGATACAAATAATTGATACGGATACAATTGTTCCAAAAATATATATCCTTAATACAATAGGTCAATTTTTACAAGGTGGTAACTCTTCGCTAACCATTCGAGGTAAAAATACACATTTTGAAACAGCTCAAAATAATATTGTTAAAATTTATAAGCATGGAATTGAAACCAAAAGTATTGCTATTTCAAATTTAAGAGCAATTAAAACTCCTCATTCTAATGTGGGGGATTTAGAATTTGGATTAGTAATTGATTTAAAAACTAAAATTGGTTCTTATTCAATTAGTGTAGAAAATGAAATTGATGGTAAAATATTTTTAGACAATGCTTTTAATGTTGTCAATCCATATCCAATGTCTATAATTAATATTGAACATAAATATGCAAGAAGAAATGTTCAAAAAGAAATATACGTTGTTGGGTCTAATTATGCTAAATTTAATACAGAAATACCTACACTTTTTGTTTCAAAAAATAATGTTAAAGTAAACCATATTGATATTAATTTTTTTAAGGTGCTTGATAACCAAAATGCCATTTACAACATAAATGTTCAATCCTCAGCGGCATTGGGTAATTTTGATATTGGATATTATTATCCATCAGACCAAGATACCATGTATTTAAATAATTATTTTTCTATTTTGGTAGGAACAGGAAACAATGAAATTGTTCAAAATACCATTAAAATTTTCCCAAATCCAGTAAAAAATATATTAAATATTGAAAGTAAAAATAACATTTCTAGTGTTCAAATATTTGATTTGTTGGGTAATGAAATTTTTAATAAAATTCTTGAAAAAGAAATACAAAATATTCAATTAGCAATTACTGATTTACAAATTCCTAAAGGAATATATTTGGTAAAACTTCAAAGCCAAGCGGGTATAGAAACCCGGAAAATTATTATAGAATAAAACTTGCCAAAATACCTAACAGATTTTAAAACCTGTTAGGTGTAGCTTTATAAAACCTTTTATTTTAAATTCAATTTTTGCGTATAATTAAATTGAATTAATATGAATTTATTTTTTAGATTAATTTTAAAAAGGCAATAAATTATAATAAAAATGTTTAACAACTCCGAAGGAGTTGAATAACAGAAAACAATATTCAATAAATGAAAAATTAATTTAATTTTTGAATCTAAAAAAAACACTATTTATAACACATTCAACTCCTTCGGAGTTGTTTTTGCGTGGTATTCATTACCCTGCATTTCATGCAGGGCTATTCAAATTTAACTCCTTCGGAGTTATTGTTTTAGAAAAAATATTTTTTAGACAGATCTTGCATATAACATACGAACAAACGCAACTCCGAAGGAGTTGAATTTGAATAGCACCGAGTTAAACTCGGTGATAGAGTGAAACTCGGTGATAGAGTGCAACTCGGTGATTAAAAAAGATGCACGAACAAACGAAACTCCGAAGGAGTTGAATAACATTAAACATTTATTAATTTCAAAAAAAATTACCACTTGTTTTTTATATTAATTAATTATTACCTTGCGCTTAGTGGAGCAACTAGTAACACCCAAAGAGAAAATATTAAAAAAAGTACGTCAAGCACTTACTTTTAAAAGTAAAAATCAATTTACAAATATTGACTTAGATACCAATGTTTTTGCTAAACCCAGCAGCGATTTAAGTTTGGTTGAAGTTTTTGCCCATCAATTCACATTAGTTAATGGTGAGTTTATTAATTGCAGTAATCATTTCGATTTTATTGATAAGTTAATTACACTTTTAGAACAAAAAAAATGGAAATATTTTTTTTGTTGGGAACACCACTTGCAAGATATTTTAAAAGATACTGGAATTGAATTTTCGCATAAGCGAGAATTATTAGAAAAAGTGCAAGGAGCAATTACCTCGTGTGAAGCCTTAATTGCCAGAACAGGAACTATTTTGGTAAGCTCGGCAGCTAATAGCAGAACCCTTACTATTTGGCCACCAGTTCATATTGTGTATGCTAAAAAATCGCAATTGGTTATGGAAACCAAAGATGGCATGCAATTGGTTAAAAATAGGTATGGAAAAAACTTACCATCTATGCTAAGCTTTATTACTGGCCCAAGCCGAACAGCCGATATTGAAAATACTTTAGTAATTGGGGCACATGGCCCAACCGAAGTTTTTGTTTTTATTGTTGATGATTTATCGAGAGATTAACCGTGCAAAAAAACACCTATTTCATTTCTGATTTTCACTTGGGTATTCCCAATTTTGAGGAAAGTTTAGCCCGAGAAAAAAGAATCATTGCTTTTTTAAATTCAATAAAACAAAACTGTAACGAGTTATATATTGTTGGCGATATATTCGATTTTTGGTTTGAATTTAAAACAGTTGTTCCAAAAGGATTTGTGCGTTTGTTGGCTAAATTAGCCGAATTTGTTGACGATGGAATTCCAATTCACGTTTTTCATGGTAACCACGATTTATGGCAATTTGGTTATTTAGAAAAAGAAATTGGTTGTAGCGTTTACTCAAAACCAATTATTAAAACCATTAATGGTAAAAAGTTTTATATTGGACATGGAGATGGTTTAGGACCCGGGCAACAAAAATTTAAATTTATTTTAGGTATTTATCGAAATTACTTTTTTCAACGATTGTTTGCATTTTTTCATCCAAATATTGGAATAGGAATAGCCAATTGGTTTAGCCATAAAAGCAAACAAAAAACATACAGCGATAACCATGCCTTTTATGGAGAAAAAGAGTTTTTAATACAATATGCACGCAATTTTTTAAAACTGGAACCCATTGATTATTTTATATTTGGTCACCGCCATTTACCTATGATTTATCAATTAAACGAAAATAGTTCCTATATAAATTTAGGCGATTGGATTGAGTACAATACTTTTCTTTCAGTGAATGAAAATAACGTAATATTAAAAAGCTTTACTGATACTTCGGTTAGTTTTATTTATCATAAATAAAGATTATGAATATTGATAAAATTCGAAAACTAAAATTCGAAATTCGAAATACATTGCTTCCTTTACATTGGAACAAATTAATGATAGAATTTAGATTGCCACGCTTCACTCGCAATGACGAATATCGAACATTGAATATCGAATATCGAATAACGAACAACGAACATCGAACAACGAATAACGAACATCGAACAACGAATAACGAACATCGAACAACGAACAACTAACAACGAACAACGAATAACGAACAACGAACAACGAATAACGAACATCGAATAACGAATAACGAACAACGAACAACGAATAACGAACAACGAACAACGAATAACGAACAACGAACAACGAATAACGAACATCGAACATCGAATAACGAAAAACGAACAACGAACAACGAACAACGAACAACGAATAACGAACAACGAACAACGAATAACGAACATCGAATAACGAATAACGAACAACGAACAACGAATAACGAACAACGAACAACGAATAACGAACATCGAATAACGAATAACGAACAACGAACAACGAATAACGAACATCGAATAACGAATAACCAACAACGAACAACGAACAACGAACAACGAACAACGAATAACCAACAACGAACAACGAACTTCATACTTCATACTTTATACTTTATACTTCTCACCTCTTCTTTAAAAGCACAAATTATAGCAGATAGCACCAATCTTATTTCTTCTTTTCAAGTAAATGCAAAATACATTCAAGCCGATGAATTAAGTAATTTATACATTGTTAACCAAAGTAATCAGTTATATAAATACAATAGTGAAGGGAAAATTTTGGCTACATTAAACTATAATTACAATGGAAACATAAGCAGTATTGACGCTACTAACCCAATGGAAATTTATGTTTTTTATAAAGAATTGAATAGAGTAATTTTTTTAGATAATAATTTGGCATATAGAGGGGAAATTGATTTAAGTAAAAACAATATTACCCAAGCTTCGGCTATTGCAAGGAGTTACGACAATGGGATTTGGGTTTTTGATAATGGCGATTTACAACTTAAAAAATTAGATAAAGAAGGAAAAGTTTTTCAAAGTAGTGCCAATATAAAGCAGTTTACAAATGTTGATTTTAATCCAAAATACATTATTGAAAACACACAAAATGTTATAATAAGCGATGACAGCATTTGTTTGGTTTTTGATGTATTTGCTTCGTTTGTTAAAACATTCTATTTTAAGAATTTAAAATCGCTACAGTTTACCAACCATTTTTTATATGAAACGCAGGATACTTTAGTACATATTTTAGATTTTAGGTTAGGGCTAAAAAAGGTATTCATACTTAATAAAACAGCCTCAAATTTTAAGTGGAGTTATGTTTACGAAAACAAGTTTTTTATTTATAAAAACAATACAAT
>CAMCEM010000074.1 GCA_945873755.1 Chitinophaga pinensis | reverse complement strand
CCAACCAAGTGTAGAAATACATGTATTGCAAGGCGAACGCCCAATGGCAGCTCAAAACAGAAGTTTAGGTCGTTTCCATTTAGATGGTATTCCACCTGCACCTCGCGGAGTGCCTCAAGTAGAAGTAATTTTTGATATTGATGCCAATGGAATATTGCATGTAAGTGCAAAAGATAAAGGCACAGGAAAAGAGCAAAAAATTAGAATTGAAGCATCGAGTGGTTTAAGCGATGACGATATTAAACGCATGAAAGCAGAAGCTGAAGCAAATGCTGATACTGATAGACAAGCAAAAGAAGAAGCAGAAAAAATTAACATGGCTGATAGCTTAATATTCCAAACTGAAAAGCAGATAAAAGAATATGGCGAAAAAATTCCTGTTGAGAAAAAAGAAGCCATTGAAAAAGGTTTAGAAGAATTAAAAGCTGCACATACAGCAAAAGATTTACCTAGAATAGATGCTGCTTTAGAAGCATTAAATGCTGCTTGGGCTGCTGCTAGTGAAGATATGTATAAGGCAACTCAAAACGAGCAACCAACCGAAGGTGAGCCAACTGCTGATGCTGGTGCAACTGATAGCAACACACAAGATGCTACTTTTGAAGAAGTAAAATAAATTATATTTATTACAAAACATAAAAGCCATTGGTTAACTCCAATGGCTTTTTTTATCCATTTTTTAACCAGCCTGTTACACTCATTCTGGGTTGATGAGTAATTAAAACTTCATGTGGCATTTCGTTACTTTTAAATAAAATGGTTTTACCTTGATTTGGAGTTATTTTTTGAATGCTACTTTCTTGATAAATCATTAACTCTCCCCCGTCATTCGGTTGCCAATTATTATTTAGGTAACTAATCATAGAAAAAGATCTTTTAGAATCGTTTTTAAATTGGTCGATATGTTTTACATAAAAGCAACCTATTTCGTATAATGAATAATGAAATTCGTAGTCAACAATACCTGAATAACAATTCATGTTTAGGTATTTTATAAAAGATTCAATTTGAATAAAAAAATCGTTTTCTGCTTTGTTATTATGCTCTTTATCTAGCCAATAAATTACATCGCTTCTTACTTTAACACTTTGATTTAAGTTTTTTTTGTTTCCTGTACCTGCTTTAAATAATTGTTGTTGGTTATTTAAGTTCAATAAATTTTTTTTCAGCTCATTGGCTAAGCTGATTGTTAAAAAATTAATTGCAATTCCAATTTTGTGCTCAATAAAACTACTGATTAACGTTTCAAATTTATTTTCCAATTTGTTGGCTTACCATGTATTATTGGTAATTTTACAAGGTAACTTAATATTTCAATATATATAATAAAATTGCCTAATGGTGTTTTGATATTTTTTCAATTTCATCCATATTTATAGTAATAGTACTTCCTGTTTCTACTAAAATTTTTAAATCCTTCTTTGGAGTTTCTTCTATAATAATACCATTAAATATTTGCTTATTTTTTAAATAAACTATGTCGTTTGGTGTACCATTTTTATCTGTTTTTATAAAATCAATTTCATTATTACTATAAATAAATGTTGAACCAAAACTGTTTTTTAATTTTAAAGAATCTCCAGCCATTCTTTCAATAATTTTACCCTTACTGTTTCCTCCATTTAGTAAAAAAATAGTGGTAGGAAATTCGTTTACATTTTTATTTGGTAGTGGAGCTGTTACAATTTGTTCAGGTTCAGGTTTAATTTCTAAATTAGAATTACAACCTGAATAATTTAATACATAAGTAAAATTTTTATAGTCTTCTTTTTCAACTCCATTTTCATTAATATCAGGTTTATAAAAAGCACCAGTTGCTAAATCAACAATTACATAAGCTAAATAAGGTAAACTAAAAATTATGGATCCAGCTATGGCAAATCCGCGCAATGATTTGGTTGTAAAATATTTTGTTTCATCATTACAACCTTGTTCCTTTATTATAAAAGTCAATTTATCTGCATCTTTTCTTTTAACAGAAACAAATGCATTTCCATTTCCTATCAACCTATTGTTTAAATAAATTTCGGCATTTGGGTGTTTGGGTACTATAATATTGGCATAATAATTTGAACCTCCAACAATAGTTCCGCAACTTGTAACAACGGATAAAATTATAAAAATGGATACTAAATTTTTAATGGTTGTTAATTTCATATTGTTTTTGAGTTATAATATGTTGGTTGTTATAAAAACAAAAAAAGTATGCCAGCACAAAGCAAAGCCCACAATTTATTGTAAATACTTTTATGCACTAGGCTTTACTGTGGTTTCTAAATTCCGTTTTTTAAAATATTCCAATATTTCTTTCTTTGTCATTTTCGAAAGTTTTTCACTTAACTTGTCACGTTGTTGGCGCATATAATTTACTGCATCAAATTGTTTGTCATTTGTCTTCATATTTTTCAAATTCTCTTGGTGAACGTATTTCTAATTGTTGGTAGCCTTTTTTTATATTGATTGAATTATAACCTCTTATTCTTTGCACATTAACAATATGTTTAAAATTCCAACTTACTAAAAAATCTGCATGGTTTATTGTTGCAATTGCTATGTGTAAACAGTCTGCAAAACTGGTTTTACCTACAACTTTTTCTGTAACATATTCTGTGGCAAGTTCAACTACTTCTTCATTAATTTTCAGCAATTCAGTATTCATTGTTTTCATGCTTTTACCAAATTCTTTACATTTAATGGGGCATTTTCAAGCTCGTCTTGCGTAATTGTAGAAAACAATAATATAAATTCATTATTTGCAAATCTATCAAAAAGCGGAATTGTGTGTTCTGCAAACTCGCTGTCGAAATAGCCCCCAAATACTTATGTGTCAATATATATTCTCTGTTTCATTTATCAAAGTTACAAAAATAATGGCACTAGTATTTTAGTTGTATATTTTTTTGAAATGTAACATAAGCCTTTTTCATATCAAATCTGTTTGCACAATAATATAAATAAAGATTTAGAATGTATAAATTTTAATTAGTAAGCAATGTTGTTTACTTAAGGAAAATACACTTCTATTTTGCTCAATGTTGGTAATTGTTGAGCTAAATAAAAACGAATAGGTATTAAAACAAAAAAGCCATTGGTTAATTCCAATGGGTTTTTTGTTTTTATTTTATATCGTTGGTTTTTATTCCTTTTGCTTTTTCGTAAATACGTTTATAGTAATTTATAACTTCAACATCATAATATTTTAAAACTTCGTTTTCATTGTCTTCATTTTAATCAATAAGTTTAAAAACACTGTTTTCATTTTTTTGGCGACACCGTTTCTCAATTCGGTGCCATCTTCACTTCCGTCTTTTACATCGCCAATAGTATCTTGCTGCTCACCACGTTTTAATTTATAACTGTCTAAAAAGTTTTTGGCTTCGTTATCCATTCCTGCTGGCAATTCGGCTTTGTAAATGGCGCAAAAATCGGCAACTCGGGTAAATAAAACTACCGCATTGCTTCGGGTAATATTATTGTACTCACTTTTGCCATTAGGAAAACATTTTGCAAATATTTCCGGATTTTTTTTATCAAATTTATAGCTTACTTCCTTCCATACATCATCCATAAAATCTTCAAAATTATTTTCAATTTCATCTAAACTATCTGTTTTAGCTACCGATGCATTCCTGTCTGCATCTTTTTTGTTCAACCAAGTTTCAAAAGCAGTAATTTTTGGTTCTAAGCTATTTATAAAAGGAGTTAAACTACCATCGGTATTATTGGATTGTAAATAACTAAAATGTTTTTTTACAAAATTATTAAACTTAAGACTGCCTAAACGTTTTAATTGAAATGGGTTTTCTAAATATTCGAATATCATAATTATAAATATTTTATGAGGTAATTATATTTAAAATTATTTTAATTTAAAATTTTTTTTATGTTTTTTTTCATATTTATTGGGTAGGTAAAATAGATAAGTTTCCTATATGGGTAAAAAAACATAAAATTATTAACAACAATAACCCTTGTTTTAAAAACCATACTTTAAAAATAGTGTATCAATTTTTACTTTTTACACCAAATACCTATAAAACATGCCATTTATTCCGATTTTTTACACCAAATAGGTATAAAATACGCCATTCATTCGCACTTTTTACACCAAATGCCAATAAAATATGCCATTTATTCCTATTTTTTACACCAAATAGGTATAAATAAATGTATTTAATGTAGTTTTTTACAAAAAGAATTGATAAAGAATAAGTTATGTTTTCGCATTGCAAATGCGTGTGTATTAAATTCGCTTTGCAAAACCGCATTGGCTGCGGCCTCCTTACATTTAAAGTAATGCTAAAAAAATCTTGAGGGGGAATGATTAATTGTAAAAATTAATATTCCTTCAAAAGAAATATTTATTAATCGTTTTTTGAAATACAAACTTTTTTGAACAATACCTTGGAGTGCTGAGGTAAAACTCAAACGTTGGGATAAATAAACGCCCCTTTCGGGGCTTTATTTTTGGGTGAATGTTTATCGTAAATCAAAATCTGTTACAACAGTATCGCAGGGGTTAATGATGCAAATGCTGTTTTTTTCACCATAAATTTGCTTCATTGAATCTAAAAGAATTGTTTTGGTCCTTTCACAAACAATTTGATTATTATCCAATAAATTTAAATTGGCATATACATTTGAGTTTACCATTTTTCTAATTTGTTTTATTTGATTATTTGTAACATTATAGGTATAAATACCATTAGTACCATTGTAAATAAATTCATCATTATTAATCCATTTCATAAAACCCATTGATAAATTTCCTATATTTATTTCAGTTACCTTTTTTGTAATATAATTATATAAAGTAACTTTTTGATAATTTGTACCAAGTATGTAAGTTTTGTGTTGCCAATGTGGTTGGTTTCCAAATAAATCTCTTTCATTATATTGAAGTGAATCTAGGTTATTTCCATTTTCATCACATATTAAAGTATAATATTTACTGCCAGCAGCTATATGTTCTATACAAAATTGAGTCCCTTCAAAATTCCATTCAGGTTTAAAATTACTTCTGCTAAATGTAAGTTGTGTTAAGCTATCACCATTTGGTTTTATTTTGTAAATGTTAGCGTCAAAATCAGCAAAAATTAGCCAACCTTTTCTACTCCACCTTATGTCACTTTGGGGGTAATATTTTCTCGCCCTTAGGTCTGTTTCAATTACTAAACTTTTTTGTTTAGTTAACATATTATAAATAAAAATGCCACTATTATTTAATTTATAATCATAAACAAAATATACAAATTCATTTTTATTATTTGGGTTGGAATATGGGTAGATAAATTTAAAAGAATCTAGGTTAATAGGACGAGGACTTCCTGGAAAATTTGTACTTATAATTATTGGGCCTGTTTCTTCTGGCATACAATGCTTGTCAATTGACAGGGACTGTTTATCAGAATCTTTACTACAACCTAAAATAAAAGCCAATAGCAATATATATATTAATTTTAGTTTCATGGCTAATTGTTAATTAGTAATTTGTTTACAGCAATTGCTCCATTGCTTAATGCTGTTTTACAAATATATAAACCATTGGGTAAATTAGCAGTATTAATTTCTAAACTTTTAGGATTTATTAAGATTTCAACTTGATGTTGTTTACCATTGATATCAAATAATTGAAATGTTTCCATTTTATTATTGTTTAATTCTAATATTGCCTTTTTGGTAGCAGGATTTGGATATAGTTTTAATGTTAAATTTGTTTTTTTAGTTTCTTCAATAAAGTTTTTGGTTGGATCATAGGTATGAACAGAATAGGCTGTTTTTACATTATTTTTTTCATAATTTAACCACAAACCTGTGCTCGTATTTTTATATGCATAAGTGGTGGCGGTAACTGATAAAGTGGAACCTGATTGGCTGAATGAATAACTGGCATATTCATCATCGGTTAAAAAATTGGTGCTAAAATCTTTAAACCCATTGGTTGCATTTAACCTAGGCCAATAACCTAATATTTGTTCACTACTGCCAAAGGTATTGGTATAATTTTCTTCTATTTTCCATTTTTCTACTACATAGCTGCCAGCAGGTAAGCCAAATAACCCTGGATTTCCAATACTTGGAATAGGAACAGTTATAGTAATATTACCCATATTGGTTTCTGTTTTTGGCCATCCATTGGTAAAATGATAAATATTGTATTGGTTGTTCTTTATTTTATCTAAAGTATTATCAGGGTTTATTAAACCCCAACCTTGGTCACCGTTATAAAAACTTGGGCCAGGTGCATGGTGTTGCGCATATTTTTCAATAAGGTTTTCAACATCTTCTGGTTCTAATGTATCATAAAATCCATTGGATACTCGATATTTACTTAAAATTAAAGACGCCAAACCAGCAACATGCGGAGCGGCAGCCGAAGTACCATCAAAGAAACAATAATTGGTAGCAAAACAGGAGTTTCCTGATTTGGTAGCTTGCAATGCACCATCTAGGGTAGATGCCACATAATTAAATGAACCAGGAGCCAATACATCCATTTTTTTACCATACATTGATGACCAATTAAATGGACATCCAACGTTATTATCAAATATATTTAATCTTTGTTTGTTACTTCCACTAGCCCCCACACTTATTACCCATTCATCGTTATATGTAGCCGGATAAATTATGGCATCAGTTCCATTTGGGTCGTCAGTTGCTTTGTTATTGTTACCTCTTGAACAAACCAACACACATTGATTTCTAGCAGCACCTTTAATGGCACGCCTTACATTAACCGAACTAGAATCGCCACCCCAACTGTGGTTTTGTATATCTAAGCCATAACCTGTATAAGTGCCATTGGGTTGTTTTATATAATTAGCCCCATCTACTATGGCAGCACTAGCATCTGCATCGGAACATAAGGCATTATTTGGTGTTGTTGGATTTTTAACTTGAACAAATGGTTCACCAGTAATACCAAAAGAATATAAAGACGTACCCACATTACCAGCGGTAAAATCGCCACCTGCTATTCCTGCTATTCCTTTTTCGTTGTTTCGGATTGCGGCAGCAATGCCCGCTACTAATGTTCCATGATTGTCATAAGTATTATTAATATTGAACGCTGAAATGTCCTTTGGGTCGGTTACACCTAATGCATTCACATAATACACTTTACCGCCTTTTATTTTTGATGTTGCCAAAGTTCCACCTCCAAAATCCTCATGGGTATAAAATATTGGATAATCATAAATACCTAATTTTACTTCAGGAATGCCTACCGAAATATCCCAAGCATTTTCAATATTAATATGTGCATCAACCATAAAAATTGGATTAAAAGGATCATGTTGTAAATTCTGTTGATAGGTATAATAAAATGTGTCGTTTGGTACACTGTTTAAATGGTATAAATAATTTGGGTGAGCAAACTCTACTATTGGATAAAATTTGTTTAATGAATCGCAAACTTGTTTAATGGGGGTGGCATCGTTTAAAGGCCAATAAACTAAAAATGTAGCCCAATATTTTGGAATATTAATGGTTTCACCACTTCTTGTAAGTGAAAGTGTATCGTCTGAATCTAAAAAAGGATAAATTTTTGATGTTGGTGCATCAGCAATATCGTTATTCCACAATCCAATACCTGTTGCAATTGAAATGGCATCCTCAGTAAAAAAATCAGATAATTTACCATGAATAAATTCTTTATTATCAACCACACTTTTTTTAATCCAATCAGGACTAAAAGCTATAATAATTTGATGTTTAAAAATACATAGGGTCTCCATTCTCCTTAGTAAGAACTTCGAAATAAGTAGAATCCAATTGTGCAGTAGCATTAGTAAAAGTAAGAGAAGTTAGCAGAAGAACAACCAAAAGTTTGAAATTAATTTGTTTTTGTGTTTTCATTTTGTTTTGTCAATTTATGACTTGACAAAAAAGAGCTTTTCATTTCTTTAAACCTATTCACTAATGTATAAAATATTCTTAAAATAACTTTTTTATTCATATTACATCAATTTTATGCACATTTGCATAAACCTGATTGTAATGAAAACGGAAAATAATAAAATCGGAAACAAAATTAAAAGTAAGCGAGTTGAAAAAGGCATTAAGCAAGATGACTTAGCAAATGAGCTAAAAATTTCACAAGCATCTTTATCTAGAATAGAAAATGGAAAAGAAGAAGCTGGAATTAATACATTATTAAACATCTCTAAAATATTAGAAACACCAATTAATTATTTTACATCCGACCCTGTTAATATTAATCAACAGCACGCCAATTTCGAAAATTCAAATGGTGTTTATATTTCTCAACAATTAGAAAGCAATGAATATAAAGATATTTGTAAGCAAAAGGATTTTATAATTGATACTTTGCAAAAGGAAATCCAAAAATTGAACGAACGCATTGAAAGAAGAAATAAAAAAACAGAGGAACTTACAATTAGACTTAATAATTTAATATAGTTAGTTACTACCCATATCTTTGATAACTAACTTACTCTTTAATTTATGCCATTTGCAACCCTCGGTTTAAACCGCGATTTATTATATGCTTTAGACAAGCAATTTTATACCCAACCATATCCTATTCAAGAAAAAGCCATTCCCCCAATTTTAAAAGGCAATGATTTATTGGGCATTGCGCAAACGGGGTCGGGTAAAACTGCCAGTTATGTATTGCCTACTTTGCAATTGTTGCAAAGCAAACCGGTGGCAAAAAACAGGCATATCAATACCTTGGTTTTGGTACCCACGCGCGAGTTGGCCATTCAGGTTCAAAAGGTGTATAAAGCTTTTAGCGATAGATTGGAGCAAGGAATAAAATCGTTGGCAGTTTATGGTGGAGTATCCATTAATCCGCAAATGATAGAAATGCAAGGAGTTGAAATTTTGGTGGCTACACCCGGAAGGTTGTTGGAATTAGTGGAAAAGAATGCTGTTTATCTAACTAATGTGGAAGTATTGGTTTTAGATGAAGCCGATAAAATGCTAAATTTAGGTTTTAAAGAGGAAATGGCTAAAATATTTAAGTTATTGCCTGCCAAACGTCAAAACTTGTTGTTTTCGGCTACACTTAGTGAGGACTTAAATGCCATTCAAGCATTGGTTTTAAAGCAACCAATAGTTATAAAAATAGAAGCTGAAACCGAAAATTTAGATTTAATAACCCAATTGGCTTATGCCGTTGAAGATGAGAAAAAAGGTCCGTTATTGCGTTATTTAATTACTACCCTCGAAATGAAACAAGTGTTGGTTTTCACTTCATCGGTTCATAAAGCTGATACAGTAACAGATAAATTAAATACCAATAGAATTAAAGCCATTGCCATGCATAGTAAAAAAAGCCAAGGAGCCAGAGAAAGTGCGTTAAGTAAATTTAAAAATGGAGAAGTACAAGTGCTAGTTGCCACCGATTTAATGAGCCGTGGAATTGATATTCCGTTTTTACCATTTGTAGTAAATTATGAATTACCTCGTTCACCCAAAGACTATATTCATAGAATAGGAAGAACAGGAAGGGCTGAAAATGCCGGCACCGCTATAAGTTTAGTGAATGAGGAAGAAAAACACCATTTTGGGGTGATTCAAAAAAAGATGAAAAAACAAGTAGAATTGATTCTTTCGGAACACATTGATTTGAAAGGATATTAAACAAAAAACGGCAATTAAAATGAATTAATTGCCGTTTTTTTAAATAATTTATAAACTAAGAACTAAGAGCAGCAGCACCACCTACTATTTCTGAAATTTCAGTAGTAATAGCAGCCTGACGAACCCTGTTGTATTCAATTTTTAACGATTTTAATAACTCACCAGCATTATCGGTTGCTTTATCCATAGCAATCATTCGAGCACCATGTTCAGAAGCCAAAGAATCAAGCATACATCTAAACAATTGTGTTTTTAATATACGAGGAATTAATTCTAATAATATTTCTTCTTTATTTGGTTCAAATAAATAATCGTTTTTCTTACTTGAATCAGATGATAAAGTAGCAGTATTAATAGGTAAAAACTGTTCAGAACTTAATATTTGAGTAGCAGCATTTTTAAATTGATTGTAAACAATTTCAACTGCATCAATTTTACCTGCTTTGTATTGGTTTAAAACATATTCACCAATTGCAAAACCTGTTTCAGAGTTAGGAGTTGATAATGAATCTTTAAAAGTATCAATATAATTTACGGGTTGTTTTGAGAAATATTCATGCCCTTTTTTACCAATTCCAATTACAGTTACACCACCATTTTCTTTTTGGTTATTGTATTTTTCGTTGATAGTTTTATTAGCCATTTTAATTACATTGGCATTAAATGAACCACATAGTCCTCTATCGCTAGTAATAACTACTAATAGTACATTTTTAACCGGTCTTTCATCAAAGAAAATTTTTAATGAATCAACATCAATACTATCAGACAAATTACTTAAAATGCCATTTAACTTTGCAGCATAAGGACGCATTAAAGTAATTGCATTTTGAGCTCTTCGCAACTTAGTAGCCGAAACTAATTTCATAGCTTTGGTTATTTGTTGGGTTGAAGTAACCGAGGTAATTCTTATTCTAACTTCTTTTAAATTTGCCATTTTTTATTGTAAAAGCTCTTAGCCTTTGGGAATAGGTTTTGATTTTTAAACCAATAACCTATTGCCAATTACTAAAATTTAATATTTAACCTACGTATTTTGCTGAAAGTTCTTTACAAACTTTTTCAATAGTTGCTGCTGCTTCGTCAGATAATCCTTTTTTCAAATCATCTAAGGTATTTTTATGCTTATTTTCCATAAAACTTAAAAACTCAGCTTCAAATTCACGAACCTTATTTACAGGAACGTTCGATAATAAACCTTTAGTTCCTAAGTAAATGATAGCTACTTGTTGATCAACACGAAGAGGTGAAAATTGTCCTTGTTTCAAAATTTCAACGTTACGTGCGCCTTTAGCTAAAACCGATTTTGTAGCTGCATCTAAGTCAGAACCAAACTTAGAGAAAGCCTCTAGTTCACGATACTGTGCTTGGTCTAATTTTAAAGTACCAGCAACTTTTTTCATTGATTTTATTTGCGCATTACCACCCACACGCGATACCGAAATACCTACGTTAATAGCAGGACGAATACCAGAGTTAAATAAATTTGACTCTAAGAAAATTTGTCCATCGGTAATAGAAATTACATTTGTTGGAATGTATGCGGAAACGTCACCAGCTTGAGTTTCAATAATTGGTAAAGCAGTTAATGAACCACCACCTTTAACCAAATGCTTAATTGATTCTGGAATATCGTTCATTGCTTGAGCAATAGAATCGGTAGCATTAATTTTTGCAGCACGCTCTAGTAAACGAGAGTGAAGATAAAACACATCTCCAGGATAAGCTTCACGTCCTGGTGGTCTGCGTAATAATAATGAAACTTCACGATAAGCAACTGCTTGTTTCGACAAATCGTCATAAACTACTAAAGCAGGTCTGCCCGAATCTCTAAAAAACTCACCAATTGCAGCACCAGCCATTGGCGCATAAAACTGCATAGGAGCAGGATCTGATGAAGTAGCAGTAACTACAATAGTATACTTCATTGCTCCATTCGACTCTAATGTATTTACAATTTGTGCAACTGTAGATGCTTTTTGACCAATGGCAACATATATACAATATACAGGGTTACCAGCTTCAAAAAATTCTTTTTGATTAATAATGGTATCAATACAAACAGCAGTTTTACCAGTTTGACGGTCACCAATAACTAATTCGCGTTGTCCACGTCCAATTGGAATCATGGCATCAATCGCTTTTATACCAGTTTGTAATGGTTCTTTAACGGGTTCACGGTAAATAACACCTGGAGCTTTACGTTCCAAAGGCATATCGAATAATTCACCAGCAATAGGTCCTTTTCCATCAATAGGTAAACCAATTGTGTTAACAACACGGCCAACCATTCCTTCACCTACTTTAATAGAAGCAATTCTTCCTGTTCTTTTAACAGTATCACCTTCTATAATTGAATCACTTGAGCCTAATAATACAGCTCCTACGTTATCTTCTTCTAAGTTTAATACAATTGCTTGTACTCCATTAGCAAATTCAATTAGTTCTCCCGATTGCACTTTTGTCAATCCATAAATACGGGCAATACCATCGCCCACTTGAAGAACTGTTCCTACTTCTTGTAATTCAGCATCTGTTTTAAAGTTGCTTAATTGCTCTCTGATAATTGCTGATACTTCGTCAGGTCTAATCTCTACCATAATTAATTTTTGTTTATTTTGAGATATATGTGTTTAATAACTGTTTTTTGGCTTCGCGCAATTTTCCGGAAATGCTTGCGTCATACAAACGGTCTTCCATTTGAATCATTACTCCTCCAATTAATGAAGAATCAACTAACATTTTTAATTCTACGCTTTTGCCGCTTTGTTGTTGTAAAAAGTTTTGTATTTCAGCTTTAATTTCTGCTGATGCTTCAACTGCAGTTTTTACTGTAGCAGTTGCAATTTTATTAATATCGTTATATTGTGCAATAAATGCTTCACAAATAGTTGCTAAAATTATTTCACGGTGTTTGCGTGTAATAATTAATACAAACGACATTGTTAACTTATTAAAAGATTTATCAAAAATTTGAGTAATAATTGCCATTTTTTTATCTCCTTTAATAACCGGACTTTTAAGTAAGTTTTCTAAGGACTCATTTTGTTGAATAGTGTTGTTCAATAATTTTATATCGCCACATACTACATCAAGAATATTCTGTTCAATTGATAAATCAATTAAAGATTTTGCATAACGACTAGCTACTCTAAAATTCGACATATAATTTTTAGTTCAGTGTAATATTTTTTAAACTATCATTCACAAAAACCTCTTGTAGGCTTCTGTCTTCCATTTTATTGCGCAATATTTTTTCAGCTAAATCAACTGTCAAATTAGCAACTTGCGTTTTTAATTGATTCATGGCATTTACTTTTTCCATTTCAATTGCTTCTTTAGCAGCGCTAATCATTTTATCTCCTTCACTTTTTGCATCACTTTTAGCTTTCGCTAAAATTTGATCTTTAATTTCGTTTGCCTCTTTCATTAACTTATCACGTTCAATTCTAGCTTCTTGTAACAAACGTTCGTTGTCTGTTTTTAAACTTTCTAATTGTTTGCGAGCGGTTTCAGCCGATTTTAAAGCTTCATCAATACTGTCTTCTCTTTCTTTTAAAGCTTGTGTAATTGGTTTCCAAGCAAATTTACCTAATACAAACATTAAGATAAAAAAAGCCAAGGCGCTCCAAAACAACAAACCAATACTAGGGGTTACTAATTCCATTGTATATTAATTTTTTTAATTTTTTTAGAATAAAATAAAGCCCGATTAAAAAATGAACCGGGCTTTTTTAATTGGTAATGGTAATTATCCGTTTCCTAACAAAGAAACAACTACTGCAAATAAAGCAACTGCTTCAACGAAAGCAGCAGCAATTAACATTGTAGTTTGAATTTTGTTAGCAGCTTCTGGTTGTCTAGCCATACTTTCCATAGCAGATCCACCAATTCTTCCAATACCTAGTCCAGCTCCGATTGCGGCTAGTCCAGCTCCGATTGCAGCGATACTTCCTGTCATTTTATTTATTATTTAGTTTAGTTTAAAAATTTTTATTTATTTATTTTATTAATGATGTGCTTCTTCAGTTTCAATGTTTACTGCCATTCCTATAAAAAGGGCTGATAAAATAGTAAATATAAAAGCTTGTAAAAAAGCAACCAATAATTCAATAGCACTGATAAATACAATAAGCGGTGTAGTAGCAAAACCAACTGCAAACGATTTAAATAATATAGCCAAGCATACTAAACTTAACACTAAAATGTGTCCAGCAGTAATATTTGCAAATAAACGAATCATTAATGCAAATGGCTTTGTGAAAATTCCAATAATTTCAACAGGAATCATTAATGGATATAACCACAATGGAACATGTGGTAAAAATATGTGACTCCAATATGCTTTTTTAGCGTTTATGTTTGTTAGTACAAAAGTTATTACCGAAAGTACCATGGTTACAGCAATATTTCCAGTTA
Organism: Chitinophaga pinensis; assembly: GCA_945873755.1. Lineage (GTDB taxonomy): Bacteria > Bacteroidota > Bacteroidia > UKL13-3 > UKL13-3 > JAAFJM01. The sequence goes on along the minus strand of CAMCEM010000074.1, from coordinate 1,328 downwards.
CGTTAGCTCCTCCTGGAAAAAATGGAATTAAACCTAACATATTATTGAACCAAATAAAGAAAAATACCGTTAGCAAGTAAGGCATGTATTTATTGGTATGCTTTCCTAAGTTAGGTGTAGCAATATCATCTCTTACAAACAATATAATTGGTTCTAACCAACTTTGTATTCCTTTTGGAGCTCCAATTCCTCTTTTTGAGTAACCATTAGCAACAGTTAAAAAAATTAATATTAAACCAAATACTGTTATTAATAGTGTAGCTACATTTTTGGTAATTGAAAAATCTAAAACACTTACATCTTCTAAAACATTTCCATTTTCATCCACAGCATGAATTTTTTCGTGTTCCATTTTGTAAGCATATTTTCCTACATATATGTCATGTCCATGGTTAAATTTTCCACTTGAAAAAATATCTAAACCTTTATTTGTATATAATATTACTGGTAAATGAATGCTAGTATGTCCCCATAAATGCCAATCGTGTGCATCGGCAACGTGTTCCATAATGGTTTTGTTGATATCAAATTTTTCTTCACCATTATTTTCTTCATGAACATTAGCAGTTGCTAAGTGAGTTGTATCGTGATTTGCAAATGAAAATAATGAAACGATAGAAAATACTATTGTAAAAATGGCTTTTTTTATGATGTATTGTATTGATTTCAAATTATTTATATGAGTCATTTTGGTCTTCTTTTCTAGCTGAATCGGAGCGCAATTTAGTAGTAAGATTATAAATTTCAAACACTATGAATAAAATAAAAAGCAATAAAAAATAAATTGCAAATGCATTTTGATGTATTTTATGGGTAAGTGTATAATACAAAATGTATAGCAAACCGCTTAAAAATCTGATACCTAAGGACGCATAAGAATATAAAATATATTGTTGTGGTCCTTTTTTAAAACCCAAATAACTGATATAAAACACTAAACAAGTTAAGAAACAATAATAAGTAATGCAATTAATTGCATCAGCCTCATTTAAAGGAATATTCCAATATTCTACAGCTTTTAAAGTGCTAATTCCTAGTAAAATGGATAACCCTATTGTAAACAAAAAAAATTGAATTAATATTTTCATTTATTATCCTTTAAAGAGTTTTTAATTAAATTATAAAATCCTAAGCCCATTCCCAAAAAAACACCTAAAATAGTTAGGTAAGGAATTTTATGTACAAAATAGTTATCGAGCCAATTTCCAGAAAAAGCAAAAATTACCATAAAAATTATTACTTGAATAAGCAAACTTAAAACTTTACTATATGCACTATAACTTTTATTTAGATCATTATTTGGTTCTTTTTCATTCATTTTAATATGG
>CAMCEM010000073.1 GCA_945873755.1 Chitinophaga pinensis | reverse complement strand
ATACAAAACCTACTACCATTTCTTTCAGTGTTAAATTTATGGATGAAAGTGGAAAGGCACCAAATGGAGCAGTTTCTTTCAAAGAATTTACACCAGCTAACTTCAACCCTTTCATTATAATTAACCAAGAAAGAGGAAATGAATTACACTTACCAGGCTATGCACCAAGTGAGAAAGTAAATTCTAAAATATTTGGTACAGAAGCAGATAATAGCAAAGAAGGCAATTATTACAGATCGAAAACTAATTTACCTTGGGCTTTAAATGTTCCTGAAGAAATACCTTACAGCATAGAAAAAATTGACTTTATAAAAGCATATTTAAATTTTGCAGAATGGGCACAATCAAATGGCAAAAATTATAGTGACTGGTATGAAAACAAAGAAAAATACAGAAATAATGAAGTTATATATGAAACAAAATAATAAAGAAATATAAAAACATATAAAAGCTATTCCAAAATTTGGAGTAGCTTTTTTTTTGAGATATTTCACAAAAAAAGTAATCAAAACTGAAAACAACAATCCAAATACTAAATATAAAATCAAAAATATAATGTGTATATTTATAATTATTTGTAAAAATATTAATATTTAATGAGGGTAACCATTTACTTTAAATACAAAAAGAATTAATCTGTTAAGTTTGGAGCCCCCCTCAATAAACTGTAATAAATGAATACTAAATTATATGTAAAACTAACTTTACTTTTTATTTTAAAAACATTTTATGACCAAAGCCAATAAGTAAAATTAAACTTTTAAAAATGGCTAAAAAGTAATTGTCAAGCAAAGTATTTAATGAAAATTTAGAAGAGTCTGAAGAACTACTTTTAAAAAACGAAACTATATTCAAACTGCTTTATAAAGCACCAAAATTTGAACGAGTATTTAGGTGGTTCAAAGAAATTGATATTCGACACAAAATATATTAATTGAAAGTTACACAAAATCAGCAAAAGATAAATACCTTGATTTTTTAATAAAATACCCAAAACTCCAAATAAGGTTCTACAGCACTATACAGCAATCCTACTTGGGCATTTCTTTTATATCATAAAGTAAAATTGAAAATAATTCTTTTCTTTAAATATTAAATTTTCTTGTCATAGTTCAATGTTTTAATTAAAAAAAAATGCGCACATTTGTATTACAAATTATGAGTAATATAATAATACATAAAGCAGAAACACGTGGAAATGCCGACCATGGTTGGTTAAAAAGTAAACATACATTTAGTTTTGCAAACTATTATAATCCAGACAGGATGAATTTTGGTGTGTTAAGGGTTTTAAATGATGATGTAGTAGCTGCAGGTATGGGATTTGGAAAACATCCGCATGAAAATATGGAAATAATAAGTATTCCTTTGGAGGGTGATTTGGAGCATAAAGACAGTATGAATAATGAAACATTAATAAAATGTGGCGATATTCAGGTTATGAGTGCAGGAACAGGAATATACCACAGCGAGTACAATAAAAACAAAGACAAATTGGTGAAATTTTTACAAATTTGGATTTTTCCAAATAAAAAAAATGTAACACCAAGGTACGATCAAATAACTCTAAACTTAAACGATAGACACAATAAATTACAACAAATTCTTTCGCCTAATAAGGACGATGAGGGAGTTTGGATTTACCAAAATGCATGGTTTTTTATGGGTAAATTTGATAACGAATTTACTACAAAATATAAAACTAAAAACATTGAAAACGGTGTTTATATTTTTATACTTAATGGTAATTTACTAATTAATAATAATGAAGTAAACATGCGAGATGGCATTGGATTTACATACACTGAAAATATAGAAATAAAAGCACTTTCTCAAAATGCAGAAATATTGATTATGGAAGTTCCAATGGAAGTAGTTTAAAGTACTTAGTTCTTAGTTTTTAGTACTTAGTTAAACTCATTATTCTAAAATTTACTGTCATCCTGAGCGAAGTCGAAGGACAACAATTCAACAATTAAACAATTAAAAAAATAAAAAAAACATGACAACAACAAAATGGGTATTAGACCCCACACATTCAGAGATTGGTTTTAAAGTAAAACACATGATGTTTACCAGCGTATCAGGTTCATTTAACAGTTTTGAAGTAACTGCTGAAACAGATAATGATGATTTTTTGGATGCAAAAATTGAGTTTAAAGCAAATGTAAATTCAGTGAGCACCAACAACGAGCAAAGAGATAGTCACTTAAAAAGTGCTGATTTTTTTGATGCTGAAAATTTCCCTATTATTACTTTTTCAGCTACCGAATTAAAATTAAATAGTTTAGATGATTATACATTAACTGGGAACTTAACCATTAAAGGCATTACCAAATCAATACAACTAGATGTAGAAAATGGTGGTTTTATGAAAGATCCTTGGGGTAATTTAAAAGCAGGTTTTAGTATTTTAGGTGAAATTAACAGAACTGATTTTGGTTTAGTTTGGAATGCTGCATTAGAAACTGGAGGTGTTTTAGTAAGTGAAGAAGTAAGAATTAATTGCGAAATTCAATTAGTAAAACAAGCTTAATTTTTTATAAAATACATTTTAAAAAGAGGCTGTATAAAATTTACACAGCCTCTTTTTTTTTAATTAAATACTAGCAATTGCATTTCTTATTTGGTTTAAATTAACTTCTTTGGGGTTTAATTCTAATACTTTATTTCCTTTAAAAACCTCTTTAGTAATTTGAAGCAATGGTCCTGTTTCCTCATCAAAAGCCAAGAAAATAACTTTTATTTCAAGTCCTCTTGGCACTTTTACTTCGAATTGCTTCGATGAATTTTTATAGGCTGTTAAGTAACTGTTATATTTAGGTATGTAAAACGAAACCCTGGCATTTCCATTATATGGAATTATAATATTAGCCATTTGGTTTTCGGGCAAACTGCTAAATCTATCGCAATTAAATTCGCCAAAACTACTTAACGAAGTGCGGTAAACCGAACCTATTGCTTCGTTGGAATACACACCCGCTTTTACTCTTAATGTATAAATTTCATTGTCGGCTTTTGAAAGTATTTCATTCAATTTTTCGTTTTCGTTTATTTGGTTTGAGGCAAATTCATTTTCTTCGTTATTATAATAAAATAACTCTTTATCTGCATTTTGTAATAAGTTCAATTCGTTTTTATTTCCATAATTTTTAATAATATTTGCCATTGGCATATCATTTATTTTTTCAATTAAATTTTTTATATTCATGTGCCTGTAAAAAAAATTATTTTTAATATTATTACCTCTAACTTTACTTATAAAATTAGCCTTAATATTAGCCATGGTTAACTGGTTATTTTCGTTTTCTTCCACAAATTTATTAATGCCATTGTTCCACTTCGTTTTATAAAATTTTTCAATTAATTGTTGGTTTATACTGTATTGTTTATTTGCCCATTCCATTAATTTTTCCTTTTCTTTAACCTCAAAGTTTATTGAATCTAATTTGTATTTGGCTAAATTTTGTTCGTATTTTTCTTTTTTTAGTACATACATTTTCATCCGGTTTTCAAATTTTATCTTATTGTTTTCTATCAAAGTATTTAACTTTTTTTCTAATAATGATTTTGGATAAAATGTACGTTCAAACCACGAAAATTCAATATCAGGATTTGGTAAAGCGTATTTAGGAATAGGTCCAATATTGCCTGGTTTATAATATGGTTTTGGTAAATTATATTTATAAGCAATACTATCTTCTACTTCAGTTATTTCTACCTTTAAACTTTTAAAATACTTTGAATCTAGCTTTACAAAAGGAAGCACAATCTTCTTTTTTTCTTTTGGGGTAAATGGAACTGTAGTGGGTTTCCATTCTTTTATACCTTCGTTATTAGTAACAGCAGTATACAAATTCATTCCATTTTGCATATTTATAGTTGGCATTAAAACCTCCACATTGGTTCCTTCTTTCAACTTTAGTTCTTGCCCATTTATATTTGCTTTTATGGTAAACATACCTCCGCTTTCCAACATTTTTCCGTTGCTTAAGGTTGTTAAATTATTAAAAGCCGCATCGGCAGGATTTAAAAACTCCGAAATACTTATAGTAACTTGCCCTTCTATTGCCTTCCCATTTTCATCTACCAACGAATTAGGCGGAATTGTAAAACTTGTTCCATTTTTACCTGTAATAATGTTTTGTTTAGCGGTGTTTATAGTAAACTCCTGTTTGTACTCGGGCGAAATTTGATTCATTAACTGCGACATGTTATTAAATTTTAAAGCATTTAAAGTAATGTCCACCCTCCTATTCAAAGCCTTGTTTTGTTCGGTGTTGTTTTCAATTAATGGTTTTTGTTCACCAAATGCTTTGGCAACAATTAAATTTGATTTAATAGCATTTTGAATTAAAAAAGTTTTAACTGCATTTGCCCTATTTACCGACAGTTTATTATTGTATTGGTTGGAGGCATTGTTGTCGGTGTGGGCGGTTAATGTAATTTCGTAGTAAGTGTTTTTGGTTGCATTTTCAATAATGGTTTTCAATACAGATTGCGCATTTTCGTTTAATGTAAATTCATCATTTTCAAAATTTACACGATAGTTAAATGTTTGCCTTTGAGCAAAACAGTTGTTGGTAAAAAATAATACCAATAGCAATTTAAAATAATTTTCTAATTTCATATTTTTTATAATTTATTGAAAGTAAAACGAATTGAAATTAATTTTTGTATTTTATTTATCTTAAATTTTTCTAATTATTTATTTCAGTACATAATTTATACTTTTACCATCACACTAAATTAATAATGGAATACAACCACAAAGAAATTTTATTAAGCCTTGTAAATACCAAAATGCCTTATGGCAAATACAAAGGCACTTTGCTTTGCAATATTCCTGTTTATTATCTGGAATGGATAAAAAGAAATGGTTTCCCTAAAGGTAAATTAGGCGTTCAGCTCGAAACTATGTTTGAAATAAAACTGAATGGATTAGACGATTTATTAACCCCTTTAAAACATCTTTAACTTTTGGAAATTATAAAACACCAACACTTTATTATTCATAAACCATTTGGCTACTTAAGCCAATTTGTGGTAAATATTAAAAAGAAAAAATTGTTAGGAGAGTTACACAATTTTCCAGAAGGTATAATGGCCATTGGTAGATTAGATGAAGACAGTGAAGGCCTTTTGCTGCTAACTACCGATGGCAAAGAAAGCGAAAGGATAAGAGGAAAAAATATTGAAAAAGAATATTACGCGCAAGTAGATGGATTAATAACCTTAGATGCTATAAAGAAATTAGAACTTGGCGTTGAAATTGTCACAAAAAAAATAAAATTTATAACCACTCCTTGCAAAGCATTTGCATTAAATACTCACCCACCATTTGCACCAAGAGTAAAAAAAATAAGAGACAGCAGACATGGCCCCACAAGTTGGGTGTCTATAACACTTACGCAAGGAAAATTTAGGCAAGTTCGCAAAATGACAGCAGCGGTGGGCTTTCCCACTTTACGATTGTTTAGGGTGCGTATAGGCAATATTCATTTACACAATATGCAAGCAGGCGAAGTAATAGAAGTTGAAAAGTTAGAGGTATAAAAAAAGTTGATTATTATTTAATCTTAAGTTTTCTTTCAATAATAAACCAATACAATGTAAAAGCTAATGTAAAACCAAACATAGAGCCTACAAATACATCTCTTAAAAAATGTTGAAGTAAGTATATTCTTGAAAAGCCAACCAAAATAGCACTTAATAAAAATAAAATTTGTAGCAATGGTTTTTTATAAATTAATGCCAAACAGGTAAAAATGGCAAAAGCAAAAGTAGTGTGGCCAGAAGGAAAGCTAAAGTAATGCGCCATCTCCACTCCTTCTACAAAATTAAGTTTATAATCTTTTAATAACAACGAAGGGCGAAGCGCATTTTCAAAAATCAATTGTTTATTTGTTTGAGAAACTATTACACTCGATATACTAATAACTGAAGCCAATATACCCCATTGTTTGTTCCTGTAAAACAAATACAAACAAATAGGAACAGCAAACCAACCTTCGCCAAAATGAGTCACATATTTAAAAAAAATATCGAAAAAAGGGGTATGAACACTATTAATATATAATGAAAATTGTTCACTTGTGTAAGTTAATAAATAAAATCCTGTTAAAATTAAAAATATAAAATAGCATGTTATATAAATTCGGTTTGTTAAAATAAATGTTTTCAAGTTGAGTTTGGTTTAAATAAAAATGCAATTTCTTTTCGGAAATTGCATTTTTAAAATTTATATTATATTTCAAATTGCTTTACTGACAAGCAAACTTAATTTTAGGCTGTCCATCACTTTTATCGTTGGGTCCATTGTAATTTTCTCTTCTTACAGTTACTTCTATTTGGGTTATAACTTCTTTGTCAGATGTTACGTTAAATAGTTTTTTAGGTATAAATGATAATCTATATATTTTTGAATCAACCTTAATCATTTTTAATTGCTGATTTGACGATGTATTGAAAAACGATGACGGTGCAAATGTTCTAGTAACCGAAGTTGAGGTATCTTTTATAGTTGCATTTAACCACATATACAATACATCGTTAGTTACATTTTTCATTGAGTCATTTAACTCAAAGTTATTATCATAAATAATGTTTGCAACCTCATTTAAAGCCATAGCGCTTGGTGTAGCATATAATGAACCTCTATCAGTTTTTGGTGGTTCTATAGTGAAGTTTAAATCTTCTGTTTTAACATCGGGAGCACCATACCCTCCTCCATTTTTAGTTTTTACCAATAACGAAATACCCTTTTTATAAACATCGGCAGCTGGTACTTCATAAAACTCTGTTGGAACCATTTCATAATACCAAACCAAAGGTCCTTTATCAGCATCATTTTTCATAATCAAAGCATCATTTGAGTTTTGCCAAGCTTTTTCACCTGATCCATTTACCAGTGGATGACCAATAGGATGTTCTTTTGGATTCCATGTCCATATATAAAATGGACCTGTACTGTCTTTACAACTTTGATTAGTTGTTTTAGTTAAATCTACATAAATCCTTATTTTTTTTGTAACGTCAGGGTTTTCAGGTTCTATCCAATTGGCTTGTGCTAATAATTTACCCGTTGATAAACCAAAAAATATTGTCAATATTATAATTATCTTTTTCATTTTTTTAATAAATTAAATTACTTTCTTTTAAACTCTAACACATATGAAAATTTTAATTCGCCACTACAGTAAACTGGTTTTTTAAACTTTAAATAAGTATCAACAGTTCTTACAGAAGCTCCAAGGGGTAAACTAAAAACAGTTCCAACAGTTGGGGTAAACACAACTTCAGTAGGATATTCATCGTTATCAAAAGTCCATGTTCCAGTTGGATTTTCAAAAAAGTTAATTAAAACATTTGCTGTATCAACCGAGTATGTTCTTACACCTGAAACGATATCAAATTTTATATTTGGTTTTTTATTACTCGGATTTACCGTAAAAAAATCGCCCATAGTTGTAGCTTCTTTAACCAACGATAATTCATCAATCATTGAACAACTTGATAACTCCCAACTTGCTTTTATTCCATCCACCTTGCTCGATGGTGGGTCTAATTCTTTTAATTCTTTTTTACAAGCTGCTAAGCTTATAAAAATGCTAATTATTACTATTATTTTTTTCATATTCAATTTTATTATTAATTACAAGTTTGTAAAGGGTTTTGTGAAAAACCAATAGTTACTTCTGTTTGTGGATAAGCAAATATTAATCCATTACAATTAAAGGTAGCATTTCTAATTGTGTTAGGTGTTTGTATTTCGCCATTTGCTCCTATTCTTTTAAAAGTTTGAATTCTATCTCCTTCTAATAAAAACTCTCTTCTTCTTTCGTTTCTAACCCTAAATTTAATTACATCAGCCAACTCTGAACCTGTCATTACTTTTGTTGAAGCATCAACATACGCACGATTAATTATTTTATTTAAATCAGCAGCAGCAGTAGTAAGATTTTGGTTAGTAATTGCTAAAGCTTCTGCACGCATTAAATACATATCGGTTAACAACAAATAAGGCACATCAATAAAATCAAAATTAAACTTTGCCGAACCATATACTTCATCTGGTTTTCCTTTATTTATTACTTTAATTAAATTTAAACGTTTGTCAGCTGTATCTTGTTTCATAAAGTTATAAGCCAAAGCCGATATTTGTAAATTTGGAACAGCAACATTGTCTGTTCTATAATTCCCTGTAAATGCAGCCCCTCTATTATCGCCTGTTCCTGTACTTACAAACTGAAATAAATATTCTGAATTAAAACTTTTACTATCAAAATGATTTAAGCTATCGCTTAATTTTAAACTTGCATCAGACAATAAATCATCTAAAACTAAAATAGATTTTTGATATTGATTGCTTTGAAAATATACTTTTGCCAATAATGCTTTTGCTGCATTTTTATCGGCATATACTTTTCTAGCAGTATTTAATGGATGAACTGCTGGCAATAATTCAATAGCTGAGATTAAATCTTCAGCAATATTATTATACGTTTGTGTAATAGTACTTCTTATAACAGGTTCTATTGAAACTTTAGTTCTAAGTGGAATGCCTGACTGCTCCTTATTAGCGTCAACTAACGATGAAGTTCCCATTGGGTGCGCATATAATTTAGCAATTTCAAAATGCGATAAAGCCCTAATAAACTTAATTTCTCCTTCTAATGTGCTTTTTTCAGTTGGAGTAATATCGTTAAATTTTTGAATGTATTCCAAACAAGTATTTGCCCTAAAAATACAACGGTAAATACCTCTAAAATTATCGTTTGAAGTTCCGTTAAAAGCAATTACTCCTCTGGTATACATTTCACGTCTATCACCATTTATGTTGTAATCCGCTAATTCATCTCCAAGTAATTCATTAAATATTTGAGCATTTCCATTTAAACGATTAGCCAAAGCATCGTATGTTGAATTAACAATTCTTTTTACATCTTCTCCGCTTTTTACTGCTTCATCTTCTAATAAAAAACCTTCTGGTTTTATTTCTGTCCACTTTGCACATGAACTTAAGCCTACTAAAAATATACTTGCTATTATTATTTTAATATTATTTTTCATTTATAAATCTCCTTTTAATTAAAACCCAACATTAATTTGAAACGAATACGTGCGCTCTTGTGGTGGGGTTAAATAAGTTATGTTTGGACTCATGTTTCTATCGGTTGCATTTTCAAAATCACGTGCTATTTCTGGATCTAAACCAGGATATTGGGTAAATGTTAAAACGTTAGTTGCTATAACTGCTAATCTAACCGAGCGAACATGCTTTAACTTTTTTAAAGTTTTTTGTTGTAAATTATATCCTAAAGTTATGTTTCTTAAACGAGCAAACGTAGCATCGTGTAAAAACTGAGTAGTATTAATCCAAACTGTATTTGAACCATAATTTGCTTCATTTAAAGTTAAACGAGCATAAGCAGCATTGTCACCTGGTTTTTGCCATCTATCAAACAAATCAGTTCTCATATTCCAATTGGTAACTACTCCTAATTGGCGCTTAGCTGACGACTCGTAAATATTACCTCCTAATACAAAGTTGAATAATATGCTCAAATCAAATCCTTTATAAGAAAAAGTATTGGTCATACCACCCGATGCATCTGGTAAAACTTTTCCAACTGCTTGTCTATCGTTAATATCCCATTTACTTGTAGGATTTCCATTAACATCTAAATAAACTGGCAATCCTGTTTGAGAATCAATATGGCTGAAACGAACTAAATAGTTGGTTCCAATTGGCTGGCCAATAATTGGTCTTGTATCATTTGTTCCTCCACTTACAGCATCTTGCGAATAAGCTCCAATATCATCAATCGAATTCCAAATTTTAGTAATATTAAAATCAGTACTCCATCTAAATTTACCAACCATATTTCTGGTTTTAATACCAAACTCTAATCCTCTGTTAGTTATTTTCCCAACATTGGCCGTGTATTGATCCATACCTGAAGAGGGTGAGATGGCTAAGTTTTCAATAATTGCATCAGATACTCTTCTATCAAAATAATCTAAAGTTCCAAATATTCTATCGTTAAACAAACCTAACTCAACACCTGCATCCCAAATAAATGATGTTTCCCAACGTAAGTTAGGATTAGGTGCTTGTGTTGGATAAGTGATAGGCATTTGATTGTACAATCCATCAGTTCTAAAAGTTAAAAAACGGGCATTTCCATTTATGTTTGAATTTCCACTTCTTCCAGCACTGGCTCTAAATTTTAAATAAGAAATTGTTTTGTTTTTTCTTAAAAAATCTTCTTCACTTACTACCCAACTTGCAGATATAGCAGGTAAAAATGCAACTCTATAATTTTCACCAAATCGCGATGACCAATCGGCACGCATAATTAACTGAGCAAAATATTTATCTTTATACGAATAATTCAATCTACCAAAATAGCTTAAGAACGCCCAAGCACTTCCAGGGGCAACTTGGTTTTGATATAATGAATCTGGAAACTGCTCATAAAAAGGTGCTGTAACTTTTTCGGTTCTTTGGAACCTTACAGTAGCTGTCGATTTTTGAAATTCGTTACCAACCATTAAACCCAATTTGCTGTTTTCATTTAATTTATAATTATAAGTACCAGTTAAAAAATAATTTAAATTGTTAGTATAAGTTCCATTTCTTTGGGCATTCCCTCCTACTGAATCAGCAATATTTAATAACTTAGGTCCATCATATTGGTCATCTAAAAGTTGCATATAATCATATCCACCTTGCGCTCTTATGTATAAATTCTTTATTGGGTTATAATCAATTGCAACGTTATTAATTGCTCTAGTTTCACCAACTCTCCATAATTTTTGTTCTTGTACAATTAAAGGATTTGCTCCATTTCTAAAATAAGTACTATCGCCATTTGCACCACCAAACCTTACTGGGTATATAGGTAACGCTTCGCTCATTGCTGCTCCTAAACCACCCGACCAAGCACTGTTAACTCTATAATTATTTCCTTGCGATAAACTTGAATTAGTTGAAACTTTAATATTTTTATGAATTTTAAAATCCAAATTCAATCTACCAGAAAGCCTTGAAAAACTATTACCAACTAAATAACTTTCGTTATTACTATATGATAATCCAGCATAGTAACTTATTTTTTTATATACATCACTCAACGATAAATCGTAACTTTGTTTTGTTCCTAACCGAGTTGTAAGTTTTACCCAATCGGTATTATTTTTACTTGCTGCAATGTATGCTGCTTCTCTGGCAGCTGCCGATGATTGTGCAGAAGAATAACCGGGTAACCAAACCCTTCCTGTTCCTCCATCGTTTTCCCATGCTTCTTGCCTTAGTTGTAAATATTGTTGTGTATTAAGCATATTGGGCAAAGCAGTTGGCTGCGAAGTACCAAAACTAGCTGTAAAATTAATTGTAGGTCCTTTTTTGCTACCTTTTTTTCCGCGTTTAGTTGTAATTAATATAACTCCATTTGCACCCCTCGAACCATAAATGGCACTGGCACCTGCATCTTTTAAAACTTCTACCGATTCAATGTCATTTGGATTAATTGATGACAATGGATTGTTGTTCATTCCACCACTGTTTCCATTTAAAAAATAATCTTGCGTAATAGGTATTCCATCTACCACATATAATGGATCGCCACCTGCTCCTATTGAAGCAATACCTCTAATTCTAACAACTGCACCCGAACCTGCTAAACCACTTCCTGTAGTAACGTTAACGCCTGCTAATTTTCCTTGCAATGCACTTTCAAAACTTGGAACAGGCATGTCGTTTAAGTTTTTACCGCTTATTTGTGAAACTGCACCTGATACTTCTCTTTTTCTTTGAACGCCATAACCAACTACAACAACTTCATCTAGTTTCTTTTGATCTTCTTTTAACTGCACATTTAAAAATGCTCCTGTTCCTGTAACTTCAACATCTCTATAAGCAGTATTTGAACCTAAACTCGAAATTTTAAGTTTGTACTTTCCTACTTTAACATCTTTTATTTCAAAAACTCCTTTATCATCGGTAAAAGCTCCTTTTTTTGTTCCTTCAATAATCACTGTAGCCCCTACAATTGGTACTTTCTTTTCATCTTCAACTCGTCCTTTTATGCTTTGAGCAAAAACTTGAACTGATAAACAAAAACTCACAAGCATTAATAGTAATCTTCTCTTCATATTTTTATATTGTTTTGTTTTTTATAGATAATAATTTATTTAATTAAATAAATAAAATGATAACAAGCTTTAAATTTAGTTAAGGAGTAGTTTAGCTGACGATTTTCCAAAGTTTGTTTGTAAACTAATAAAGTATATTCCTTTATCTAATTTTGACAGGTCAAAATTAAAAATTTGTTCCCCATAAAAGTATTCATTTTTATTATTAAATTCAAATACCTTTTTACCAACCAAGTCGTAAATGCCTAATTCTAAGTTAGAATAATTTTCAAAATTGATTGAAACATTTACTTTTTGAGAGGTAGGATTTGGAAAAACTTTAAAATTTAATTGATTAGTTGCTTCATTAATAAAAGTACCTGAGGTATCTTTTACAATTATTTTTCCTTTATTTAAATTAACATCTGTGTAAGCAATAAAATCTCCAGGTTGTAAGGCAATACTTGTATTTACATTAGTTATATTAATTGAATCGTTGGTCATATAATTATACCACCAACCACTGTGTTGAAAAACTGGTGTTATATTCAAGCTCACTACATCAAAATTTCCAACAATTATTGAATTCATACTGTCGTGATTTACTTTTAAAAACTTACCGGTTCCATTTACATTGTAGCTATAATTATCCGATCCAAACGAAACATGTTGTTTCAATTTACTTAACTTGCTAATAGTATTATAAACTGCCATTCTATTCGAGTTTAATTGGTAAGTCCAGTTAAAAGGCTTATTCCCAGTTCTTCCATTTGTGTTAATAGAAATTTCATAACCAAATTCTCCACCTTGCCAAATCATTTTTGGACCTTTTTGAGGTATTAATAATGCGTGATAAGCTTCTGTTCTTTTTAAAGCTGTATTTAAATTTTTTGTATTGTAACCTCCAGCAGCATTTCCAAATTGTAATGTTGAATACATTATTCTTTCTTCATCGTGGCTTTCGGCATAAGTTACTAAATTAGGAAATGTAAATTGTCTGTTTTTATAATTTCCCCAGCTTAAATCTGCTTTTGCATTGTTATAACCCATATTGGCTTCTGCATAGTTTTCAGTCATTTTTCCCCAAAGCATAAAACCCATATTTGCCAATACTTTTTCTTCAGAGTTATCGCCCAAATGCTCTAAAATTAAATAAGCATCTGGTGCATATTTTATGATTTCATTTCTTATTCTGTTCCAAATATCAACTCTACTTTGGTCGTAAGCACCCCACCCACCAACATCTCCTAGTGTATTTTTTTGAGTAAACCCTTTAGACAAATCAAAACGATATCCATCAACTTTATATTCTGTTAACCAATATTTTATAACTCTATCCGTAAAATCTTTAGTAGGTTGAGTTTCGTGGTTATAATCATATCCAACTCCAAAAGGATGTTTATCAATTTGATTGAACCATGGATTACTTGAAGTTGGCTGTCCATACTGTCCGGCATTTTTATCAAAATACATTCTCACTTGAGGGTTTTGCCCAAATGAATGATTCAATGCAATGTCTAATACAACTGTAATTTTTCTTTTATGGCATTCATCTACAAATTGTTTAAAAGCATTTTTTGTTCCATAATATTTATCTAAAGCAAAAAAGAACATTGGATTGTAACCCCAACTTTCATTTCCTTCAAATTCCATAATTGGCATCAATTGAATACAATTTACTCCCAATCTTTCTAAATAACTTAAAGTGTCTTTTAAAGTTTTAAAATCGTGGTTGCCAATAAAATCTCTTAATAACAATTCGTAAATAACTAACTTATCGTTAAGTGGTTTTGTAAAACTAGGAGCCGTCCAATTAAATGCTGTTTGACCAGTTTCTAAAACAGAAACTACATCAGTTGTTTTTCCATTAGGATAGGGTTTTAAATTAGGGTAAGTGCTATTTGAAATCCATCTATCGTTAAAAGGATCTAATACTTTATCTGCATAAATGTCTGCTACTTTCATTTGAACATCATCAATGCTGTATTGAAAACCATATTCAACGCCTTTCTTTAAGCCATTAATTCTTATCCAATATCTATTGCCATCGGGTGTTTTATTCATTTGATAATTTGGATCGAATTCCCAATTATTAAAATCGCCAACAACATACACATAGTTTTTAAAAGGAGCAAATAATTGTAAAATAACAGAAGTATCGTTTATATAATTTATTCCATCAACCGTTCCACTAGGCAAAACAGCTATGTTACTTGTATTTCTATTAATAATGTAACTTGTGTCGTAAAATTTGTTTCCATTTTTAGTTCCTTCTAAAACTAAATTTATTTTACTACTACTTATATTACTGTAAACATTGTCGTATTTTAAAACACTGTCGTTGGTAACACTTTTTAACAAATTACCATTTGCATATAATTTTAAGTCACCCAAATCAGATGAAGAACAATTTATTTTTACACTATCAATTAAATTATAAAACGTTCCTTTAACTGGTGAATTAATTTTTAATTGAAACCCACCTTGATTTATATCTACAAAAATATCAGCCCCACCAATTGCTTTTCCTTCTTTGCTTCCATCTGTATTTCTAAAAACCATGGCTAGTTTCAAAATTTGTTCACCACTTGGCACACCATAAAAACTTCTAATATTACCAATATTTAAAGTATAAGCATTGGTAGTTCCTACTCTTGTTAACAGGGCTTTTGGTAAATTGGTTGTCCAATTTGTAAGCACGTACTTCCAATCGCTTGATGAAGTACTTAAATTTGTAATTACACCGGTATGCGCATAAATGGTTGATTGCCCCAATAATCCTGCAGTTCCTTGGTCGGCATTAAATGTTAACACCACATTATTTGTTTCTGAAGTTGCAAAAGTTGGATTAATTGATACAATTTGAGATTTTAAAGATGATAGAGTAATTATAAGGAAGAAAAAAGTGAGTGGAGTTTTTAAAGTAGATAGTAAGATTTTATACATTTATTTTATTTTTATGATTGCAAAATAATTTTTTATATAAAAAAATACAAACAAAATTTGTTTTTTTATATAATTTGATTGTAAATTGCTACCACTAAAATTAAAATAAAATAAATGAAAAAGTTTTTACTAATGACAACAGCAATATTCGCAACATGCGGAGTATTTGCAAAAAAAGTAGCCTTCGTGGTAGACATGACAGGCCAAACAGTTGGATCTGCAGGTGTTCACGTTGCAGGAAATTTTCAAGGTTGGAGTCCTAACACTTCAACATTATTCCCTGTTCCAGGAGTTGCAAACCATTACGGAATGGTATTCGAAATTAATGCAGGACAAACAATTGAATTCAAAATTATCAATGGTGATGCTTGGAGCGGTGCAGAAGCAGTTCCAGCATTAAACCAAAAAGGACATGTAAACAATGGACAAACCAATGACAACCGTTGGATTTACATTGATTCA
>CAMCEM010000072.1 GCA_945873755.1 Chitinophaga pinensis | reverse complement strand
TTTACAAGTTTTTTCATATCTAAGTCGGAGTTTGCTGTATGAATACTGCCTTTGGTTTGATAAGCAATTTTTAAATACTCTGAATTAATGCCTTTTGCAGTACCACAAATTATTACGTGTATAGGTTTTTTAATTCTTTTTAATAATGCCATGTCCCTTACTGGGCTGTCATCGGCAACCAAAACAATGTCGCTAAAACCTTTTAACGTAGTTATCGATTTAAAAACAGCTTCCAAGTCGTTTTCAGGTTCATCGCCCCCTTGCCTTTCGCCTCCTTTTTTTCTGGTATCATCTACATCGCGCTTAAATTTTTTAAAATCTTTTGCTTCAAAACTATAAACTCCCCCTGCTGCACCCACTTTCTTAAGTTCGTCTTTCATTTCGCCACCATCGTTAAATAATGTGTAATACAATATTTTTTCACTTTCATAGTTTTGTTTATACCAAATTAACAATTGGCCTATGTAAGGAAACATACTACCTGTCATATCAACCACCAACGATATTTTTTTCCAGTTAGGGTTGCGTTTAAAAGCAAAAAATATAGTTGAATCTTTGAGTTTGTATTCTCCAGTAATAAATTTATCAAATTTTATTGTAGTAATAGCTTCTTTGGTTGGGGCTTCGTAGGTAACAAATCCCTTTTTATTGTAATGTGCATAAGAACCAGCTAGTTCGCCTTTTACAAAATTACCTTCAGTAAGCATAAAACCTGCATTATCATAACATCTTTCATAGCCATTTTTTAAACCATCTCTGTAAACTTCTTCACAACGAGTGCTGCAATTTGGAAAAAACGATGTGCTCGGGCCATCTAATACCCCATTTTTAAAAGTATTACTTAATTCAATGCAATCTTGTGCATCATAAAATTTTATTTCAATGCCTTGCTTTTCATCGTTTTCGTAAAACACTTCATATTTCAAATCAGCATTAGGCCAATAATAGCGCCAAAAACCTTGTTTTTTTCCATTAACTGTTACATTTATTGTATCGCCATCGTGTAAGGTAAACGATTGACTAAATACATTAAGGTTGGTTAAAAGTAAAAATAAAAGTAGGCTTAATTTTATTATAAATAATTTCATTTAATAAATAAAAATATTAGTTTAATTCTTTGTTTACAATATCAATAAAATCTTCGTTTGCTTCAATTAAATATCCCCTAATTCCAGCATCGTTTGCACATGTTACATCTCTTTCTTTATCGCCCACCATAAAACTTTTTTCTTTATTTATATTGTATTTCGCAATGGCTTTTTCTACCATAATACTCCCTGGTTTTCTACAAAGACAATTGCTTGTTTCTGGGTGATGTGGGCAAAAATACATTTCAGTAAATTCAAATCCATGTTTTATGCATTCTTGTTGTAAAAAATCATGCATTTCATTCAACGTTTTTTTCGAATATTGTTTCTTAGCAATACCACCTTGGTTGGTTATTACAAAAATTAAATAACCATTATCGTATAATTTTTTTAAATTGTTGTAAACATGAGGTAAAATTTTAAAGTCCTGAAATTGTTTAATATAGTCGCCAATTTCATAATTTAAAACACCATCTCTGTCAAAAAATGCACCTTTATTCAAAATAATTTATTAATTTTTCACTTCAATAATAATGTAAATTGTAAAATAAATCGTTTAAGTTTATTATTGAAGAAATTTATGAACAACAAAATAGTAATTATTCCTACTTACAATGAATTAGAAAATGTTGAAAACATTATTAGAAAAGTAATGAGTTTGCAACCCGAATTTGATTTGCTAATTGTAGATGATAATTCGCCTGACGGAACTGGAGAAATTGTTATAAAATTACAATCTGAATTTCCACGTTTATTTTTACTGCCACGTAAAGAAAAAAATGGTTTGGGAACAGCTTATATTGCTGGTTTTAAATGGTGTTTGCAAAAAGATTATGATTTTATTTTTGAAATGGATGCCGATTTTAGCCATAATCCTGATGATTTAATTAAACTTTATAATGCTTGCAATGAAGGAGCTGATTTGGCGATTGGATCGCGTTACATTACTGGAGTAAATGTAGTAAATTGGCCTATGAACAGAGTGTTGATGAGTTACTACGCAAGTAGCTATGTTCGCTTGATTACAGGTATGAATATAAGAGATACAACTGCAGGTTTTGTTTGTTATCGTAGAAAATTATTAGAAACCATTGAGTTAGATAATATAAAATTTAGAGGTTATGCATTCCAAATTGAAATGAAATATACTGCTTCAAAATTTGGATTTAAAATAGTGGAAGTACCAATAATATTTACCGATAGAACCCAAGGTGAATCAAAAATGAGTAAAGGTATTTTTAAAGAAGCTATTTTAGGCGTAATAAGTTTAAAAATTAAAAGCCTTTTTAAAACTTACAAACGCATTTAAATTTTACTAAAATTTATGAGAGAGTTATTACAATTAACCGATGTGCAAGCACTAATTGATATTGCATTGAGAGAAGATATAGGCTCTGGCGACCATAGTTCTTTGGCGTGTATTGGCAATGATAAAATTGGAAATGCATATTGTTTAGCAAAAGATGATGGCATTATTTGTGGACTAGACTTAGCTGAATATATTTTTAATAAAATTGATAAATCACTTGAGTTTAAAAGTAACTATATTGATGGCAATGAAATAAAAAAAGGAGATACTGTTTTTACAGTTGTTGGCAAATCAATTTCAATATTAACAGCCGAAAGATTGGTGCTTAATTTTATGCAACGATTAAGCGGTGTTGCCACACAAAGCAAAAAAATAAGCAGTTTATTAAATGGTTATAATACCAAAGTATTAGATACACGTAAAACCACACCCGGTATGCGTTTATTCGAAAAATATGCAGTAAAAATTGGAGGCAGTTTTAACCATAGAATTGGGCTTTACGATATGATTATGCTAAAGGACAATCACATTGATTTTGCAGGTGGAATAAAACAAGCCATTGAAAAAACACATGTCTATTTAAAGGAGCATAATTTAAATTTAAACATAGAGGTAGAAACAAGAAATTTGGATGAAGTACAACAAGTATTAAACGTTGGAGGAATTAACAGAATAATGCTCGATAATTTTACTCCTGAATTATTAAAAGATGCTATAACTTTAATTGATGGAAAATTTGAAACCGAAGCAAGTGGAGGAATTACCATTGAAACCATACAAAGTTTTGCTGCTTCGGGAGTCGATTTTATTTCAGTTGGAGCATTAACCCACTCCGCCAAAAGCATTGATTTAAGTTTAAAAGTTTCTTAGTTTAAAAAGTGTTTAAGTGATTAAGTTTTTAAGTGATTAAGTTTTTAAGTGTTTATGTCTTTAGGTGCCTAGGTGTATATGATTAATTAATCTATTTTATTCATAATTTAGCATTCAACATTCAAAATCAACTGTCACCCTGAGCGGAGTCTAAGGGCATAATTCAACATTCAAAATTATAAAACGTGTGGCATTCATACATAAATGGGTTTAAAGCATACTTGCAATTAGAAAAATCGCTAGCAGGCAATAGCATTGAAGCTTATGTTAGAGATGTTGAAAAACTGTGTCAATTTTTAAGCATAAAAGAAATTGAAAAACAACCAAGCGAACTTACCATACATATTTTCAGAGATTTTTTAAAATTTATAAATGAATTGGGCATAAACAATACCAGCCAAGCTCGAATTATAAGTGGCTTAAAAGCATTTTACCATTATTTATTAATGGAAGATATCATTACAATTAATCCCATTGAACTATTAGAAAGTCCAAGAGTAACGCGTAAAATACCCGATACTTTAGATGTTACAGAAATTGATTTAATGCTTGCCACGCTCGATTTAAGTAAAGATGAAGCAACTCGAAACCATGCCATTATCGAAACCATGTTTAGTTGCGGCTTAAGGGTAAGCGAAGTTATAGGTTTAAAAATAACCGACATTTACGAAAAAGATGAATTTATAAGAGTAGTTGGTAAAGGCAATAAAGAACGTTTAGTTCCTATTTCAGAAAGAGCAATAAAGGAAATAAACATTTATACAAATAGCATTCGTAACAAATTAAAAATAGATAAAGATTGCAACGATATTATTTTTTTAAACCGAAGAGGAAAAAAATTAAGTAGGGTTTATATTTTTTTAGTAATAAAAGAAATGGCTTTAAAAGCAGGCATCAAAAAAAATATTAGTCCGCATACCTTGCGCCATTCGTTTGCTACTAGTTTGGTGGAGGCTGGTGCCGATTTGCGCTCGGTACAACAAATGTTAGGACACGAAAGCATAACCACTACCGAAATTTATACCCATATAAGTAAAGATTATTTGCAGGAAGTAATAACAAATTTTCATCCAAGAGGTAAATTATAATTTTGTATTTTCGACCAATTATTTTAACAACATGATTAAAAATAAAATAAAGCTAACATTCATATTTTTTGTACTTTTAGGTATTTACTCATTTATTCAAAAACCTAGTATAAAAATAGCTAAACTCAAATACAGTGGGGGTGGAGATTGGTATGCCAATAAAACTTCGTTACCTAATTTAATAAAATTTTGTAACGATAATTTAAAAATGGGCTTAATGCCCGAAGAAGATGTAATTGAAGTAGGGAGTAAAGATATTTTTAACTATCCATTTATTCATTTAACCGGACATGGTAATATTGTTTTAAACAAACAAGAAACTGAAAATTTAAGAAATTACTTAGTGGCAGGTGGCTTTTTACATGCCGATGATAATTATGGATTGAACTTGTTTTTTAGACGCGAAATGAAAAAAGTTTTTCCAGAATTAGAGTTTGTTGAATTGCCTTGGAGTCATCCTATCTATCACCAAAAATTCGATTTTAATAAAGGCTTACCCAAAGTGCACGAACACGAAGGCAAGCAACCACAAGGTTTTGGCTTAGTTTACAAAGGTAGGTTAGTTTGTTTTTATACTTACGAGTGCGATTTGGGAAATGGCTGGGAAGACCAAGACATTTATAACGACCCTGAAACAGTTAGACAACAAGCATTGAAAATGGGTGCAAATATTTTGCAATATGCATTTATTCAGTAATCAAAAAAATTACAATTGTAGTTTGGTATTTAAACAATTTTAATTTAAATATGCATTTTAAAATAAAATTATAATCAAAATAAATAAACAAAATGAAAAACAATTTTTTAAAATTTTCAATGCTGACTTTAACTGCAGCTTCTTTAGTATTTGCTAGCTGTAGCAAAGAAGAAACAAAAACAGGTGACACGAACACACCTGAAACTTTTAAAAGTACAAAAAAAGCATTATTCCTTTATTACACAGGTTCAGAATGTAATCCTTGTGGTTCAGCTGGTATTCCAAATTACAATGCCATAGTTAATGATTTGAATATGAAAGAAAAAGTAGTTGGAGTATCTATTCATACCAATGCCCCTGCCAAAGATTCAATGGCAGATGTTTCAGATCCTAACACTGCTGGAGGTGAATTAATTCAATTAATTGTTTCAGGAGGTAGCTATAGTGCTCCAACATTTTTAGTACCACCTAACGCTCCTTCAAGCGGAAGTGCTTCTACTGCTAGAACTACTTACTCTGGTTATGTAAATACTTTTTCTTCAGCAGCTCCTGTTGCTGCTGTTAATGTTTCTGCAAATTTAGTAGATGGTATTTATAATATTAAAACAAGAACTAAATTTTTAAAAGATGACAACGGAGATTTTAAAGTTTCAGCTTTAGTAACTGAAGATGGAGTTAGTTATCATCAAGTGGCAAATGGAACTAAAGTAAAACCATTCATTCACGATCAAGTATTAAGAGGTAAATTTTGTACTAGCGCTTTTGGTGATGATTTAATTAGTGGAGCAGTAACTAGTGGACAAATAGTTGAAAAAACTTTATTAGGTTTTATTCCTTCAAATATTCCAACTGGTTCAGTTAGATTTTGGAATAAAAATAATTTAAGTGTAGTTGTAGTAGTTTGGAGACATACAACTAGCGGTACTTCAAAAGTTATTGAAGTAATAAATTGCGAAAAAATTAAATTGTAATTCAATAAATTTAAAATTACTAAAAAGCCCTTGTAAAGAAATTTGCAAGGGCTTTTTTTATTTAAAACTAAAACAATTCCAATTGTTCTTTTAATAACCTAAAAGTTTTGCGGTGATATGGTGTAATGCCATATTTTTCAATCGATGCTCTGTGTTTTAAAGTTCCATAGCCTTTGTTTTCGTTCCAAGCATAATTAGGGAATTCTTCATGGTATTTTAGCATTAATTCATCGCGGTGGGTTTTAGCTAATATAGAAGCAGCTGCAATACTTTGATATTTGGCATCGCCTTTAATTATACAAGTATGATCAATGTTTAAATAAGGTATAAATCTGTTTCCATCTATAATTAAATGTGCAGGCTTTATTGCTAACTTATCAATGGCTTTGTGCATACTTAAAAACGAAGCTTTTAAAATATTCACTTCATCTATTTGTTCATTGTTAAAACTTGCCACTGCCCAAGCCAATGCTTTTTCTTCAATTTCAAAACGCAATTCTTCTCGCTGTTTATGCGTTAATTTTTTCGAGTCGTCTAAGTATTTTATGCGCTTGTTTTTATCTAAAATAACAGCAGCAGCAAACACAGGACCAGCCAAGCAACCTCTGCCTGCTTCATCGCAACCTGCTTCTAATACTGCTGTTTGGTAAAATTTTATTAAAGCCATTTAGTATAATAATTCGTCAAGTAAAGCCCTAAACTCATTAGCAGTTTTAAGGTCTTTTTGTTGTTTTGCAATTTCAATGCCTTTTTCTAAAAACATAATAGCTTTATCATTTTCATTACATTCGCTCCATAAAACCCCTAATTGGTAAAAAGTGGGTACATGATTTTCATCAAGCAGTAACACTTTATTAAGCTGTTCAATGGTTTTATCTGTTTGGCTAAGTCCCTTATATTCCATTGCCAAAGCGTAATTTAAAAAAATATCGTTGGGAGTTTCTTGAAGCATTTCTTTTAGTTTTGTTAATCTATTATTTTGCATTAGGCTAAAAACATTTTTTAAATAATTTTGCGGTTCTTTATAGCAACAAAATTATCATTATATGAAAATATTGGTTTGTGTTAGCAATGTGCCCGACACCACAACAAAAATAACTTTTACTGAAAATAATACACTATTTAATACAACAGGTGTTCAATTTATAATAAATCCTTACGATGAATTATCGTTAACGCGTGGTTTGGAGTTAACTGAAAAATTAGGAGGAACTGTAACTACAATAACTGTTGGGTTGGCCGATACAGAAGCAAGTATAAGAAAAGCTTTGGCTATTGGTGCAACAGATGCAGTGCGTATTAATGCAGTACCAACCGATGCTTATTTTGTGGCAGAACAAATTGCTGCTTATGCTAAAGATCAAAATTTTGATTTGATATTTACTGGTCGTGAAAGCATTGATTACAATGGCGGACAAGTTTGTGGTTTGTTGGCTGAAATGTTAGGTTTACCTTCGGTAAATGTTATTACTAGCATTGAAATTGATGTAAATACAGCTACCATGGAACGTGATATTGATGGTGGTAGAGAAACAGTATCTGCCAATTTACCTTTGGTGGTTAGTGCTCAAAAGGAGTTAACGGAACCAAGAATTCCAAATATGCGTGGAATTATGGCTGCAAGAACAAAACCTTTAAAAGTGGTTGAACCAACAGCTTCTGAATTAACTAGCGCTGCAGTTAGTTTTGAATTACCTGCACCAAAAGGTTCAGTAAAATTAATTTCGGTTGAAGATGCCGGAACTTTAATTGGCATTTTACACAACGAAGCGAAAATTATCTAATTAAAATTTTGCCCTTCGACTTCGCTCAGGGTGACAAAAATTTAAATAAAGTTGATTGATTATAACTTTGTAATCTTTCAATCTTCAAATCTTTAAATAAATAAAATATGAATATATTAGTATTTGCAGAACAAATTGATGGTAGCTTTAAAAAATCGGCTTTTGAGGCCGTGAGTTATGCTAGCCAAATTGCACAAGCACACAATGGAACAGTTACAGCGGTAGTGCCAGGTAATGTTTCTGATGATAAATTAGCTGAATTGGCCAAGTTTGGTGCTAACAAAATAGTGAGTATTAAGCACGATAATTTAAATGGATTTAATGCTGAAACCTATGCAAAAGTTATTTGTAAAACCGCATCGGCCGAAGGTTCAAGTATTGTTGTTATTTCAAACACTTATTCTGGTAAATCAGTTGCACCTCGTGTAGCTGCACGTTTAAAAGCGGGAATTGCAAGTGGCGTAATTACAATGCCAAATACTACTGATGGTTTTGTGGTTCGTAGAGGTGTATTTTCGGGTAAAGCATTTGCCGATGTAAACTTAACTACAGCAATAAAAGTTTTGGCCATTACACCCAATACATTTAATACTTTAGAAAATGCGCAAGCGGTTAATTTAGTAAATGAAGAAGCTGGTTTAGCTGATGCTGATTTTACTACCAAATCGATTGAGGTAAGCAGAGTAACTGGTAAAATTCCATTAACTGAAGCTGAAATTGTAATCAGTGGTGGACGTGGTTTAAAAGGTCCTGAAAACTGGCATTTAGTTGAAGATTTAGCCGATGCTTTAGGTGCTGCTACAGCTTGTAGCAAACCTGTAAGCGATATGCATTGGAGACCACATAGCGAACACGTTGGTCAAACTGGAATTACCATTAAACCAAATTTATATATTGCCATTGGTATTTCTGGTGCTATTCAGCACTTAGCTGGAGTAAGTTCAAGTAAAGTTATTGTAGCTATTAATAAAGATGCGGAAGCACCTTTCTTCAAAGCAGCCGATTATGGAATAGTTGGAGATGCTTTTGAAATAATGCCTAAAATTATAGAAGCAGCTAAAGCGTTTAAAGCAGGTTAGTTGTTAGTTGATGGTTGTCAGTTGATAGACCATAGACAATTATTTCTGCAATAAAAGGTGTTGAAACAAATTCCCCCTTGTGCGTTGGTTTTGCGATGGTGAAGGGGGTTAGGGGGATGTCTTTTTCCGAAAAGTTATTTGCTTACCAACCTTCAAAAAAGTTCAATCAATTTGGTTGAACTTTTTTTTGTGATAATTACTTTTAAAAGACTTTTTTTTGCAGTTTTTTTAACATTTAAATTATTCAGTGTAATCTGTGAAATCTGTGGCTAAAAACTGTAAATGTTCAATCATCAATTTGGTTGAACTTTTTTATTATAAATACCTTTAAAATACTGTTATTTGCGCATATTAATAATCTGTAAATCATTCAGCGTTTATCTGCGTAATCTGCGGGATATAAAAACAAAAAAACAACTTTGAGCAAGAGAAAATTTAAACCATACGTTTTAGAAAACATTGAAATAATCAGTGCTGGTAGCGAAGGAAAAGCCATTGCAAAGCACGAAGGACAAGTAATTTTTGTTGATTTTGCAGTGCCTGGCGATATAGTGGATTTATACGTTCACAATAAAAAGAAAACTCATTCGTTTGCCCGAATTGAAAAAATTGTAAAACCGTCAGAGGAACGCATAGAGCCTTTTTGTGCTCATTTTGGAACTTGCGGTGGCTGCAAATGGCAACACATGAGTTATCCCATTCAGTTAAAATACAAGCAACAACAAGTAATTGATGCTTTTGAACGCATTGGTAAATTTCCTTTTCCAACTCCTGAAAATATAATTGGTTCGGCACAAACTCAATTTTATAGAAATAAGTTAGAGTTTACCTTTACCGATAAAAAATGGTTAGAAACACTAGATAATAAAGATGAATTAACCGAAGCTGAACATAAAGGTTTAGGTTTTCATATTCCTGGAAAATTTGATAAAATATTAGATGTTCAAAAATGTTATTTGATGGATGATTTTCATAATCAAATACGAAATAGCATTAAAGAATTTTGTGTAAACCAAGGATTTGATTTCTTTAACGCCCGCAGTCAAGAAGGTTTTATGCGCAATATGATTTTACGTAATACCAGCTTTAACGAGTGGATGTTGATTGTTGTTTTTAAACAAAAAGAGGAAGAAAAAATCAATATTTTGATGGAATATTTAAAAAATACTTTCCCTCAAATAACTTCTTTGCTTTACGTGGTAAACGATAAAATGAACGATACCATTCACGATTTAGATGTGCATTTTTATGCTGGAAAATCATACATGGTGGAGCAATTAGAAGATTTAAAATTTAAAATTCAACCTAAATCGTTTTTTCAAACCAATACAGAGCAAACATTTAATTTATATAACGAAGCGCGTAAAATGGCCAATATACAAAGCCACGAAACAGTTTACGATTTATACACTGGTGTGGGTTCAATAGCTAATTTTGTAGCTAAACAAGCCTTAACTGTGGTGGGTATTGAGTATGTGGAGCAAGCAATTATTGATGCGAAAGAAAATTCGGCTATCAATCAAATAAACAACACACACTTTTATGCAGGCGATATGAAAGATGTACTGAATGATGAATTGATTGCAAAGCATGGCAAACCTGATGTGATTATTACTGATCCCCCGCGTGCAGGAATGCATCCTGAAGTAATAGAAAAAATGTTGGAATTACGTGCGCCTAAAATTGTGTATGTAAGTTGTAATCCTGCTAGCCAAGCGCGCGATATAGCTATGATGCATGAAGTTTATAAAGTAACAAAAGTACAAGCAGTTGATATGTTTCCGCACACGCATCATGTGGAGTGTGTTGCTTTGTTAGAGCTGATTTAAGGGAATTGTGAAATGAGAGTTGAGTGAAGAGAGATAACAGAATAGAGATAACAGAATAGAGATAACAGAATAGAGAGTTGAGAATTGGAGATGAGAGAAGAGAAATGAGAGTTGAGAATTGAAATGAGAGAAATTTGGAATATAGATTCAATCTCGAAATCAAGAAATCTTCAAATCAAAAAATCTCCAAATCAAAAATCTCGAAATAAAAAAATCTTCAAATCAAAAAATCTTCAAATCAAAAAATCTTCATATCAAGAAATCTTCAAATCAAGAAATCTTCAAATCAAGAAATCTCCAAATCAAAAAATCTTCAAATCAAAAAATCTCTAAATCAAAAAATCTACAAATCAAAAAATGAATAAAGCTTATATCTTGTTAGGAACCAATTTAGGTGAAAAAAGGGACAATTTACAGCAAGCTATCTTGTCAATAAGTACTAGTTTGATTTCTATTGTTTCTTACTCTGATATTTACGAAACTGCAGCATGGGGTAATACCAATCAAGGTAATTTTTACAACCAAGTAATTGAGTTAAACACTGAATTATCGGCTACTGATTTGTTGCAAAAGCTTTTGCAAATAGAAACCCAAATGGGCAGAATACGCAATCAGAAATGGGAAGCCAGGATAATTGATTTAGATATTTTGTATTTTAATAATGAAATAATTGATACTGAATATTTAAAAGTTCCTCATCCTTATTTGCATGTTCGTAGGTTTACATTAGCGCCATTGGTACAAATAGCTTCTGAGTTTTTGCATCCTGTTTTTAATAAAACCAACTCAGAACTTTTAGAAAATTGCAGCGATAATAGTGAGGTGAAACTTGTTTCAAAAATAGAAAAAATGTATTGAACTACAAGTTCATTTTAACTTGTTCAACAACTGCTTTAGCTACCTTTTTTATTATTTTTTTCTTTCGTTTAAAAGTCGACTCTCTATCAACCACACCTGCTCCAAGTTTTACTTCATCCTCAGTATTTCGGTGCGAAAGTTTATTTAAAATTTCATTTATTTCACTCTTCGATGCGTATGATTTTTTGAGTGCCCACAAATTATCACTAGCCATTTTAGTACTTATTTTCAAATCAACTATTGGGGCTGGATAATCTTTACCTATTAAACAATTAAAATCTTGCTGTTGACTTAAATTCATGAGCCAAGGTTCGTGAATAAATTCGGAAGGCACGGTTGCCAATTCAGGAATCCATTGTTTTATAAATTCACCATTTTCATCGTGGTCGTACGATTGTTTTATTGGGTTGTAAGTTCTAATAGTATGTACGCCCATGGTGGCAGCTTGCATTTGAAACTGTGGATAATGAATGCCTGGTTCAAAATCTAAAAATTGTTGCGCCAAATGGTGTGCACCATTACGCCAATCTTGCCATAAATTATGTGTTAAAAAACTAACCAACATGGCACGCATTCTAAAGTTTAAATAACCTGTTGCAATAACCGAACGCATGCATGCATCAATAAGGGGGAAGCCAGTATTTCCTGTTTTCCATGCTTCAATAAATTTTTCATTTCGTTCTAACCTTACACAGTTGTAAGCCGAGTTTACATTGTTAAACTCCATGCTGCAATCGGTTTCAAATTTTTGTATAAAATGGCAGTGCCAATGCAGGCGAGCAATGTAAAATTGAAGGGCTCTTTTATTTGTATTTTGTTGTTTTAAAGCACTGGTTACTGCTTGGTAAACTTGGCGCATACTTATATTTCCCCAAGCCAAATATGGCGATAGTCTGCTACAACTTTTTCTAGCCAATACAGGTTTTGAAATATGTTTGGCATAATTTATATGCCTGTTTTCTATAAACGATTGAAGGTATTGAAAAGCATAATTTTCGCCCCCTGGTTGAAAAATTTTATTATAATTTTTTATTGAATTGTCAATATTAAAATATCCTATTTCTTTTAAAATTCTATCGTTAGGAATAAATAAATTTAAATCGAAACCAAATTGCAAAGCATTCATTGTTTCCATCCATTTTTTATTCCAATCGGTTGGACGATATTTTTGTCCTCTTATAATCCCATCGCGCTTACATTCTGTCCACGTAATATTGTTTTGTTTAAACCATTCATCTAATTGTTTATCGCGGGTATAACTTAAATTATTTCCAATTTCTTGGTGACTAAAAACGTGTTTAATATCAAACTCATTCTCTAAAAAATAAAAAACATCAATTGCTTCGTTATTTGCAATAAAAATATTGTTTTCTTTACCCGAAAAGTTTTTTAGTTTTTTATTCATATCCATTAAGCTTTGCCATACAAATTGTTGGTGACGATGGCTGCTATCGGCATACTGCATTAAACTGGGTTCAAAAATATAGAGCAAAATAGTATACAAACCATTTGCATTTGCAAGCGCCAAAGGTTCATGGTCGCTAAGGCGCAAATCGCGCTTTAACCAAACTATATTTATTGCTTCTTTACTCAACTGTTTTTATTTAACAACAACAGTGAATTAGTGTTTCAATAAATGAAAAATTTAAGGAATAAAAATTGAGTTAAAGTAAAACTTGATGGTGATAGAACTGCATTTTATTGATAATTTTTTTTTAATTAATAAATTGAGTTGAAAGTTTGAAGTATTAAATCAAATTATAAGATTGATTTATTATAATAATATTTACTTATTATTTAATAAAGTCATTTGTGAATAAATTGCATAACTCGTTTTTTTAATAATTTCTGGTAAGTTATTTATGTCTTTCCCTTTTGTCATTATTGTTAGTAAATAAGGTCTTTCGTTTAAATAAATAATTGCTGTTTCGTGCATTTGTCGGGTATTTAAATCACCAGACTCACCAAATTTTTCAGCAACATTTATGTTAGATGGAATTGAACTATTTATTCCTTCTTTAAAATCTGATTTACTCAAAAGTTCAATTGCAAACTCAGAGTTGTTTAAATTCAAATAATTTGCATTATAGAGTGCATGTAAAAAATAGCTGCATTCTTTTACATTCATTTCATAATCACTGGCATTCCAATCTACTTCTTTAAAACCAAAATCAGTAAATAATTTTTTAAATAATTTAACATCTATTATTTCATTTAATAATAATGTAGCATTGTTATCCGAATATTTAATCATGTATGAAAGCAATTCCTTTACAGTGTAACTTTTGCCAAATTCAATTGCATTTTTTGATACATATTTTGGGTGAACATCTACATTGTAAACTTTGTTATAAGTAATTTTTTTTGATAGTATTTGAGGATTAATTTCACTCATTTTAAGTATTGTAATTAAAGCTGGTACTTTTAAAATTGAGCCAGGAGAATATTTTTCATTTTCATTTAACGCAATCCAATTATTGCTTAAATAATCTTTTAGGTAAAATGACGCAGAAATTATTGAACCATTTTGTTTGTAAAAATCAAAAACTTTTGAAACTTCAGTTTTAATGTAGCTTAGTTTTTCCGATTGACAATCATTGTCAATAAACATTATTGGCTTTATGTATTTATACCCTTTTAATCGAGTAATTTTGTAATCTAAACAATCATTATTCACTCTATTGATGTTTATATTTTCAGATGTTGAAGCTACTTTTAAGTTATTTTTCGAATAAATAATTTTTGAAATAATAAATGTTATAGTAACAGAAGCTACGATAAAGATTATCAATGAAATGAAGGAAAATTTAAATTTAAAAATATTTTTAACCATTTTATTTGAGTGATTGTGCTCAAATGTATCTTAAAAAATATAGGTTAAAAGCTATATTTTTATACTTACAATAAAATTACAATAGCATTGTAAAATCTATGTAATATTGATGTGTTCGGTTTTTTAGAAATTAAATTTTTTATTGTTGATTTGATTTAAAAAACCTGATTTTTTTAACAATAAATTATAATAATGAGAATTAAAAATAAATTGATATTAACATTATATAACCAAGCTAAATATTATTTAAGTATTTCAATTTTAGCCATTGTATATATTTTATTGATCTAATTTAAAATCAAAAGGCAATACAAATGAAACTTTAACTAAAATTCCTTCTTGTTTCCCAGGAATCCATTTGGGCATATTTTTTATTACTTTTAAAGCAGCTTCATTTAATAATGGGTCAGATTTCGACAAGATTTCTGGATCAACTAACGAGCCATCAATATCAACCCAAAAACGAATTACAACTCGTCCTTCAATATTGTTTTTTTGGGCTTTTTTCGGGTAAATTGTTTTTTTTGAAAGGTATTCATACAATTTAACTTCACCACCTTTAAACTCGGGTTGGGTTCTAAAATTAATGTAGGTTGTATCTTTTCCATTTTGGGAAAACACTTACCCGAAACAAACTGGCCTTTTTCATAATTATCTATTCTTTTTACTTTTCCATTACTATAATATGCTTCAAATAACCCATCAAGCTCACCGTTTTTATAATTCTGAACTGACCAAATTTTACCTAAATTATAATATTTCCAAACACCTTCTTCTTTGTTATTTTCAAATAAACCTTCTGAAGATATTAAACCTGATTCAATATAATATTAAAATACCCCTCCTTTATTCTATCTTCTATTGATGAAAAGTATCCTTCCATTTGCAGATTTCCATTAATGTAATAGTCCAATACCTTAAATTGGTCGCTTTCTTTAAAAATAATTCTGTAAAAGGAAACACTGTCTTTATTTGATATTTCATTCCAATTGTCATCATAAAATATGGTATCTTGCTGTTGTTGTGCCAAAGCCAATGAAGGCAAACAAAATAATAAGTAAATAAAAAATGTTTTGGTTGTAATTTTCATATGGTGTGTTTTAAAGTTTAAAAAAAACTGGATTTTTATATTTGATAAGGTGTTTTGGGTTATTTGTCTAATTTAAATAAAATTGGTAAAACAAAATATTCATATATTGTTTCACAATCAGCTTTTCCCGGAATCCAAAGTGGCATTTTTTTCACTACATAAATTGCTTCTTCATCCAAAATTGGTTGTGGTTCACTTAATATTTCAATACTATCAATACTTCCGTTCTTAGATACCCAAAATCTAATAATTACCCTTCCTTCAATTTTATC
>CAMCEM010000071.1 GCA_945873755.1 Chitinophaga pinensis | reverse complement strand
CTACCTCCATAATTTGCAGGAATTCCACCTTTGATTACTTCTAAATTTTTAACTGCATCGGTATTAAAAACCGAAAGAAATCCTAACAAATGCGAAGGATTATAAACCACAGCTTCATCCATTAAAATTAAATTTTGATCGGGCCCGCCTCCTCTAACATAAAAACCTGTGCCTCCTTCACCACCACTTTTTATCCCAGGTAATAATGTTATGGCTTTTAAAATATCTGGCTCTCCAAAAATAACTGGCAATTGTTTTACCTTTTCTCCAGTTAGCTCTACCCTACTCATTTCGGTACTTTTTATATTCTTATCTTCTTTTTCAGCAGTTATTACTATTTCTTTTCCAGTAATATTTTTTTGCTTCAAGAAAATATTCATATTAATGTTTTTACTTAGTTGAATAGAAAATATTTTTGTTTGAAACCCAATATAATTAACTTGAATGGTGTAATTTCCTGAAGGTAGATTAATAGCAAAATATCCATAATTGTTGGTTGATACTGCTTTTTTAATTTCTAATACTTTTACTGTTGCTCCTAGTAAAGTTTCCCCGTTTGCACTGTCGGTTAAAACTCCACTAAAAGTATACTTATTTTGGGCTGATAGATTATAAAAAAGAAACAATGTAATTATTGTTCCTAAAACACTTTTTTGCATAAATTTTAAAGGTATAAATGTATTGTTTTTTTACCAGTATTTAGATTGTAAGTTTTAAATGGTACAAATATTACAAAAAAAATATTTTTAATTATTGAATCAACAAGCTATCTAATTTATTAAATTTAATAAGCACATAAGAAGCAATTTGTTTTATTTCAAAATCGCTTAAGTTTTTAACTCCAGGCATTGGAATATTATATTCAATTCCATTTACAATTATTGAACCTTTTTGACCGTATTTAATAATAGAATCTATAGCAGTAGGGTTATTTTTAATATAATCAGCATTGAGTAAAGGTGGGTATAATTTTGCCAATCCTGAACCATCAGTTTGGTGGCAATTGCTGCAGTTTTTTTCGTATAATTGGTAACCCGAAGCTAAATTAACAGTTGCATTCTGAAACTGATTTTCGATACAACTAGCAATAAAAATAAAGCAAAATAAACACAATAAAATACTACTCTTTTTCATTTAATAAAATTTCAATGTCAGTAATTAAAACGTCTGCATCTTTTTCGCTTGTGCCATCATAAATGCCTCTTACTCTTCTTTTTTTATCAACCAATATTAAGCCACCACTGTGCACATAACCTCCAGGTTCGGTGGAGTCGGGCAATGCAGTTGCATAATAACCTTTTGCAGCAAGTTGATATATTGAATCTCTATTTCCTGTTAAAAAAAGCCATTGTTTGCTATTAGCTCCTAACCTATTCGCAAAATCATTCAATACTGAAACCGAATCGTGATCAGGGTCAATGGTATGAGAAAGGAAAAGTACATTTGGGTTTCCTTCATATTTTTTATAAATGGTTAGCAAATTCTTTTTCATTCTAGGGCAAATAGTTGGGCAGGTAACAAAAAAGAAATCGGCTACATATATTTTATCTTTAATAGTGTTTTCGTTGGTTACTTTTCCATCTTGATTAATCAATGAAAAATTAGGAACAGTACTATAAATAGAATCAACTACTTCTTTGCCATCAATTATTTTTATATCCACCGCTCTTTCGCCTAAAATAGGGAGTTTTTTATTTCCGCAACCAAAAATAAATATAGTTATTAATATCAATATACTTAACTTTTTCATTTCTTTAAAATTGTTTTTGCTTCATTAATGCTTTCAAAAGTTATTTCGTGCACCGCTTTAATTTTAACCAATTGTTTTATTAAATAATTTAATGCTGTATCACTTTTTAAATTTGGACTATTGTATTGGTGCATCCAATCTAACATCATTTTATCGGCTTTTTTAAGTTTAAAAGCAATGCCTTGCAACGAATCTTTTAAGGTTATATCTAAAGCTGAATCACTTTTTAAGTTAATATCATTTTTAAGGTTTAATAAATTTGCAGCATTAGCCATGGCTTCATCGTGTAATTTCATTATTTCTTTATCAATTAAAAAAGCTTCAGTTGGTTTTTGAGTACAACCGAAAATAAACAGAAAAACAACTAAAACTTTAAACTTTACCACTTTAATTGTTATGCTTTTTTCAAAAATTCGGTTTTTAAAACCATCATCGATTTTTCAACCTTTCCTTCTATTTCATTTCCACTGTCGGTTAAGCGAATGTTTTTAACAATTGTGCCTCTTTTTATTACCGATGATGAACCTTTCACTTTTAAATCTTTAATTACTGAAACTGAATCGCCTTCGGCTAATAATGTCCCATTGCTGTCTTTAACTTCCATTTTTTTTGAGTGCTTTAAGTGAGTATTACAATACTAAACCATTTTATGTTTAGCAAACGCATTTTATCAATGATTTTTATTTCAATAATATTAATCAACGGGTTTGCCATCTTCTCTTGGCCCTCTGAGGTGAATTACCAAACCATTTAAAAAATTGCGCAATATTTGGTCGCCACAGTCTTTGTAATTAGGGTGGTCTTCTTTTCTAAACAATGCACCCAATTCGCTTTCCGATATTTTAAAATCGACTAGCTTTAATATCTCTATAATATCAGTATTTTTTAAATGAAGCGCTACCCTCAATTTTTTTAGAATATCGTTGTTACTCATAATTTATTTATAAAGTTCAAAGATAATTTTTTTATGTTCAATAATACATTCAAGCACTATTTAGTTGGCTTTATCAATTTGAGCAAGCATTTTAGCAATTCTATCTTCTATTTTTTCGCTACTCAATTTCTCTCTCAATCTATCAACCATTATAGGAAAACAAAATGGCGAAGCTTGGCTTAAATTTTTAATACATATTTCTTGTTCATTCATTCTAAGCAGCGCAGTTGTTAATCTTTTTTCTTCTAATTGGTCGTTTAAAACTTCGTTGTATGCTTGTTTCAAAAATAAGTTTTCTGGTTCTATATCGTTAAATACATCAAAAAACATTTTACTACTCGCTTGCAAATGTTTGCCTAACATTGGTTTTCCGGGAAACCCTGTAAATATTAAACCTGCTATTTTAGCAATATCCCTAAATTTTCTTCTGGCCATTTCGGCAGCATTTAAACTATTCAATAAATCTTGTTGCAAGTCTTCAATACCAAATGCATTGTCGCCAATTGCTTCTTCTATTGGTATTGGTTCATCGCTTAATAACTCAAAACCATAATCGTTATAAGCCATTGAAATACTAATTGGTTTAATTACCGAAATTCTATAAGCAATTAAACTTGCCAATCCTTCGTGAACCAACCTGCCTTCAAAAGGATAAATATAAACGTGGAAACCATCTTTTAATTGCAGTTTTTCTATAAGCAATTGCTTGTTATTTGGAACCAACGAAACCTGTTGCTGAGTTAGTAATAATTCGTTTATAGCCAAATATTCATTGTCGGTGTTTTTATTGTTTAAAAAGTTATTTAATCCTAACCTCAACATATCGGAAAGTTGACTGCTTAAAGGCATTCTGCCTCCCTGCCAACTTGGAACCAATGCATTTTCTTTTTTCGATTTTTTAACATAAACAATTAAGTTTCTAATTTCTATGAGTTCTAATGTTTTTCCTGCAAACCAAAATACAGCGCCCGGTTTTAGTTTACTAAAAAACCATTCTTCCACCGTTCCTAAACTTCCACCATTTTGATATTTAATAGTTAAAACAGCATCGCTAGCAATGGTTCCAATATTCATTCGGTGCCTTAAAGCAATTCGTTTATTTTTTACTTCATAAATTTCATTTTCATCAATTTCTACTTTATAAAATTCTTCATAAGCAAAAAGTGCTTTACCACCTACTGTTATGTAACTTAATAGCCACTCCCACTCTTGTTCATTTATATTCCTAAAACAATAAGTTGATTGAATAATTGAAAATAATTGCGGTGCATTAAAACCACTTCCAACAGCCAACGTTACCATGAACTGACTGAGCACATCAAAAGCATTTTGAACAGGAATTTTACTTTCCATTTTTTGCTCTAAAATTGATTGTCGTAAAGCCGAAGCCTCCAATAATTCCAAGGCATGAGTTGGCAAAAAATAAATTAGCGACTTAGCTCCAGGTTGATGTCCGCTCCTACCTGCCCGTTGCATAAAACGGGCTACACCTTTGGGTCCACCTATTTGTATTATTTGATCAACGGGACGAAAGTCAACTCCTAAATCTAAACTACTAGTACATACAACAGCCTTTAAATTGCCTTCATGCAAATTATCTTCTACCCAAGTTCTTATTGAATTACTCAAAGAGCCATGATGCATGGCTAATTTACCCGCTAAGTCTGCATTTGCTTCTATTAAAGCCCTGTACCATATTTCTGTTTGTGCTCGAGTATTTGTGAAAATAAGTGTTGTATTGGCATTTTCTATAATTGGTATTATTTTATCAATTAATTTTAAACCTAAATGCCCAGCCCAAGGAAAATTTTCAACTTCGTTGGGCAATACCGATATTATTTCAATGTTTTTTTCAATATTGGCTTTTATTAAAACAGTTTGTTTGTTGGGTTTGTTATTAAAGGAGTGTAATAAAACTTGCTTGGCTTCATCTAAATTACCAATGGTAGCACTTATTCCCCAAACTTTTAAATTTGTGCAATTATTAACCAAATAAGCAATTGCCAATTCCATTTGAACTCCTCTTTTATTGCCAATTAACTCATGCCACTCATCAATTACAATTGCTTGTAAGTTTTCAAAAATTTCGTTAGCGTTTTTTTGCGATAGCATTAACTGCAAACTTTCGGGAGTAGTAATTAAAAAATCGGGTTGT
Organism: Chitinophaga pinensis; assembly: GCA_945873755.1. Lineage (GTDB taxonomy): Bacteria > Bacteroidota > Bacteroidia > UKL13-3 > UKL13-3 > JAAFJM01. The sequence continues at coordinate 11,059 of CAMCEM010000071.1, read as the reverse complement.
TTTTTGCTTTGCTTTACCCGTTCACTATTCGAAGTATCTCCCGTTCTTATACTTATTTGCCAATCTATATTCAGGGCTTTTGCAGCATCTTCTATTGCAAATTGAAGGTCTTTTGTAAGCGCTTTTATTGGGCTTATCCAAATGGCTTTTATCCCTTTTTTATTTTTTAACGTTGTACCTTCAGCTAATATTGGCAAAGCCAAAGCCAATGTTTTTCCGCTGCCAGTTGGCGCGTTTAGCAATCCACTTTTACCATTAAAATAAGCTTGCCAACATTCCTCTTGAAAAGGAAATGCAGTAAAGTTTTTATGTTTAAAGTATGAATATGGCAGATCAATCATTTGTTAAATAAAATGATAATATTAAACAATTGTTTTTATTCTTACATAAAAAATACTATTTATTAAAGTAAACAAACTATATATTAAAACACATAAAAATAAAAAAACCTCCATTGAGTAAACAATGAAGGTTAATGTATTTATTTGTCAAAGGCTTAAACTTTGAAAAATAAGTTTTTAATTATTTTATCAGTGCCAATCCTTCTAATGAAGAAGCATCGTTGGGTGCAATTAACAATACTTTGTTAAACAAAAGCTTGGCTTCTTTTAGTTTTGTTAGCCTGTAATTGGTCCACGCCAACATGTGTAACCCATCGTAACTAAAAGGGTACAAGTTTACCAAAAGGGTAAAACATTTGTGCGCTTTTTCGTATAATTTTCCGTTGTAATACACCATTCCTAAGGCATACAAAGCATAGCTGTTATTGGGGTCTACTTTTAAAATTGCATTGTATTGGTTGGCAACTTCGTCCCATTCGCCTAAAAGCGAAAGTGGGTATATGAAACCAAACTTAGCCTCAACAGAAAAAGGCATTAAATCAACCGCTATTTTATAAAACTTTTTCGAGTCGTTATGCAAGCCTGCGCAGTAATGTAACCATCCTAATCGCAAATTTATTTCATACGATGCTGGGCTGTATACTTCCATTATTTTGGCAATGGCTGCGGTGTAATTGGTTTTGTATTCAAAGCCTAAACTGGTGGCAAATGCAACTTTTATTTTATCGTCTTGTGCATTGGCAAAGCCTATAAAAAGGCTAAATAGTAATAATAAAATTGTTTTTTTCATATTGGGGTTTTATAAATTATATTTAATTCCTAAAAATATTGAGTTAAAATTATATTTGTTTGTGGTTATAAAATCTTGTTTTCGTTCAAATTGATAAATGGTATAGATAAATGCATTATTTATAAATTCATATTTTAGATTTATGTTGGTTCTGTCAATGGTTTTATCAATGGAGTTATAAATAATGTATCCATCTTGATCTGAAAAATTGCGGGCAGCAGTGTAAAAATAATCTGCGTTAATGGAAAGTTCATCGTTTATGGTATAGGAAATAGACGGTTTAATTAAAGTACTTAAATCGTTGTTGTTATTAAAATGAAATATACCTAAACCAAACACCAATTTTTCGTTGTTTTTAAAATCGTAAAACAATTCGCCACCTGCTTGATATTGGTTATGCGATTCTTTTAAATTATTTAATTGGCTAAATGCCAAAGCAGGTTTTAAGTATAGTTTTTTTAACCTGAAAGTACTACTAATTGAGAAAAAATAATTGTTATTGGTAATATTTTCAGAAGGAATAATTTGACTTGGGGGTGCAGGTGGAATAGGCGGTGGAGGCACACTAGCCAATATTTTGCTTTTTGCATAAATGTAGGAACCCACTAAATTAAATTTTAAATTATTGTTGTAATTATACTCAAAATTAGCATAATAACTATGCTGGTTTAAATTGCCCCACCACATACTTTGCGATAAATAATTATAAGCATGAAACATCAAAAGTTTTTTGCTTAATTGGTGTTGTAATCCTATTTGACTATTGTTTAAGTTACCAATTGAATCTATTTCCGAACTAAACTTTACCCCTGTTTCTATATACAATTGGTTAAACAAATTAGTTTTACCTAACCTAAAAGTATTAGTAGGTTTATAAACTTTGTAATTACTTTTTGCTCCAAATAATATTTGTGCATTAACATCATTTACATACATCAATAAAATTATTATTATTACAATATTTCGCATTGGGCTATGGTTGTTTTATTGTTTTTATTTACCTCTATGGAGTTAATTTTCCCTTCCATTATATGTATTTTAGCTTTGATATCGTTACTGATGTTAAATAGCGTTTTTAGTTTTACTTCGCTATTTAAAACTATGTTTTTAGTGTATAAATAATCATCAATATCGGAATAATTTAAAATGTATTGTGCTTTTAATGTGTTTTTAAACGGCAATATAAAATCGTTGAAAAACCTTTTTGAAATATTAAAAACTTGGTATACTGGTAAAGAGTCTTCTATTACCATGTCTTTATAAAAACTAAAAACTACTTTGTTTAAAACAGTATAAAAAGTATATAAAAAACTATTTTTATCGCCTTCAAAATTGGTGAAATAAAACTTTATTCCATCGTTAATATACCAAGCCAACGCCTTTGTTTTGTAACAATAAATGTACGAATGGTTATTAATATCAGTAAATACTTCCCATTTTACAAACTCGTTTTTATTTCCTGTTTTTATATCCCAATTAATTTTTTTACCGGGTATAAAGTGGAAAGCATTTTTTAACAAATTGTTCAATGAAGCATTGGCAACTATTTCATTTTCTAACGGAATACCACTTGAATAATAAATGTAATTGTTATTTCTTTTAATTACATAATTACTTAACGGATATTTTATAGTAGTAGCTTGTATTACCGAAGTTGATTGCAATTGAAAATGTATATGTGGTTCAGGCGAACGACCAGAATTGCCATTGTTTGCCAGCATTTGACCTTTGTACACATACTCGTTAATAGCAACTTTAAAACTATTTTTTTTAATGTGACTAATTTTAGAATACAACTGCTCTGCGTGTTTTATTATAATAGTATTTCCCCAGTTTTGTTGCATGTTTACATCGCCCACCAAGTTATCTTCAATACCATCAATAATATCTATTACATAACCATCAGCCGGAGCTAAAATTGGGAGTGCATAACAATAATAATCTTCTAAGTTATTTCCTGGCAAACGAAATGTTTTAAGTTCATCGTCTTTTATTACAAAATCCCAAGCATATTGATATTCGTTTTTGTGGGTAATGCTTCCATTTTGTCCTTGCGATATAATCCATTCACCATAAAAAGGCAAACCTATTTTAAAATATACTTCATCGTTATATCTTTCTTTTTCGTTTAAATACCTATACAAGTTTTTTTCAGGAGAAAATAACTGAACTTGGGTCAATTTTATTTTATCAGCTTTAACTCTGTTGTATAAAAAGTATAGCACCATTATCACCATTATATTAAATGGCAACGAAAATACCGATAACCCTAAAACATTTAAAACAGTAGCTGATGCAGCAATAACTATTGAAATAATTGGTGCTATAATTATTACCATTAAAAACGAATAAGCATTTGCCAATAAAAAATAACCCCCAATTGCTATTGCAGCTAAAATAAAGTTAAAACCAATGTATGAATAGTTGATTAAATCGATGTTTCCTTGAAATAAAATAAAAAAGTAATAACCGCTAATAAAACCAACAATTGAAAGTAAAAACGCAATTCTGGAAAATATTAAAAGCCCAATTGCTATTAAAGAACCTGCTATAATATTGTATTGGAAAATAATTGCTCCCAACGATTTTAAGTACACTTCAACCAAATGTGGCAATACAATACTATCGTAAAAATGATAGGCCGAAACCATTTCCGAACCACCAATTCTTAGTAAATCGTTGTAAACAAAAATACCTCTGTCGTTATTTATTAATGGAGCAAAATGTGGCGCAGCCAATTGAATTAGCCATACTACAAACAAAAAAGGCAAACTTAAATAAGGCAATTTTTTATTGGCTTGCAAGCCTGCAATTACTATAGTAATTATAAATGTTACAAAGCTAATAAATGTGGTAAAAACAATTAATTGCCAGCTAGGCTGAAAAGTATAACCTATAAATAATCCAACCAATAAACCATTAAAACCATAATACCCTTTTACTAAATAAATTTGGTTAAAGTTTAAAATATGAGCAAATACATTAGTTAAAACAACAGATAATAAACCATAAATACCAACATATACATCAATAAACGATGCTACTAAAACAAAGAAAGCCAACCAATAACTATCAGCTAAAAACAATTGGGAATAGCTATTAAGCAATCCATTTGTATGGTTTTTTAAATGATATTTAAGGTCTATTAATTTCAATTTTCAATGATAAAATATGCTTTATTTAAAGTTTAAATTCTTTTAAATATGCCGGAGTTTCTTCTAAACTATTCATGTACTCTAAAGTTTCTTTTTTACGAATCAAATGAGGTTTACCATCCATATCTATTAATACTACATTTGGCCTCATAGATATAAATTGCATCCACTGAGTCATGTTATAAGCACCTACGGTATGCACTACCACATTATCACCTTTTTTCATTGGAGGCAATGTTACATTTTCTCTTATTACATCTATATTCATACATAAAGGCCCGTAAATAACTGAATCTTCCGTATAATGGCTAAACTCTTGAGCTGGCGATATTTTATGCTCGTACCAAAATGAAGTAAATAACAAGTTTACACCAAAATCCATAATAGTGGCTTTACGACCATCGCTTAAGCGTTTATTGGCCAAAACAGTTCCTAATAAATAACCTGCATCATCTACCAATGAACGGCCACTTTCTAATATTAATAAAGGCAATTCATCTTTGCTGTAATCCGAATTTAATAAAGCTGAACAGATAGCTTCAGCATATTCATCAAAACTTGGCACTGAATCGGCACCCATTAAATACGAACCTTTAAGAGTATTGCGCGAAGCAAACCCACCTCCCATATCAATATAAGTTATGTTTTTACCAAACTTAGTTTTAATATGGTATGCCAAATCCGATAATTTGGTAGCAGCCACAGCATAAGCACTTGGGGTTAACATAAAAGTTCCAATATGCGTATGTAAGCCTATTAAATCCATTTTATCGGTTAAAATAATTTTGTTAATGGCATCCCAAGCTTGACCACTTTCGTAGTTAAAACCAAACCTATCCCACATTGGGTAAACACCGGTATCCATGTTAACTCTAATAGCTACTTTAGGTCGTTTTTTCAACACTTCGGTTAATTCAATTATTCTATACAATTCATCTAAGTGATCTATGTGAATCATAGACTCATTATTGATGGCTAGTATTAAATCTTCATCGGTTTTATCTGGTCCGTTAAATATTATTTTATTGCCGGGTACTCCATTTAATAATGCTTTATTATATTCAAATCCCGAAACCACTTCCGACCAACTTCCCTCTTGGTGAAACACGCTGCAAATAGCATTGTTATAATGCGTTTTATAACTCCAAGCAAACTGCACTTTTGGGTATCGAGTTGTAAAAGCCCTTACTGCATCTTTATAAGTTTTTCTAATAGTTTGCTCACTCATTACAAATAATGGCGAACCAAACTCGGCAATTAAATCCTTAACCTTTGCACCATCTATATTGGTAAATGGAGTGTACTCAGTTCTAGTTCCGTACTTGTTCATTACGCCAGTATTTAATTTTTTAATTACTGGTCTTTCGTATCTTAGTTTTTCCATTGTTTTTATATTTTTTTTCCTCCAGCTAAAGCAGGAGGCTATTCATTTAATTGCATTTATTATTTTTTCATCCAGCTAAAGCAGGAGGCTATTCATCCTGGTAGCTATCCATGGTCTATCAACCATCGTCTATCGTCCATCAACCATCGTCTATCGTCTATCATCCATCGTCTATCGTCTATCAACCATCGTCTATCGTCCATCAACCATCAACTAAAGCTCCCCTATCGTTGATATCTGTTCAAATTCTTTTAAATCTACAATCATGTCATACGAGTAGCGAATAAACATTTTCCCTATTTCATAACCTCCAAATGGTTCAACAGGTAGGTTTAAAGCTAATTTTACAAGGGCTTCAGGTTGGTTATGTCCGCAACCAGCAGCCAGGTATACCCAAGCAGGAAAGCGTGGATTTATTTCTAATAAGTAATATTTGTTTTCTGCTGTTTTAATAAACTCTAACTCCATTCCGCCCCGCCATTTCGATGATGAAATAACATTTTTTGCAATGTTTACCAATTCATCATCATCTAATGATATACCTGCCCAAGCTTTGCCTTTATCAGTAATAAATAACTTGCGCATAGGCACCGCACTTATTGCATTTCCTTTACCATCACCCAATGCAGTAACGTTTACCTCACTTCCAAAAACATATTCTTGTATAATAATAGGCAAGCCCCACTTGGTGCTTAATTTATTAAAATAATTTCCAACTTGTTCGGCATTGTATGCAATATATGCTTCATAAAACTTACCTTTAACTACCATTGGGTAAGTAAACTCATTAGCAATAGTTGGTATTTCAGCAGTGCTAAACATCATTTTACTAAAAGGAACATGAACCTGATGTTTTTCGCCAAATTCATATAAGTTGGCTTTATGTCTTTCGTCAAATTGTTCTTGCGTTGGTAAAAACATATTTATACCTAATTCGGATTTAAGCCTATTTTCTATTTTCATAAAATTGGCTAGTTCAGCATCAAAATTTGGAATAATTACATCAATCTTTTCTTGCGCATTAATATAGTTCAATCGTTCCATTAATGAATCAATTCCAGAGCCAGGCAAAGGAATTTGGTAAGATTTATCAACCAAATTATGCATGTATAATCCAGGCTCTAATGTTTCATAACTCAAGCCTATAATTCTTACTTCAAAATCTTTGCTTTCTTTTAAAGCACGTATTACAGGTATACCTGGGCCAGGACTATCAATGTTGTTTAATCCCGATACTGCTACCGTTATTTTTTGTTTTATTGCCATTCTTAAATAAAATTTATTCTGTTTCTTCAGCAACTTGGTTGTTTTGCAACATCATAACAAAATCATAATAATCTTTTTCAAAAGTCGATTCATCTGCATTGTATTTAGTTAAAATAGTTTTTCTTATTTCATCTTTGCCTTTATCGTCTTTTAGCATTCTTATTATTTCTAAACCAATGGGGTTAGTGCTAAATGAATCGCCTGTAGTAGGGTTAAAAATAAAACCAGATTCACTGATTGCTACATTCTTTTTTATTTTCATAATTGTACATTTAAAAAATGTTTGATTTTATATTACAATATTGCATTTTAATTAAATTTATTCTGTTATAATATTAAAAATATTTGTTATAAAATTAGGTTTAATGCTTTTTAGTTGATGGTTGATAGCTGTCAGTTGATAGCAATTAAAAAAAACAAACTTCGCAATGAAGTTTGTTGAGAAAAAGCTTAAAGACAATGCATAGTTGTATATACTTTAGAATTGATTTTTTTTTAAATCAATCGATCTAAAGGAATTCTTGGTTTTATTTGCAACAACTTGTATTCACTTACTGAAAAGTTTGTAATTTGCTTAAACTGATTGCTTAAGTACTGAACACTGCTATAACCCATTTGGTATGAAATTTCACTTAAAGTCATTTCGTTATAACTTAGCAATTCTTTCACTCTTTCAATTTTAACTAGTATAATATATTTTTCGAGAGTAATAGAAGCATTATCGCTAAATAATTTACTTAAAAAACTATAAGGTTGCGCTAGTTTGTCGCTTAAATAATCTGAATTTCTTATAATAGTATTTAAGTTGTTTCCGTAATAAATCATTTCTAAAACCGATACTTTTATTGCTTCAAATAAGGCCGTTTCTTTGTCATAAATCAAATCAAATCCTAACTCTTGAAGTTTTTTTTGAAAGTTTATAAAATCGAATTTACCTTCTTTTAATTGAACTTGTGCTGCACCTAAAAAAACCTTTTCAATTAAAATATTTGGAACAGTTTCGAGTAAATTTTGTATCAACGAAATACACCTAGAACTGACCATGTTCCTAATTTGTAAAACAATATATTTATTAGAATCGTTCATTTATAGGGTGCAAATAATACTTTATTTTTTTAACTATAAAAAAATGTTTGTATTATTTTAACTAAAACAATTAAGTATATTATTAATATATTAATTTGCCGGCCTTGTTAAAAAAATATGGACAAACGTAAACAATTAATTGAATTAAGAGAACAATCAAAACTTGGTGGAGGAATAGATAGAATTGCTTCGCAACATAAAAAAGGAAAATTAACGGCAAGAGAACGAATACATTTTTTGTTTGATGAAGGTAGTTTTGAAGAAATAGGTGCATTTGTAATGCACCGCTCTAAAGATTTTGGAATGGAAAACCAACAGTTTTTAGGCGATGGCGTAATAACAGGCTATGGCACAATTAATGGCAGATTGGTTTATGCTTTTTCGCAAGATTTTACAGTTTTTGGCGGTTCGCTTTCCGAAACCCATGCTGAAAAAATATGTAAACTAATGGACTTAGCTATGAAAAATGGTGCGCCTTTAATTGGTTTAAACGACAGTGGAGGAGCTAGAATTCAAGAAGGAGTAGTTTCACTTGGTGGTTATGCCGATATTTTTTATAGAAATACCATGGCAAGTGGAGTTATTCCTCAATTATCAGCTATTATGGGTCCTTGTGCTGGTGGTGCCGTATATAGCCCAGCCATTACCGATTTTATAATGATGGTAGAAAACACCAGTTATATGTTTGTTACAGGCCCAAATGTGGTAAAAACAGTTACGCACGAAGAAGTAAGCAGTGAAGATTTAGGTGGTGCTTCGGTACATTCAACCAAAAGTGGTGTTGCTCATTTTACTGCAGCAAACGAAATAGATTGTATCAGTCAACTTAAAAAACTGATTAGTTACATGCCCGATAATTGCGAAGAAAAAGCAATTGATTTGAGTTATGAATTGACAGATGAAAACAGGTTGAAACTTGCTGAAATTATTCCGGAAAATGCCAACCAACCATACGATATAAGAGATGTTATAACTGAAGTTATTGATGAAGATAGTTTTTATGAGGTTCATAAAAATTATGCCGAAAATATTGTAGTAGGTTTTGCACGTTTGGCTGGCAAAAGCATAGGAATTGTTGCCAATCAACCTGCATACTTAGCTGGAGTTTTGGATATACATTCATCGCAAAAAGCGGCTCGTTTTGTTCGTTTCTGCGATTGCTTTAACATTCCATTATTGGTTTTTGAAGACGTGCCTGGTTTTTTACCCGGAACCGACCAAGAATGGAACGCCATTATTACCAATGGAGCAAAACTTTTATATGCTTTTTGTGAAGCAACTGTCCCGCGTATTACAGTTATTACCCGCAAAGCTTATGGTGGCGCTTACGATGTAATGAATTCAAAACACATTGGAGCTGATATGAATTTTGCTTGGCCTAGTGCAGAAATTGCAGTGATGGGAGCTAAAGGTGCTGCTGAAATAATTTTTAAAAAGGACATTGATAAAGCCACAGACTCAGTAGCAGAACTTGCTGCTAAAGAAAAAGAATATGCTGGTATTTTTGCAAATCCATACAGAGCTGCCGAGCGTGGTTTTATTGATGAAGTAATTTTACCAGAAGAAACGAGAATTAAATTGATTAAAGCATTTAAAATGCTTGAAAATAAAGTAGTAAATTTACCAAGAAAAAAACATGGTAATATCCCACTTTAGATAATTAAATAACAGTTTTAAACTCAATTTACTATTATTGCATTTACATGCAAAAAACGGGTAATGTATATAAACTAACTGCTTTGTGGGCTTTTTCTGAATGTAGTTTAGGCGGCTTAATGCATTTATTTAAAATTCCTTTTACTGGATTTTTTGTAGGTGGGTTTGCAGTTATTTTAATTGGTTTAATTTCATTATATAGTAATCATAATTATAAGACTATAACACAAGCAACTTTGCTAGTAATAATGGTTAAAGCTGCTGTTAGTCCACAATCGCCACCTGCTGCATACTTTGCCGTATTATTTCAAGGTTTTATTGGTGCAATTATTTTTAGTTCACTTGGTTTTAAATTAATAAGTACTTTGTTATTTGGAGTTATTGCAATGGTTGAATCGAGCTTGCAATTAATTATAAATAAAACCATTTTTTATGGATTGAACTTTTGGAAAGCCATTGATTTATTATTCAACAATATTTTAAACGAATTTGGAATAATTATATCTCAATCATTTAGCTTAGTTTTAATATCAATATATGTTTTATTATATGCTCTTTGGGGTTTATTATTAGGCTATTGGTGTTATTTTTTACCAAATAAACTTAGCAATAAATGGATTGGTATTTCAAAAGAAATTGAATCGATTAATACAATTGAATTAAGTTCAAAAAAACAAAATAATATCAACCTTAAATGGCTAGGAATTTTAAGTACTTTACTTTTTGTAGTTATTGTTTTATATGTAAATGGAGGAAAAATATGGATTGGCATATTTTTAATTTTAAGAACAATAGCAATAATGGCACTTTTGTATTTTGTAGTTGCTCCCCTTGTAATTAATTTAATTAAAAAAAAATCGTTAAATAATCAAAATAACATTCATTCAATACTTGTTGATTTGCCAAAAATGAAACATAAATCTTTGTTGGCAATGCAATTGGCAAACAAAAATAAAAACGTTTTTGTTAAGTATAAAGCTTTCATTGAAAATATAATTATTATAACTTTATACCATGAAGCCTAATATTTATATTTTAAGCAAAGCCATTAAAACCGGTAAGACTACTGAATTGATTAGCTGGTGTAATTTTCAAAAAAATGTAGGTGGCATTTTAACTCCAGATGTTGATGGATATAGGAAATTGTTTGATATAGAAACCAAAGAATATTTCGATTTTGAAGTCAATACAGCCTCAACTGATAGTGAAGTTACGATAGTTGGTAGATTTCGTTTTTATAATTCTGCATTTACTTTAGCACAACAAATTTTATTAGAAAATACAAATAAAAAGTATTTGATTATAGATGAAATTGGGCGTTTAGAAATTAACCAAAATATAGGTTTAGAACCTGTTTTAAAAGAAATAATTAATCAATATG
>CAMCEM010000070.1 GCA_945873755.1 Chitinophaga pinensis | reverse complement strand
AACTAGCAGGCGAATCGTTAAAATCGCCTGTTAAAATAATTTTATGTTTACTTTTTTCAATAAATTCTTTAATTAATTCTGCTTGTTCAGCCCTAATTATAAATGCTCTTTTTAGTTTACCTACAATACTTTTTACTTCGGTTACCTCTATTTTTTCGGTATTGGTCTTTATTTCTTCAACTGTTTCAAAGTCTTTTTTATCAAACGCAATCGATTTTAAATGAGTAGTTATAATTCTAATTGTATCTGTTTTATAAACTACATCAGCAAAAATTGTAGTATTTCCACCTTCATTTATTCTTTCTACAAAACCCGATTTAACAATGGGATACCTACTTAAAATACTAATACTATAACCAGAAATTTTATTTTCATCATTTTGTAAATTGTATTTATAAAAATGCTTGTATTCATCCATTAATTGTTTAAACATTTTTTTATCAACCTCCGTGTTATAGCTAACAAATTCTTGAAAACACATAATATCGGGTTTTATATTATTAAGTGTTTCAAAAAACAATTGAGAATCGTATTCCTTATTTTCCATAGCTCCAAACGAATGGGTATTAAAATCAACTACATTTAAATAATTTGTTTTTACATTTTCTTTTTTTGTTCCTAATTGTACAAATTTGGGTACTGTGTTAAACCCAATTAACAATGTTATTAATGAATATAAAATATTCCAGTTCAATATAAAAAGCCAATAAATAACAAATCCAGCATTTAACAAAAAAATAATTGGAAAAGCCAATCCTAAAAATGCTACAAACCACGATTGCTCAGGACTAATATATGCTGCTAAGTACGAACCTATTAGTAATAAAACCAGAGCCCAATTAAAAAAAATAATTATATTGTTTATTAATTTCATATAAAAAATCAAATTAAATAAATAAACGTGGCTATTCAATTAGTAATTTTATTTTTTTTACTGATTTAAATTTAATGCATTAATAATTTTTTTAAATATTAATTGTAATTTATTGAATATTATTAACTTAATAATTATTTTATAAATATTTAACAATAAATTATACAAAAAAATATTAAAAATCGTTTAGCGTATTAATTGTAAAATTGAAGTAGTTAAATACAAATTATATAAATACACTTTCAATGTTTATATTTGTTCACTTTTAAAATAGCACTTTAGTCATTTGAAACTTTCAATAGTAATAGTAAACTATAACGTAAAATATTTTTTAGAACAAGCTATTTACTCAGTAAAAAAAGCTTGTAATGGAATAGAATCAGAAATTATAGTTGTAGATAACAACTCCGTTGATGGCAGTTGTGAAATGGTTAAAAATAAATTTGCTAATGATGTAATTTTTATTGAAAATAAAGTTAATCTGGGCTTTAGTAAAGCAAATAACCAAGCTATAAAAATTTCGAAAGGTGAATATATTCTTCTTTTAAATCCTGATACGGTAGTTGAAGAAACATGCTTTAAAAAAGTAATTGAATTTTTAGACAATACACCAGATGCAGGTTCGGTTGGTGTTAAAATGATTGATGGTTCCGGCAAGTTTTTACCTGAAAGTAAACGTGGGTTACCAACTCCAACAGTAGCATTTTATAAAATTTTTGGTTTAGCAGCTTTGTTTCCAAAATCAAAACGATTTGGTAAATACCACTTAGGTTTTTTAGATAAAAACAAAACCCACAAAGTAGATGTGCTAGCTGGTGCTTTTATGATGTTGCGAAAAACAGTTTTAGATAAAATTGGCTTCCTCGATGAAGATTATTTTATGTATGGCGAAGACATTGACTTAAGCTACCGTGTTACAAAAGCAGGTTTTTTTAATTATTATTTTCCCGATACCACCATCATTCATTACAAAGGAGAAAGTACTAAAAAAACAAGCGTAAATTTTGTTTTTACTTTTTATAGAGCAATGATAATTTTTGCTCAAAAGCATTATTCCCAAAAACATGCGCAAACATTTGGTATACTAATAAATTTTGCAATATACCTGAGGGCTGCCGCAGCAATTATAATTCGTATTGCCAAAAATATATACTTACCTATTATCGATTTTATACTAATATTATCGAGTATGTATTTAATAAGTCAAATTTACTCTTCTTTTAAATACGATACTTACTCAGCATATTCATTAAATACTGTTTTATTAAATAGTTCTGTTTATTCCATTTTATGGATGCTTGGCTTATATTTAGCTGGTGCTTACAATAAACGAAAAACTTTTTTAAGTGTTACCAAAGGAATTTTAGCTGGCTCTTTAGCAATTGCAGTTCTATATGCATTTTTAGATGACTCCTACCGTTTTAGCCGAGCAATAATTGTACTTGGTACTGTTAGTTCCATAATTATGGCTTATTTCGATAGGTTTATGTTGTATTGGCTCAAAAGTGGGAAAATAAGTTTTAGTTTTAGTTCAAGTTTAAGAACTGCAATAGTTGGTAATTACAACGAGGTGAATAGAGTTCAGGATTTATTAGTAAAATCGAAAGCCAAAGCCGATTATTTTGGATTTATTTCAATTGACAATAAAAGTGTAAATGACGACCAATATTTAGGCAACGTTTCGCAATTAAGTGAAATTGTAGATGTGCTTAAAATTGAAGAAATTATTTTTTGTTCAAAAGATTTGGCTGCTTCGCAGATAATAGAATGGATGGGCCGAATGAAACAGCAAGAACTTCTTTTTAAAATTGTTCCAGAAGAAAGTTTATTTATAATTGGAAGTAACAATAAAAACACACCTGGCGATTTTTACACCATTGAATTAAACCTGTCGTTAAGTAAAGCTTGGGAACAACAGAAAAAAAGAATTTTTGATATATTATTTGCTTTTTTTATTCTTCCTTTTATTCCAATAATTGGGTTAATAATAAAAAATAAAATACAGTTTTTAAAAAACTGGGGGCAAGTACTTTTAGGTGAAAAAACTTGGGTTGGTTATGCCAAAGCTGATAATATTAAACTATTACCCAATTTGCGCCAAGGCGTTTTAAACCCAATTGATAACCTAACTGGCAAAAGTTATAACCCCATTACCATTCAAAAATTAAACTTTTTATACGCCAAAGACTATTCGGTAGAAAAAGACTTTTTGATATTAATTCGCTCACTCAGAAGCTGGGGTAATTAGGAAAACTCGAATAAATAATTTCGAAATTCGAAATTTGAGAAGTTTGTCTTTTATAGTTTATTTTAAAAGTTATTTATTTAACTTTTAAAACAATTCAACAATCAAACCTTATTTAAGTCACTAAAAACCAATATATCATATATTTGCCTATATTTGCAGCTTATTTTTAATAAAGTACTTTGAAAAATTTTAGTGATTTGGGCGTAGAAACGTCCATCTTGAATGCGATTCAAGAGATGGGGTTTGAGACTCCAACGCCTATACAGGAACAGTCTATTCCTGTGTTTTTAGAAACAGGCCAAGATATTTTGGGATTAGCCCAGACGGGAACCGGTAAAACAGCAGCATTTGGCCTGCCAATTATTCAACTTGTTGAACCTTCTAACCGCACTGTTCAAGCATTAGTAATATGCCCTACACGTGAACTTTGCATGCAAATTAGCAAAGATTTAGGAAACTACAGTAAAAACAAATCTGGTATTAACATAGTAGCAGTTTATGGCGGTAGTAGTATTGAACGTCAAATTTCTGATATTAAACGCGGAGCCCACATTATTGTGGCTACTCCAGGTCGTTTGATGGATTTAATGAACCGCAGAGCGCTTAACATTTCTACTGTAAAGTATGTAGTGTTAGACGAAGCAGATGAAATGCTAAACATGGGTTTTGAAGAAGATGTAGAATACATTTTAGCAGAAACTCCTAAAGAAAAACGCGTTTGTTTATTCAGTGCTACCATGCCAAAAAGCATTAAGAACATTGCAAACCGTTACATGAACGATCCTTTTGAAATTACTGTTGGTAAATCTAACTCGGGTAACGTTAACATAACTCATCAATTTGCTGTTGTTCATGCCCGCGATAAATATGCTGCATTAAAACGTTTTGTTGATTTTAATAGCGATGATATTTATGCCATTATATTTTGTACTACCAAACACGAAACACAAGATATTAGCGATAAATTAATTAAAGATGGCTACAATGCCGATTGTTTACATGGCGATTTAAGCCAAGGACAACGCGAAAAGGTAATGAACCGTTTCCGTCATCATGCTATTAAAATACTTTTAGCAACCGATGTAGCAGCTCGTGGTATTGATGTAACAGGTATTTCGCATGTTATTCACTTTAGCTTGCCAGATGATATTGAAAACTACACACACAGAAGTGGAAGAACAGGTAGAGCTGGTAAATCTGGTGTATCTTTTACATTATTAAACATGCGCGAAAATGGAAGATTACGCGATATTGAAAGATTAAGTAATATTAAATTTGATAAAATACTAATTCCAAGTGCAGAAGAAGTGCGCGATAAAAAATTAGTTGCTTTTATTGATACTATTGTAAATACCGAAATTGAAGAAAGCATTTTTGACGATAAAGTAATGACTAGCTTAAAACCATTGCTTGATTTACCAAACGAAGAATTAGTTCAAAAATTCCTTTCGTTAGAGTTACGCAGATTTAGTGCTGAATACTTAAATGCTCCAGATTTAAACACTACTGCAGGCGATAGAACCAGAGACGGTGAAAGAGGCGAACGTGGTGGAAATGTTCGCGGACAAAGAATTTTTGTTAGCGTTGGTAAAAAAGATGGCTTTGATATTCGCAGCTTTAAAGATTGGGTTGCTCAAGAAAGTAAGTTAGATTGGAAAGAATTACATGTAGATGTAAGTGGTGTATTTAGCTTTGTTGATGTAAAAGAAGAATTTGCAGAAAAAGTAATTACTGCTTTAAATGGCAATACTTACGAAGGCAGACCTGTGAGAGCAGAATTAAGTGGTGAAAAACCAGGTGGTTCTCGCGAAGGCAGAGGTGGCCGTGGTGGCGACAGAGGAGGAAGAAGTGGTGGCGGTGGATACAGCAGCCGAAGAAGTGAAGGCGGAAGCTCGAGCTATGGCAGAGGCGATAGAAGACGTAGCAGCGGTGGTGATAGAGACAGGGGTGGTGACAGAGATAGAGGTGGCGATAGAGAAAGAGCACCAAGAACTGATAGAAGCAGCTATGGAAAAGAAACTGGAAGCAGTGATAGAAATAGCTCAACCAGCGATAGAAGCGGATACGGAACCAGAGATGGTGGTAGAAACAGAAACTATGGCGACAGACCTAGTGGTGATAGACCAGCTAGCGATAGACCAAGTGGCGACAGAAGACGTAGAAGAGATTAGTTAGTTGTCAGTTGACAGTTGATAGTTGATAGATTTTCGAATCACAACTACAATATAATCAGATAATCAAACCAATAAGAAAGCCCGAGTGAAAACTTGGGCTTTTTTATTAAAAATCAATGCATATTTATTACTTAACTTGTTTTGATTAATACAATAAATACTTTTGTAACAATAAACCATGTAAAGCAACTCATGAAACAACAAGAATATATTCTTAAAATTGACAATCCTTGTAAAGAAGATTGGAACTTGATGAAGCATGAAGACAATGGAAGATTTTGTTCTAATTGCTCAAAAACAGTTATTGATTTCACTTATTTAACCGATTCTGAAATTGTTAAACAATTAGAAAAAAGTTCTGGTAGATTATGTGGCAATTTAAATACAGACCAACTTAATCGTATCATTTCAATAAAAGAAAGTAAAAGCACTCCTAATTTTTACAAATTATTGGCAGGATTATTATTGTTAGGAAGTACAAAAAACTTACAAGCAACTAATTCAACTTCTATAAAAACCGAAATTTCAATACCAATTAATAAAGAAGAGTTGCCTAGCAATGAAATTGAAAATACAGAAAATCCAACGGATAGCTTAGTAAAAATTGTTCAAGGAACTGTGCTTGATTCTGCAACTAAAGAGCCAATTATTGGAGCAATTATTAATCTTAAAAACACCAATAAGGCAGTAACTACTAATATAGAAGGAAAGTTTAAAATTACCGTTCCAAATAATTTACCAATTGACAGTGTTACGCTTATTCTTCGTTGTGTTGGTTATAAAACGAAAGAATTTATTGTTGATAAAACTAAATTTCCAGTTATTGATGAGGTGTTTATTATGGTACAAATGACTGAAGCATTGAGAGGCGATGTCATTATTTTAAGGCAAAATAAAAAAGAAATGGTGCCAAACAAAAAGAAGTGGTGGCAACGCAAGGTAAATGTTAAAATGAGTCATTAATCTTATTTATTATAAATGGCTGTTGTATTCACCTTATGTGTCAACTTAAATTTATATTTTATTATAAAAAAACGGAATAGTTCCAGCGGAACGACCATTCGGTAATTCAAAACGAGAATCCTTACCCACAAACCCCCAAACTCTTTGCTAAAGCCTTTGGCTTTAGCAAAGAGTTTGGGGGTTTTGTTATGTTTATTTTTCATTTTCCTACCAGTTTCACTAGTGGCTACCGTTCGGAAGTTCCGCTGGAACTTTAGCCGGTGCTGTTCTACAAACTGCTTATAGTAAATTATTCAGATTTCAAATCCGAATCAACGGAGTTTACTCATTAATTTAAAAAATAAAACACGATAAAAATAATTACAATACTATTTTTAAAAATAATACGTTGTAACCATAAAATTAATTAAACAAATGAAATCTATTATTACCACCTTGGCTATTTTTATTGGCATTATTGCACAAGCACAAATTGAAAAAGGAACCATGTCCATAGGTACCACGCTAGACGGTAATTATGATAGAGGAGTGAACAATTATCAATTTAATAACGTAACCAGCTACAATTGGGGATTTAAACTAACACCAACCTTTGAGTATTTTGTTAAAAATAATTTGAGTGTTGGCGCGGGTATAGGTTATGGAATTCAGCAAAATATTAGGAATACTGAACCATTAACAATGAACCAATTTCCAACTACCATTGCAAATACAATAGAAAACTATTCTGTATCTTTATTCGTAAGAAAATTTTGGACTGTCAATAAAAAAATTGGGGTGTATATTCAACCCAAATTATCATCGTTCTATAATGAAACCACAAATAAAAATAAGGTTGATAATCCAGCATTTCCAGAAAATTTACAAACTGCCTATACCTACTCCAATTATTGGAATCATAACTTGAATTTAAATGCGGGCGTTCATTATTTTGTTACACCCAAATGGAGTTTAAAAGCAGAAACATTGGTCTCACAGGCTAACATAACCAAATCTACTCAAACCTTCAGACTTTTTTATACCAATATCAATTTAACATTTGGAATAAATTACTTTTTCGGGAAGAAATAAAATACAAATTCGGTTAATAGTATAGTATTAAAATAGATTTATTAAATACAAAAGGTCGGTATTTTCACCGACCTTTTGTTTTTAGTTAAAGTTTGTTGAATACACCAACTTTGGATAAAGAGCCTGAGTAAAACTTGGGCTTTTTTGTTTTTCCTAGTCAGACGCTTAAAAGACATAGTATTGGCAATGTGTCAGACGGGTAATTCATAAAAAATCTTTCTTTATCAAAACCAAAAAACCCGAACCATCAAAATGATGATTCGGGTTTTTGTATTGTAAAGACGTTGCATGCAACTTCTCTACATCGAATTTAGAATTTCGAATTTATTTATTTCGAATTTCGTACTTAATTAGTATCCCATTCCGTCCATACCACCTGGCATTCCGCCTGGCATAGCTGGAGCGTTAGCTTCTTTTTCTTCTACTAAAGCACATTCAGTTGTTAAAATCATAGCAGCTGCACTTGCAGCATTTTGCAATGCAACACGGCTTACTTTAGTTGGATCAATAACACCAGCACCAATTAAGTTTTCGTAAACTTCAGTACGTGCATTGTAACCATAATCGTCTTTACCTTCGCGTACTTTATTTACTACTACCGAACCTTCGCCACCAGCGTTAGCTACAATAGTTCTTAAAGGCTCTTCTAAAGCTCTGCGTATAATTTGAATACCAGTATTCTCATCTTCGTTAGCACCTTTTAAATTTTCTAAAGCATCAATTGCTCTAATATAAGCAACTCCACCACCAGCAACTATACCTTCTTCAACCGCAGCGCGAGTTGCATGTAATGCATCATCTACACGGTCTTTCTTTTCTTTCATTTCTACTTCGGTTGCAGCACCAATATAAAGAACAGCAACACCGCCAGCTAATTTAGCTAAACGTTCTTGTAATTTTTCTTTATCGTAATCGCTTGTAGTATTTTCTATTTGCGCTTTTATTTGGTTCACACGAGCAGTGATATCTGCTTTTTCACCCGCACCATTTATAATAGTAGTATTGTCTTTATCAATATTTATTTTTTCAGCTCTACCAAGCATTGTTAAATCAGCATTTTCTAATTTAAATCCGCGCTCTTCGCTAATTACAGTTCCACCAGTTAAAATTGCAATATCTTCTAACATTGCTTTTCTTCTATCGCCAAATCCTGGAGCTTTTACAGCAGCAATTTTTAAAGAACCTCTAATTTTGTTTACAACTAAAGTAGCTAAAGCTTCTCCTTCTACATCTTCTGATATTATAACCAAAGGTTTTCCAGTTTGAACTACTTGCTCTAAAATAGGTAACAATTCTTTCATGTTACTTACTTTTTTATCGTAAATTAAAATGTAAGGAGTTTCTAAATCTACTTCCATTTTTTCAGCATTTGTTACAAAGTATGGACTTAAATAACCTCTGTCAAACTGCATACCTTCTACTGTTTTTACATCAGTTTCAGTTCCTTTTGCTTCTTCCACAGTTATAACACCTTCTTTACCAACTTTTGCCATTGCATTTGCAATTAAAGTACCGATAACTTCATCGTTATTAGCTGATATTGAAGCAACTTGTTGGATTTTTTTATTATCATCACCAACTTGTTGACTTTGCGCTTTTAAACTAGCAATTACTACTTCAACAGCTTTGTCAATACCACGTTTTAAATCCATAGGATTTGCACCTGCAGCTACATTTTTAGTTCCACCAGCAACAATTGCTTGAGCCAAAACAGTAGCAGTTGTAGTTCCATCACCAGCTATATCAGCCGTTTTTGAAGCAACTTCTTTCACCATTTGTGCACCCATGTTTTCAATTGGATCTTTCAATTCAATTTCTTTAGCAACAGAAACACCATCTTTAGTAATAGTTGGAGAACCGAATTTTTTATCGATAACTACGTTTCTTCCTTTAGGACCTAAAGTTGCTTTAACTGCATTAGCCAATGCATCAACACCACGTTTTAAACCATCGCGAGCCTCAACTCCGTATAATATTTTTTTACTCATAACTTTAATTTTTTGATTTTTGATTTAAGATTTTTTGATTGATAATTTTATATTTAACCTATCAACTTACAACTATCAACTGACAACTGACAACTATTAACTATTTAAACTATAGCAAAAATATCGCTTTCGCGCATTATTAAATATTCTTTGCCATCTACTGTTATTTCTGTTCCTGCATATTTACCATACAAAATGCTATCACCAGCTTTTACAGTCATCGGTTCGTCTTTTTTACCTTCACCTGCTGCAACAACAATACCTCTTTGTGGTTTTTCTTTAGCGGTGTCTGGAATAATAATTCCACCTACTGTTTTTTCTTCTGCCGGGGCTGGCTCTACCAACACTCTATCGGCTAATGGTTTTAATGATACTGACATATTTTTTATTTATTTAATTTATTTTATTTGTAAAACACAATTGGTTTCATTTCCTCTTAGTCACTTATTGTGCCATTAGAAATATATATGACAAATTTTCAATTTTAAAGCTGAATGCATTTATCAAATACTATTTATGGCAGATTGATAGGAATTTATAAAAATTTATTAATGGGTTAAAATGTCAAAATTTCATAAAAATTGAGCTATTTATTTTTAATTTATTTTTTTTATAAAATAATGCAACCGAAAATTAATTAATATTGACCTAATAATTATAAAAACATTCCATTTTAACATAAACCAAAATGCATCTTTCCTTTGAAGATATGATTAAAGGTTGCAAAGAAGGCGACAGAAAAGCTCAAAAGGCTTTTTACGACTTTTTTGCGTCAAAAATGTTAGGTGTATGTATGCGTTATGCCAAAGACAGGGCCGAAGCAGAAGATATGTTGCAAGAAAGTTTTATTAAATTATATCAAAGTATGCATACATACCGTGGCGAAGGAAATTTTGAGGGATGGGTAAGGCGTGTGGTTGTTTTTAATGCAATAAATATATACAAACACAGGCTTCGCCATTTTAAAGAAGACCTAGATGTACAAGATTATGATGCTAAGTACGATGATGATATTGTTTCAAAAATATCAGTAAAAGAAATATTAGCGTTTGTACAACAAATGCCCGATGGCTATAGATTAATTTTTAATTTATATGCCATTGAAGGATTTACACATAAAGAAATTGGTGAACAACTTGGTATTGCTATAGGCACAAGCAAATCTCAGTACTCGCGTGCAAGAGATTGGATGAAAAAAGCTTTATCTAAGCATTACAATATAATGAACGAACCCTTTGAAGAACCAAGATAAATTTGAAAAAGAAATAAAGGTTCAATTTGACAACTTTGAACCAAAACCAAATGAAGGTTTATGGGATAATATTGCCCAAAATATACCCTCAGATAATTTTGAAAAAAACATTGCTCAAAAATTAACCACGCTTCAATTTGAACCAAGTAAAGGCATTTGGCTTGCTATAGAAAAGCGCTTACCGCAAATAGTAAGGTTTAATAAAAAACTAATTTATTTATGGACAGTAGTTGTATTGTTTATTGGTGTAATTGCTGGTATTTTTATTAATAAATTTACAACTGAAACTGCTAAAAATTCAAAATTAACTCACCCAAAAGCATTTGTTTGGTTAGAAAATAATGAAAAATTGGCTCCCGAAACATCGGGAGGCAATAAGCAATTGGCAATAATCAATGAACAAACAATTAGCAATAACCAATCATTAAGTAGCAATTATAAAATTAATAATGCTAAAGCTAGCCTTGAACGTCAGGCAATAATTGCAGATAAAAATTCAAAAAAACTTTTGGTAGAAAATACAATTGTTGAGAAGATAAACGGAGGTAATCATCATCAAAATAATAATTTAAAGGTAATTATAGAAAAACCTTTAATGAACAATAAAGAAATAGAAAACAAACAAGTTGCAATTGATAGCCAAAAGCCTGAAAACAAAACAACAGAAAATAAAGTTAATATTGATCAACCTAACACTAAAAACCAACTGCCAATTGTATTAAAAGAACCAGAAGTAATTCCATTAATTGAAGAAAATAAGAAGCCTGAAGAAAACCAACAACAACAAGTTTCTCTCACTCCATTGACAGAAACAAAACAGCCTATAGCAACTGAAGCCGATTATAAAGGAGCAACTTTAAAAAAGGAAAAATTAACCATAATTGCTTATGCAGGTGTAGGATATAGTTATATGAATTACAGTGGTGATAATTATAAAACTAACATAAAATTAAGAGAAAATACCGAAAAACCAGAAATTAATATTACTGGAGGTTTTGTATTTGGATATGATATTACAAAACGAATTACATTAAGTTCAGGGTTAATATTATCAAATTTCAAACAAACATTGTCTTACAACAAAGAATTGGCTAAAACTCCTTCAGGAAATTATGAGGAAAATTTAGTGTTTTATAATGATACCATTTCAGTTGGAAACAATAATTCTTCTTCTTTAAATTATTCGTTTACCGAAATTCCATTTTTTGTTACATACAAAATATTTGAAAACAAAAAAATTGAATTGGCTTTACAAAGTGGGTTAGGAATAGGTTTTTTAACAGGAATAAATACATTTATTATAAACGAAAACAATATTGGAATTTACGCAATATCAAATAAAAATGATTTTCCTAATTTTAGAAATACGTTATTCTTTAGTTTTCAACCTCAATTAAACTATAATTTAAATACTCCTGGAGTTTCAGTTGGATTAATGCCTATTATAAAAACAAGTATTTTTTCAATTGTAGATAATGAAAATTGGATTAAACAATACCCATATAATTTGAGTATGAACTTATTTTTGAGAAAAAGATTTTAAGGAGTTTAGCCACAGATTTAACTAATTAAGAAGAAAAAATAACTGCAAAGGGCTCAAAGTTTTTCGCAAAGCACGCTAAGGTTTTTCGAAACAGATTTTACAAAAGACACAGATTTTTTTCATGTAATCTGTGAAATCTGTGGCAATTTTATTTCTTAATCAAAATCAATTTCTTGTTTTTAAATTATGTAACCAATTTGTTTTCAATTGTAACATCTTTTCCTTCGTGCCATAAAGTATCGGCACTTAAATCAATTTCGTAATTTTCCCATTCTATAAAATACAATTTGTTTTTTACTGTTTTAAATATTTCATTGTTATTTAAAACGGCAAAGACAGGTAAATTTAAATAGTTTTTAAAATCAAATAATTTTAAATAATTATTATCAAATGTTACTTCAAGCACAAAATTATCTAAAGGTTTAAGCCCTATAATTTTTCTCATTTTGTATTATTTAAGTGCCTCTATTTTAAAAATAGGTTGTCCTTCAATTGCTAATTTCCAATCAGCCAATAATTCGTCTTTATGAATTTCAACCCATGCTTGAACTAGCTTCAATTTATCTTTTGGAAAATCTCCTGCTATTTTATCTCCATCTGGAATTAATACCACCGCATGAAATTCACCATACTCAACATGAATATGAGGCAATTTATGTTCTTTATTGTCCATAAAAAACATTCTTATTATAATACCATAAAACATGGAGATAACTGGCATAACTTTTTTTAACAAAAGTATAAAATTTTAAACTAAATAATTAAACAGATTTTTTATTTATAGGTTGGTGATTTAATAGTATGGTTGCAGATTGTATAATTTTTTCAGTGCAATCTGTGAAATCTGTGGCTATTTTATTTTCAATGGCTTTTTTTCTTCAAAACCAATAATCTTTCCTATTTTTGCCCGCTATGCAAAAAACAGTTGCGTTTTATACTTTAGGTTGTAAATTAAATTTTTCGGAAACAAGTTCCATTGGCCGCCAATTAACTGAGGCTGGAATGGTAAAAGTTCCGTTTGAAGCTGGTGCTGATGTGTATGTGGTAAACACTTGCTCTGTTACAGATAATGCCGACAAAAAGTGTAAGAAAATAGTGAAAGAGGCTTTGCGCCATAATCCGAATGCTTTTGTAGCCATTGTAGGATGCTATGCGCAATTAAAGCCCAACGAAATTGCAAAAATTCCTGGTGTGGATATGGTGCTAGGTGCTGCCGAAAAGTTCAATATTAACAACTACTTAGAAGATTTAAGTAAAAAAGAAATTGCGGTAGTTAAAGAAGGAAAAATAAAAGAAGTTTTAGATTATCATGCCAGTTATTCTATTGGCGATAGAACTCGTTCGTTTTTAAAAGTGCAAGATGGTTGCGATTATTTTTGTTCGTTTTGCACCATTCCGTTAGCTCGAGGAAAAAGCCGCAGCGACACCAAAGCTAATATTGTTAAACAAGCCACTGAAATAGTTAGCCAAGGGATAAAAGAAATAGTTTTAACAGGTGTAAACACTGGTGATTTTGGCGTAGATACTGACGAGAATTTTTATCAATTGCTGCAAGCACTAGAAAAAGTGGAAGGCTTAGAACGCATCAGAATTTCGAGCATTGAACCCAATTTACTTACCGATGAAATTATAGAGTTAGTTGCAAAATCAAATGTAATTGTGCCTCATTTTCATATTCCATTACAAAGTGGAAGTGATAAAATTTTACAATCCATGCGAAGAAGATATTTAACCGAATTATATACTTCGCGCGTAAATAAAATCAAAAGTTTAATGCCTCATTGCTGCATTGGAGTTGATGTAATTGTGGGCTACCCTGGCGAAGAACACCAAGATTTTATTGATACTTACAATTATTTGAACGAACTTAATATTTCGTATTTGCATGTTTTTACATACAGCGAAAGAGTGAATACCACTGCGTACAAATTGCCAGGCAAAGTAAATTTAAGAGAACGTGCCGATAGAAGTAAAATGCTCCATATTTTAAGCGATAAAAAACGTTTGGCATTTTATAATGAACATATCGGCAAAACTTACCCTGTACTTTGGGAAGCCGAAAACGACAATAATATAATGTATGGATTTACCAATAATTACATAAAAGTAAAAACCAATTACGACCCTATGTTAGTTAATGAAATAGTGGAAGTAGAAATTACATCAATTGACCATGAGGACATGGTAGCTAAATGTAAGCTTTTACAAATGGTTTATTAGTTTTGGTTTAAGTTCACAAATAGGTCAGTTTGAGCGAAGTCATATCTGGTCAGTTCGAGCGAAGTCGAGAACATACAACGGTTCTAGAATACGCTCGAACAGACCTCTTAAATTTACTTACCTCCTATATCAACAAAAAAAACGCAAGCACATTTAAGTTACTTGCGTTTTTTGAAATTATTTTTATACTAGTTCAATTCAGCTAAAGTAGCATTTATTGCATCGAAATTTGGTAAATCACCAGGACTTTCTAAAACTTCCGCGTATTGAATAATACCTTCTTTATCAACTACAAAAGCCGAACGTTTTGAAACACCTTTCATGCCAAAAGCAGGAAAAGTTTCAAATAATGAACCGTAGGCAGCTGAAACTTCTTTATTAAAATCTGAAAGTAAATCAAATGAAAGATTTTGCTCTTCTTTGAATTTACCTAAAGTAAAAATAGAATCAATTGAAATAGCAACCACATCAACATTGTCGTTTTTGTACATTGAAATGGCATCTCTCACTGTGCATAATTGTTTGGTGCAAACACCAGTAAATGCTAATGGGAAGAAATGTACAATTAAGTTTTTACCTTTAAAATCAGCTAAACTTACAGCGTTTTTTTCTGTGTTAAATAAAGTAAATGCTGGCGCTTTGTCGCCTTTTTGAAGTGTTGTCATGTATATATTTTGTTTGTTTTAATTTCAAATTTTTAACAGCAATTGTAAAGAATTGTTTCAAATAAGAGGTTAACTAATTTTTACTCTTTTAATAATTCTTAATTTATGGCTGTACTTTTTTGTTTCACTATTAATAATCCCATGATTATCAATTTTATCAATTTTTACCTTACCACTTGCATGCAAAATGGTTTCATTATTTAATAAAATACCAACATGAATAATTTTACCTTCTTCATTATCAAAAAAAGCCAAATCACCCAATTGCGCTTCAGTTAAAAAAACTAAAATTTCGCCTAGTTCTGCTTGTTGAAAAGCATCGCGCTTTAAGTTAACTCCAAACTGTTTATATACTATTTGAGTAAATCCACTACAGTCAATACCCCAAGGTGTTTTTCCTCCCCACAAATAGGGAGTGTTTAAATATTGCTTAGCTAAATTTTCGAATGTAAGTGCTTGTTTTTGATAATTAATTTCAAAATTAAAACCAGTAATATTAAAATTATTTTGAGGGTATATAATGCTACCAGGACTTATATACATTGGTAAGTTATTTACTAAAATAGTAAAATAAGGGAAAGTATTTACTATAATTGGGTTAATTAAATTTAACCATTCAGTTTCAGTAACAATATTTAATTGACTATCATTTATCCAACCAATATAATTATCAGTTTCATTTTCAATTTTAACCCAATTTGGCTGCTGATGAAGAATCTTATACTTTTCGCCAAATAATAATTGGCTTACCATTTCGCTTTTACTACTTGGTTCGGCTCTTAAAGGAATTATAGGAAGTAAACTAATACCAAACATTTTTTTTAAAAACTTAAATTTTATTGTTTATTTGCGTCAAAGCTAAAAAAAAAGATGAACAAATTAGATTTAAGTTATTTAAATGAAATTTCTGGTGGTAATATTTCATTTGTTAAAGAAATGTTAGAATTATTTATAAATACTACTTCTATTGAAGTAAATGAATTTGACAATAATTTGGCTCATGGAAACTTTGAAGCTATTGGTTTACTAGCCCATAAAATGAAAGCACCAATACAAATGATTGGTGTTAGCGATTTATTGGAAAAAATTAGAAGCTTAGAAATCAATTGTAAAAATGGTACTAATTTAGACAAAATTCCAAATTTAATAAATGAAGTAAAATTAGCTATTAATGAATTGTCGTCAGATATTAAAAGTCATTTGGAAATAA
>CAMCEM010000069.1 GCA_945873755.1 Chitinophaga pinensis | reverse complement strand
TCTACTTTGGCAAACGAGGTAGAACTGGCACTTTACAAAGCAGGAATTAATTCCTTTATTTTAGATGGCGATAATTTAAGAAACGGATTGAACAATGATTTGACTTTTACCCATGCTGATAGAGCTGAAAATATTAGGAGAGCAGCAGAGGTCTCGAAAATTTTAATTAATGCAGGCATTGTGGTACTTTCAACATTTATTTCACCTTTTGAAAAAGACAGAGAGCTTGCCAAACTGATAATAGGAATTGAAAATATTATTGAAGTATTTGTTGATTGCCCCATAGAGGAATGTGAACAAAGAGATGTAAAAGGCTTATACAAAAAAGCCAGATTAGGCGAAATTACAAATTTTACAGGAATAAGCAGCCCTTTTGAAACTCCCACCAACCCCAATATTACTGTTTATACAGCTATAAATTCAATTACAGATTGTTGTAATAAGATACTTGAGCATTGTTTACCCAAAATACAACTACATGAATAACTATTTATTAAAGCATTTAAAAGAACTTGAATCAGAGTCAATTTATATAATTAGAGAGGTATTTGCGCAATTCGATAATCCTGCCATACTTTTTTCAGGAGGTAAAGACAGTATAGTTTTAACGCATTTGGCAATAAAAGCATTTTGGCCAGCAAAAATTCCTTTTCCATTGGTTCATATTGATACAGGACATAATTTTCCAGAAACGATAACCTACCGAGATTGGATGATAAACCAAATAGGCGCAAAATTAATTGTAGGATACGTTCAAAATTCGATAGATACTGGTAGAACAAAAGAAGAAACAGGCTCAAATGCTAGCCGAAATGCTTTACAAACCATTACCCTTTTAGACACAATAAGTGAGCACCAATTAGATGCCTGCATGGGAGGAGCAAGAAGAGATGAAGAAAAAGCAAGGGCAAAAGAAAGGGTATTTTCTCATAGAGATGAATTTGGACAATGGAATCCTAAAAATCAAAGACCTGAACTTTGGAATTTATTTAACGGAAAAAAACTTGTTGGCGAGCATTTTAGGGTGTTTCCAATAAGCAATTGGACCGAAATGGATATTTGGCAATACATTTTAGCTGAAAAAATTGAAATTCCATCATTGTATTTTTCACACAAAAGAGAAGTAATACATCGCAATGGAAGTATTTTAGCTACATCGCCATACATAACGGTTAGAAACGATGAAACAGTAACCAAAAAAACAGTAAGATACAGAACCTGTGGAGATATGACAATTACTGGTGCAATAGAATCTACTGCTAGCACTGTTGAAGAAATAATTAACGAAGTGGCTGCTTCCCGAATTACCGAAAGAGGTTCAAGAGAAGACGACAAAAGATCGGAAACAAGTATGGAAGACAGAAAAAAGCAGGGCTATTTTTAAATAATTAATATGAACAACGAGAGTTACTTAAATATGGAATTACTTCGGTTTACCACAGCCGGAAGTGTAGATGATGGTAAAAGTACGCTAATTGGTAGACTGCTTTACGATTCAA
This sequence comes from Chitinophaga pinensis, assembly GCA_945873755.1. GTDB lineage: Bacteria > Bacteroidota > Bacteroidia > UKL13-3 > UKL13-3 > JAAFJM01. Next base: position 14,781 of record CAMCEM010000069.1, on the reverse strand, counting down.
AGTCAATTTTTATTGATCAATTAGAAGCCATTACAAAAATATCAAACCGCAAAGGACTTGATCACATTGACTTATCGCTGCTAACCGATGGGTTAAAAGACGAAAGAGAACAAGGAATTACAATTGATGTGGCATATAGGTATTTTGCTACTCCTAAACGTAAGTTTATAATTGCCGATACGCCCGGGCATATTCAATATACACGCAACATGGTTACAGGTGCATCAACTGCCAATGTAGCTTTAATTTTAATTGACGCCCGAAAAGGGGTAATTGAACAAACATATAGGCATAGTTTTATTGCTTCGCTTTTGCAAATTCCGCACTTAATAGTGTGTGTAAACAAAATGGATTTGGTAGACTTTGATGAAAAAGTGTTCAACGATATTGTAAGTGTTTACGAAAATTTTGCCTCTAAATTAGATGTAAAAGATATTAGGTTTATACCAATTAGCGCATTGCAGGGAGATAATGTAGTAAATAGATCGGAAAATACAAATTGGTACCAAGGTTCCACGCTAATGCACACCCTCGAAAATATGCACATTGGCTCAGATCAAAACCACTTAGACCCAAGATTTTCGGTACAAACAATAATTAGGCCTCATACCACATCGTACCACGATTTTAGATCGTATGCTGGTAGAATTGATGGAGGCATATTTAGAAAAGGAGAAGAGGTTTTAGTACTTCCAAGTGGATTAAAAAATACAATTAAATCAATATTTTATGGCAATACAGAAATAACAGAAGCCTTTCCTCCTATGTCTGTATCCATGACTTTAACTGATGAAATTGACATAAGTAGAGGTGATATAATTGTAAAGCAAAATAACCAACCCGAAGTTTCGCAAGATGTGGAAGTAATGTTTTGTTGGTTAAATGAAAATCCCCTTAATTTATCAGGTAAATATTTTTTGAAACATACCACCAATGGAGTTAGAGCAGTTTTTAAAGAAATAGTCTACAAAATTGATATGAAAACGATAACCAGAAACGAAACTGATAAAGAAATTTTTACTAACGACATTTTTAGGGCTAAAATTAGAACAACCAAACCATTGTTATTTGATACATACCGAAAAAACAGAAACACTGGTAGCTTAATTTTAGTTGATGAAGTTACCAACGAAACACTTGCAGCCGGAATGATTGTTTAAAAATAAAATTATTGTTTTGATAAAATTAAACAAATTAACTTACCAATTCCTTTTTTGCTATTAGTACCTTATAAATTTCAATGGCTTGCGCTGATAAATCGTCATTTAGATCTTCTAATTTAAAGGAGAAAGATTTGTTTGAAGTAAAATCGTTAATTTTTTCAAATTGATAGTTTATATTCAAATGCTTTAAAAGTACTTGGTTTAGCTCGTTGGGCTTGTTTAATAAGTCGTCATAATCTACCAAAATAATGTTTTCATCATTTAAAAACTGAATTATATAAGAATAATAATTAATCCAAATGGCTACCCAATAATTGATATCGTTCTTAGATAAATTTTGTAATAAATTGTGATTATTTAGGTCAAAATATTTTTGATTTAAACCAAACTCATAGTGGCCAAGCCAATTCATGTAATTAAGCACAAAAGTATCATCAGTTTGCTTAGCAGAAAAGTTATGGTGTTGCGCTAATAATGAGTTGGCATGGGCAAATGGATGCCTAAATACAAGAATAACTTTAAAATTGTTCGATAGCTTTCTCATACTTTCGAACCTTAAAATAAAGTTATTGTTTTTTGCAAGATAAATGGTATTGTCTGATTTTGTATTCTTAAAAAGTTGTTGATATAACAAGTAATTTTTAAATAATTCTACATCAATGTCATGGGCAATAAGCGAATCGTTTTTTATGTACTCATCGTTAAGAAACACTTTGAAAAAATATTCTTCTAAAGCTTCTATTGAGTTTTCGCTAAAAATCACTTTGTCGTTATGCGCCCTCTCTCTTTCTTTCGATTTTTTAGGATTATATATTTTTTTCCAGAAACTAGGAGCTAATAAAAAAGGAATGTTGGCATATTTTATTGAATGAAAAATAGTTGGATTGTAAAGCTGTTTTATAAGTGCCGTGGTGCCTGCGCGGGCTAATCCTGTAACAATTACAAATTTATTGTTTTTTGAATTTTCATTTGTCAGTTGTTTTACTTCTAATTTAAACAAGTATTTACCTACATGGTAATTATTGAGAACTAAAGTATGGAGTAATTTTGACCAATAGGAGTAATCGGATTTTTTTTTTAAAAAAAATAAAGAAAAACTTCCTATTAACATGCTTAAATAAAAGTATATTGAGTTAGTATCTAAAATTGTACTTGGTACAATACTTACAAGCGCATAAATAGGAGCAATAGAAAAGAGAATAATAATAAGTGTAAATAAAAGTACTGTAAAAAAATTGACCAATAAATTGACCAAATTTTTGAGAATTAAACGGTCTTTTGCTATTTCATCAATTAATGGGTTAAGTATTATATCTAACTGATAAACTGCCGATGTAGATAACTTAAAAAATGGCTTTTTTAGTAAAAATGCAATTCCAACACAAAAAAGAGCAGCGCTTAAAACTACTGTTAAATAATAAATACTACTTGCCATTTATTGTTTTTTTAGCTTTTGAAAAAAACCTTTTAATAGACCTCCAAAGCACAATTACAATACTAGCTACTACAATAGCCACAACTATTAAAACAATTACTACGGTGGCAACGCTTATTCCAGGACCTATATATAATAGCATAAATTTATTTGTTTAAGAAATTTAAATTTTCGTATATCCTAATCCAATGCGGGCGTTCAACACCATTGGGTTTGGGGTTGTTAAAATACTTTTTAATTAAAACTTGTTTTTGGTTTATTAAATATACTTTACCAGCATCAGTACTTTCAACAAATAAATCGCCATTTGATAATAATTGTTGCTGCCCTTGTGTTCGGGTATAAATTTTATTTTCTATAAATTGATTTTTATAAATAGAAGTATACGTAGAATCTTTTAAATTGTAAATTAGTACCTCAGAAAAATTATTAATTGATGAACTAAAATCTTTTGAAGTTCGTTTTTCCGCTTTTGGGGCAAATGCAATGCTTGAAGCGTTGTTATTAAATATACAAATAGTTGAATCGGATAAAATGTCAACATCGTGCTGATTTAAAAAAGGACCTTGAATTATCCTTATAATTTTATTGGTAGCAGGTCGGTAAAGAAAAACCAAAGACCTATTGCGTAAACTAATAAACAAATCATCGGCTTTCCAATATAAGCCATCTTTTAATACGGGTTCTATTTTATTTAAATGCAAAGGATCGTTGCCCATAGGCCCTACTTGGTTTCCCATGCCATGAACCAATGCTATTAATCCATTTTCTTTAAATATTTCGGTAAGCGATTTATGGTAAAGTTGTAAGCCGTTTTTGACATCTATTTTGGTAATATAATTATCAAAATAGCTAACATTTTCACTAGCAAGATTTATAGACTTACGGGTGCAAGTCCAAATGTTTCCAGTTCTATCTGTACTTAAACCATGATGAAATTGATAATCTTTATTGTGCCAAATAATTTTCGAAGTTTTATCTATTTTATATAAATTATTGGTTTCATCATTATAAATAATTAAAGATTTATCTGACAATAAAATAGGATTTCTTAGTTCTGCATGTGAAAAGTTTCTTTCAGTTTTATTGTAACTATTTTCGGTTAAATACCATTCGTAAATAACCGAATCGTTTTTTAAATTGGTTAAACTTATTATCCATTTTGACTGTTCAAACCTTCCATTAAGCGCAAATAGGTCATATTTTAATTGATTAATTGTAGTAAAATTGGGGTCAATAGTTGTCAGTTTTTCAGGCTGTTTAAACTCTTTATATACTTTAATTACCAACTTAGGAAACTCGTAAAAGTATTTTATAGGTGTTGTTAAAAAACCTAAACTACCTCCACCATGCACATATAATATGGTTGATGAAAAAACATTTAACAATAGAACTACTATTACTATTTTACTGAATACAACAATTCCTTTTTTCATTTTTATATAATTAAAAAGTTCTAATAACTAAAAAAACGCAGTATGATTTTAATTACATAAAAAATTTGTTTTCTTAAATTACAATGCTGTTTTTAATTTTTTATAAACTATAGCTTTTGTAAAACTACGTGGTACTAACTTTTTTAAATACTAAAAACGCGGCAATATTAAAAAATAACTTTAAAAACTTACTTTATTATATTGTTATCATTTTTTATAGGTTTTAAAAGTTGAAAACACAATATCAGTATGAAGTGTATCTATAAAACTACTATCCAAAATGTTAATAAAGCGCATATCGATTTTGTCCGTGGTTGATGTTCTTTAACTTTGCATTTCAATATTTATTAATATTTAGTAATTATAGTAGTTTTTTCTTTTATCAACAAATTTTACCAACTATTTATGGTTGCAGTAAAAAAATACGTGGGTAAGTTTATTGATTATTGAAAAAAAATGGAATGAAACCTATTTATCAGTATAAAACGCAATGGTTTGATTGCTGTTTTTAGAAACAATTTCAATTTTATAAATAGGTATAAATTTTAGTTTTTCTGTGTTTGTATTAATGGTTTTATTTTTTTCAGCCAATACATTTTCTATTTTACTAAAAACTAGTTTTTCTTTTTTATTGTCTAAGGTGTAATAATTTATCAAAAACTCATCATTTTCGGTGCCTATATTGTAAAGTTTAAAACTATAATTGGGTTTTAATTTTGGTTTGGTTTTTTGGTATTGAATAGTAAAATAATAAGGATACAATGAGGAGTATTTAAAAGCCCTATAACTGCTTACCGGCAACCAATTAGCTGATAAACCTTTATTGAAATTAACATTTGTTTCTGTTAACACATCCCAACTAATTTGTTTATTTCTATTTACTTGAAATAACCTATTTACTGCTCCTGCGCATACAAAAAATTGGTTGTTTGGCAATTCTTGAACTGAACCTAAGTGTTCGCTATGCGGGTTTTCAAAGCCATCTTCATCAAACTTGTATTCCCACACTTTTTGGCTTTCCTCATTAAATGAATTAGGAACAGTTAGCTCCACTATTGATGAAACTTTTCCTTGTTCATTGTTATTAAAAACCATTAAGTTTCCATTCTTTAATAACACAGGTGCATGTTGCGCAGCAAAATAATTGGTGTTTGATTTTAATGAATCTTTTAAGCTTATATTTTTATTCCCAAAAATATATTCAATGCTGTTGTTCGATTTTTTTATTTTAAAAATGTTGTTAAACGTTTTAAAACTTGCATAAACAAAATCGTTTTTTTCATCTACATCAATTCCGTTTAAATGACCTACTCGCAGCATTAAAGGTTCTTTTCCAATATCAATATTAAAGTTCCGTTTTAACTCAGGTATTAAATCAAAACTCCAAACAACTTGCTTGTTTTTATTGTACTCAATAATGGTGGAGCTGCTCACTTGTGTTTGGTTTGGCAATGATGAAAAAAGAGTTGCACCAACTGAATTTGGGGTTTCGTTTGGGTTAAATTGTTTTTGCCCACAAATAATGTAATTACCCGATTTAAGTAAGGTAAAATCGTGGTGGTATTTTTCGGTACTGTCTTTAGAAATTTGTCCATCGTTAGGGGGGGTAAACAATGTATTTCCAAACTTATCGGTTTCAAATGCTTGGTTTAAATTTAAAAAAGTAAATGTGCCTTTTGGTGTCAATACTAAATCGCGAATATTATTTAAATTGTTATTGTTTAAATACCAAATTGGTTTGCCATTTTTATTAAAAGCAATTTTTAATGCATCGCTCACTACTATAAAATTATTTTGGTTTTTGACTTCCTTTTTTCTAAAAACCAACCTAAAAAAATTAGAATCAATTAATGAACTATTTCCTGTTTGAAAATAATAAACAGGTGAAGTAAATGTTACTTTATTTTTATTGTTTAAAATACAATATTTCCATTTGTATTTTTGGTTGAATTCAATTCCTTCTTTTATAAGTATAGCTGACGATTCGTGTATGGTATCTATAATAATATTTTCTTTATTAAACGAACTATCAGCACCATTATAGGCAATAACCAATTTATATTTATTAAAATTTTCATAAATTTTATAATCAAAAACTATTTGTGTAAAATTCAATAATAGGTTATTATAATTAAGTACCTGACCATAAGTACTATATGTTAAAAATATGGTAAAAAAAATAAGGAAAACTTTTTTCAAGGATATTATGTTATTAAATGTTGTTAAATATTATTAATTTTGATACAAATTAAATACAAATTAAATAAAAATTATGAAAAAAATTATTACAAAACTTAGTCTTTTATGCATTTTACTTTTAAGCTTAGTATCGCTAAAAGCGCAAACATTTTCGGTAGGAACAGGAACTACCTCCAACACCGCTACTACATATCCTGCTCCTTTTGGGCAGTATTACACTGGTGCCAGACACCAAATGATTTACAGAAAAAGTGAATTACAGGATTCGGGTGCAGTGAATGGTTTAATAACTCAGTTTGGTTTAAACGTTACTGCTGTTAACGGCTCTGCTGCACATTTAGGTTACACTATAAAAATGGTTCAAACCAGTGCAACTTCGTTAACAGGTTTTATAACAACTGGGATGACAACCGTTTTTACATCTACTTCTTACCAACCAGTAAGTGGCTGGAATATGCATACATTAAGCACCCCGTTTACAATTGATACTAGTTTAAATTTAGTGGTAGAAGTTTGTTTTTCAAATGGTACAAATACATATTCATACAATGCATCTACCGAGTGGACAACAGGATTGGCAGCAGGCTCAACTATTTATAACCGTAGTGATGCATCGGGTAATGGCTGCCCAGATGCTACAACACCTACTAGTTCAAATTCAAGACCAAATGCAAAATTTACAATTACAGCGGGTGTGAGTATGTCTTATAGTACTGCTTTTTTAAATCAAAACAATACTTTTCCAATGAGAAGAGGAATTAATAACCAAGATATATTAAGAATTGCTGTTGTTACTGCTGGTAATACAAGTCCAATTAATGCTACTCAATTTAATTTAAGCACCAATGGAACTAGTACTACCTCATTTATAAGTAGAGCTAGAATTTTTTATACTGGATCTAACCCTAATTTTGATACTTTACAACCATTTGGTTCTATTTTAACACCATCTGGCTCATATACTATTACAGGTTCTAGAACTCTAGCAGCTGATACCAATTACTTTTGGTTAACCTATGATGTTACAAGTTCGGCAACAACTTCAAGTACTTTTGATGCAGAATGTGCGGCAGTTACAGTTGCTTCGGTTTCAAGAACTATTTCTCCATCGTCAGTTACTGGTAACAGAACTGTTTTAGCTCCTTTAAGTGGCGATTTTTTAGTTGGTACTGGACAAACATTTGTAACCATTCAAGACATTGCAGATGCATTATTTTATAGAGGTGTTTCGGCAAATACTCGTTTTTTACTAAACGATGTATCTTACACTTTAACAAATCGTGTTACTATTACTCCTTTTACAAATACTGGCAACTTTTCAGTAACTATTAAGCCAAATACATCAATAGTTAGTACCATAACAGGTGCTATTAATGGAAGTGCTTTAATTAGAATAAATGCAAGTAATGTTCAAATTGATGGAAGTAATACAACAAATGGTATTTCTCGCGATTTAACTTTGAGTAATACTGGAATTACTAACCCAGCTGTAGTAAATATTGTAAGTGCAGGAACAACTATTGTTAATAATAATGCTATTGCAAATTGTAATATATTAAATGGAGCGCAAACAAGCTCAGCAATCAGTTTAACTGATATTGGTGGTTCTGCTGGTGGATATTTTTCAAATACTTTAATTAAAAATAATTTAATACAAAAAGCTTACATAGGTACTTATATTTTCAGCGCAAGTTTATCAGCAAGCAATGTAACTATAGATAGTAATACAATATCAGGTACTGGTACTAACGCAATTAGATTAGTAGGTGTTTATATGCAAGGTGTTGTTGGTGGTGCAATAAGAAATAACTTTATTGGGAATTTTGAAAATATCAATACTGAAACTAAACAAGGAATTTGGCTAGCTTCGGGAACAAGAGATGTTGTTATTTCTAGAAATAGAATTTCGAATATTGGGATTACTGGAACAGGAAATACTGGAATAGGAATAAGAGTAACCTCTACAATAACTGGCGCCAACATATCAATTAGAAATAATATGATTGATAGTATATATGGAACTGGTACAACTACTTTTCACAGTACGTTAAACCCTGCAGGAATAAATTTAGCTGGATCACAATCTGGAATTCAAATTGTTTATAATACTATAAGATTAGGAGGAAATACATTGAATGCATCAAATGCAAATTCAGCTTGTGTAAGAATTCTTGCTGGTTCAACAGCCGAAGTAAGAAACAATTATTTATATAATGTTCAAGGTGCAAGTACTTCAGGCGTTGGTACTTATTCTATTGCACTAGAAACAGCAGCTTCTCAATTATCATTAGTAAACTCAAACAACTACTTTAGTGGTGCTAGTGGAGTTGGAATAAATAGAGTTGCTAGAATTGGAACTACCGATTACACCACATTAGCAAGTTGGAAAGCTTTGATAACGGCAGATGCAAATTCATTTTCTGAAAATACTCCTTTTGTATCAGTAACTGATCCTCATATTCAGCCATTTATTACTTCACAAATGGAAGGAAGTGCAGTAGTTATTACTGGAATTACTAACGATTTTGATGATGATTTAAGAAGCACTACAGCTCCAGATGTTGGAGCTGATGAATTTGCAGGAACTGCTGCCGATTTAACAGCTCCAGGTATAATTTATACTGCATTAAGCGGTAACTCATCTTTAACTACTAGAGTGGTAAACAATATTGCAATAACTGATGTAAGTGGTGTTGATGTTACTACTTTAGGTAGACCAAGAATTTATTACAAAAAAACAAGTGAAGCCAATCAATTTTTAGGTAATTCAAATTCTGATAATGGTTGGAAATTTGTTTCATCAACTAATACTACATCTCCTTTTAGTTTTACTATAGATTACAGCTTATTGTTTAGCACCATTTCAGTTGGCGATACTATTCAGTATTTTGTAGTAGCACAAGATTTAGCTTCAACTCCTAATATTGGTGCAAACCCATCAACTGGTTTTACTAATACTGGTTATAATAGTATTACTTCTGCACCTACAACCCCAAATACATATAGAATTACCAATACACCTTTATCTGGAAACTATAATATTGATTCACTTCAAACATCACCTAATTATACTACTTTAACCAATGCTATAAATGACTTAAATAGCAGAGGTGTAAGTGGACCTGTTACATTTACTTTAACACAAGACAATTATAATATTACTTACGAAACATTTCCATTAACTATTAATGAATTTATAGGAGCAAGTGCTACTAATAGAGTTACAATTAGACCAGCAACTGGCTTAAATGTGACTATTACAAGTAATGTTGGCAATGGTGCTTTTAGATTAAATGGTGCTGATTATGTAACAATAAATGGTTCGAACAATGGAACTAATTCAAGAAATTTAACTATTGCTAATTCGGCAAATGGAACTTGTGTTTGGTTAAGTAGTTTAGGCTTTAATGCAGGTGCTACAAATAATATTATTACCAATACAAATATTGTTGGAAATTCGCTAACTGCAGGTGTTACTGGTATAGTATTAACCGGAAACTCTACTGCAAATGATGGTGATGACAATGATAATAATACCATAAGTTTTAATAGATTCAACAAAATGAGTACTGGTATTTTTGTTAGAGGTGGTTCAACTGGATTGGTTGATTCGTTAAGAATACTAAATAATAGAATAGGTTCTGATACTGCATTGCAAATTGTTGACTTTAAAGGAATTGACATGGCTAGAGTAAATGCTTCAAATATTAATTCAAATATAGTTTACGGAATGGTAAGTGCAACTACTCAAAAAGCAGCAATTGAATTAAATGGAGCGGTTACCAATACAACGATTAATACCAATACTATTAGAAATATAGAGTATGTAGGAACTGGTGGCTGGGCGGCAAGAGGTATATCGGCAAGTATAGGCACAGGAAATAACAATATTACTATAGCTAATAATATGATAACAGGTGTGTTGGCTGATGCTTGGGGAACAGGATTTACTTACCAATGTATTGGTATACTATTAAATGGTGGAACTAATTACAATGTTCATTTTAATACCATTAACATGACCGGACAAAGAGACAATAGTTTTAGCAATAATATTGGTGCAAATATTTGGGTTGAAGCTGGTTTAACTTCTGGAGTTTCGTTAAGAAATAATATTTTAACCAACTCGCAAACTTCAATTAACTCTACAGCTGGTTTTAACTACAGTGTGTATGTAAATGGAACAGGAAATCCATTTAGCACCATTAACCATAACTTATATAATAGCAAAACCAATACTCCTTTGGTGGTAACGCCTTATATTGGAAGAATTAACAGTGTAGATATTACTACTTTGGCTAATTGGAGAACAGCAACTTCGGGCGATTTAAATTCTACTAACGATTCAGCATTTTTTGTTTCAAATACAGATGCTCATTTAGCTGGAACTTCAATTGGTAACTTTAATTTAAAAGGTTCACCAATAAGTGGCATTACCACCGATATAGATGGACAAACTAGAAATACAACTTTCCCTTACATGGGTGCTGATGAAATAACTACCGCTCCATTACCTGTCAATTTGATTAGCTTTAACGCTAAAAAATTAGATGAAAATGTGCTTTTAACTTGGATAACTGCAAGTGAAACTAATAATAAAGGTTTTGAAATCCAACGTTCTATTGATGGCATTAACTTTAAAACAATTGATTTTGTTAAAGGTGCAGGCAACTCGGCAAAAACTATTAACTATACTAAAACCGATTTGAATGCCTTCGATTTGTTAAAAGTTGAAAAAATATACTACCGTTTAAATCAAATAGATTTTGATGGCAATAACGAATTATCGAAAACTAGGGAGGTTTCGAAAAATGAAACTACTTTAGGTGGAATAAAAGTATATCCTAATCCTTTTAATAATACAATAAGTATTGAAACAAATGGTTTAGACATTTTGGAAAATACCATTACTGTAAATGATATTACTGGTAAATTGGTTTCAAAATCGGTTGTAATGTTTGAAAAAGGAAATAGTAATTATACCATTACTAATTTAGAAAAATTACCTGCTGGAATTTACTTTGTAAAAGTAGCAAACAAGCAACAATCAGAAGTATTCAAATTAGTTAAAAACTAATTAAAACCCTTATAAAATTAAAAGCTGCCTTGTAAAAAGGCAGCTTTTTTTGTTTATGAATTAAATATTTATTATTGTTTTATTTTAAACCCAAATCCATTTATATATGAAAATAAAATTATCAATCTGTATTTTTATAATGCTGTTACTAATTTCAAGTTGTGCTACAAACAATATGTCTTATAAATCAAAAGCAATGGCATATAAAAATATTGTTACAAAAGAAAGAAAAGTAATATACAATGCCCGCTTAACACTTACAGTTAAAAACATTGACAGTGCAAATGCATTTATAACAAGTTTGGTAAATAATTACGAAGGTTATTTAGTAACAGTGGGAAATAGTAAAACAGAAATTAGAGTAAAATCGATATTTTTAAATAATACTTTATCTGACTTAAACAAAATTGGAACTGTAACAAATAAAAACGTTTTTGGCCAAGATGTAACAGAAGAATATTTTGACAATGAAATAAGATTAGAAAATGCAAAAAAAGCACGCCAAAGGTATTTAGAGCTTTTACAAAAAGCAGAAAATGTAGCTACCACATTATTAGTTGAAAAAGAACTTGAGCGATTGAATGGTGAAATTGACATTATAGAAGGTAAACTTAAAAGAATGAATCATTTAACAGAGTTTTCAACTATTGATATTTACCTTGAGCAAAAAGAAAAGCTAGGGATTTTAGGCTATGTTTTTGTAGGACTTTTTAAAGGAATAGGATGGCTATTTGTACGTTAATTCACTAAAACTCGAACTTTAAACCAACATTTATTCCCCAAGCCCTAGGTTTAAGTTGATTAGGTTGTTGCTCTAAATAAGTAAGCCTATGAACCATGCTTACTGAAAATATTTTAAAAATGTTTTCAAAACCATAACCAACTTCTACATATGGAATATTGTTTGTAAAAGAGTTTACTTTGTTTAACAATTTACCTTCTGCATTTTTTTCGGGTATTAACGCTTTGTCTTCTGAACTCGTTCTGCCATATGCCGCTTTTACAAAGGCAAAGTTTCGAAGTTTCCAATTTTTAACCACAGGAATACTGTTTAAAAACAACCCTTCAAAGTGTTGAACGTAGGTTAAGTGTATATATTCGTCTGAAATAAACTCATAAAAATTCATTAAACTGTAATTGAAATCAGAATAAATAAATACTTGATTTCCCCTAGCCACATCCAACAAAGGATAAGGAAGTGTGCCCCATATTTTACCTAAAGTTATCCAATAATCGGCTGTACCAAAAACACTGGTATTGGCATGGTGAATAATATTTAATTGCAGTTTATTGTATTCAAAATTACTGCCAATAATACCTTTGAAACCATGAGTATAATTAACCGTTAAAACCGGATATTGAGAACGAATCATTCTAATTCTATTATTACCCCTTACAATTAAAAGTTCTTTATAAGCATATCTAAATTCTATACTTGCTTGTGCGTTAGTAAAATTGTTTTTTAAACTATCGGTATTGGTTTCATTGGTTTTATAAGCAAAAACAAAATCGCCTAAAGGTTCAAAATTATTAATTTGTGCTCCTAATCGGTACGACCAATCGCGGTTAAAATGTTTGAACAAACCGAATTTAAATTCATGTGTTCTATTCAATCTAATACCATCGGCAAAAATACTTATTGCTTGAAAAATATTTGAAGTATTGTTTCCTGGTCCAAAATCGGTTGTAATACCTAAAACATCATAGTCATCTCGGTACGAAGCACTCCAAACTGTCCAGTCTCTCCTATTGCTTATGTAATCTACAGCCAATCCATATTTAAATCTTTCATCCTTAAAACCATAAGCCAAATGTGTTTTGTAAATCCATTTTTTACTAAAAAAATGATTGGTTCTAAACCCTAATCTTACTCTATTTCCTTCTACATTATTGTATCCGTATAAAAATACATAAGGCCCCCAATCTACCCCTCCTATTCGTTTATATCCTTCCACTACAATTCTTACCACGTCAATATAAGTTTGTATTGCTGGTAGGTTTTTAATTGAATCAACCATGTTATACATTTTCCTTTCAACTATAGTAAATGGTTCAGGTCTTTTAGTAATCCAAAAATTAGAGTCTTTTTCTAATTCATCTTCTTCACCTCTTTCTATTATTCTATCGTAAAATGAAATTTCTCTAGGCTGATTAACTTCAATATTTGAAACTGAATTGTAGAATTTAGCTATTACCCCACTTGAGTTTTTGGTAAGTTCAGCTACATCAATAATCATTCTGTTTTTAACTGGAATAAAGGGCCCAGCATCTGTTTGTTTTAATTCTTGTTGTAATTTCAATCTATCAATAAAGTTAATATTGGCATATTTCGATATTTCTAAATCTAATTTTGAAATAGCCCAAGTACCCTCCTCTATCCAAATATTACCCAAAAAACCTAAGTCTTGTTCATCTTTTAAATTTACTTGTAATTTATAGTTTTTTTTACCTTCATCAATTGTTGAGTCGAGTAAAGTATATACATAATAAGTGTGGCATACATTGCTTAAAGGGGAAATAAAATCTTTACCTAAAATACGAACAAAATTTGAATTGAAATTAAAATTTGTAACACTTGTTCCCATCAAATCAGTAATAAAACTTTTGTCGCCTACACCAATACCAGTAGTGCTACTTGCTATCATTACTTCTTTATTTTTTGATGGTATTTTATTATAATAAAATTTACTAAAAGTTTCGTTTATAAACAAAGGCAATATGTACTTTCCATCTTCATTTTTCATTTGAAAAGCAGTATCGAACAAACCTTTAATGGGTTTAAACATGGTTTTGTTCTTCATTTCATCGTTTATATTATTTAGCGATATATCTACTTTATTATAACTATCGTATTGGTAAGCACTTAAATTTATTTGCGAATTTATGTCTTTATTTTTTCTTGCATTATTTATAATTTTTAAGGCAGGGTTAATACCAACTCTTACAGTAATGGTTTTTAATTCTGCTCCTGCTTCTACCATTTCTATATTTATGGTTTGGGTAGTTCCTCTCTGTATTTTTCTGTAATAAGTTTTATAGCCTACATACCTTGCTTTTATAGAATCAACTATTTGTATGGTTTTAATTTTAAAGTTTCCTTCAAAATCGCTGGTAATACCTATATTAGTTCCAACAAAAGAAATATTTACATAAGGCAAAGGCTCTTTGTTTCGTTTATCAATTACTTTGCCTTGAATTATGGTAATTACTTCATTTTCCTGTTGGGCAAAAGCACTAAAAGTATAATACAATAAGGCAAAAAATATAAAATATCTTTTCAAATTATAAAAAATGTGAGTGAGTGAAAATAGAATAATTAACGTTTAACAATACTAATTTTCATTTTAATATCTTTAAACGGTCGATTAGTTTGGGGATTGGTATATACAACTGCAATTTTATCTAAAACTTCGAAACCAGAAACTAGTTGACCAAAAATAGTATAATCTTGATCGAGAAATGGCGTTCCAC
>CAMCEM010000068.1 GCA_945873755.1 Chitinophaga pinensis | reverse complement strand
TTAAACTGCAAACAAAACTCTTTTAAATGGCTTTCAATTCCTCCAGTTTCGAGTAATTGAGTAACAAAGATTAAAACCTTTTTTTTACCCAACTAAAAATTCCTTTCCAAAAATGCGTTCAAAAGTTTTTTTATTGAAACCAATTTTGTAAACTAATTTTAACCCATTAGAAGTTAAAAAGGCTAATGTTTTATAAAAGCTAAATTGTATTGATAATATAAAGTTTTGTGTATCGGAAAAAGGATTTTTATTTGTTTTAACAGCCAATGAAACCAATTTGATAAGTCTATTTTTTAAATTTTTGGCTTTAATTTTATTAACGTGGGGCTTTGGAAGATAATTTAAAATTAATAATTCATCGTATGAAACTATTGATATTAATTTATTAAGCACACTTAATCTTGGATCGGAAGGATTTGGATGAATAAGAATTACTGGTACGCCCATGCCTATACATGGCAAGGCACAATGAATTTTTGTTGTTAATACTAGTTTTGCGTTTTGGTATTTAGCAAATAAATTTTCAGCAGACTTAATATTATCAATTACATAGGAATTAAAATCAAATAATATACTTAATGGATCGTGAGAAATTTTTATAAATCCGTTAGGAATTAACTCATTCAACTTTTCCTCCACTTCTAGTGGAATAGGGTGATCAATATTATCAACCCAAATAATTTCATTATTATTATTATTAGAAATAATATTATTATTAAGAGTTAAAGTTAAACAGCTTGAATAATATGCAGGAATTCCAAATCCACGCATTAGCCAAAGTGTTTTTAAATCTCTACAGCCAATTGGAGCATTTTTTTTAAAGTGTTCTCTTACATTTTTAAGTTTTAAAAAATCTGATTTGGCAATATGAACAGAAATATAGAAAGGAGTTACTAATGGTGGAGGTGGAAAATTTTCAAATTCATGCTGATACCATCCATTTGCTATTAATAAACCTTGTTCATTTTCAATTGCTTTTAAATTTTCTCTATCAACAGCAATAGCATCATTTGGTAAAAATTGTTTAGCCGCCAAGCCTTGAATAACATCACCTAAATTATTTCTTTTTAAACCTTCTATTTGATAGTAGTACTTCACTTTTATTAAGCAGATTTTTCTTTATAAATTGAAATTAATTTTTCAGCAACAATAACTTGTGCACTTTTAGATTTTTGTTTTTGAGGTAAATTATTGACTGAAAATGAAGTAAAAAATATTTGATTATTGTAATTACTTAAAATGTCTTCATTAAAAAACATTTGTGGTTCATTACCTCTAAGCAATACAGGCAAACCATGTTCTAACATAGCTAATGTAGAACCACTTTTACCAAAATAATTATAATCAGCTCTTGAAACTCCTAAATCTGCATTAAAAAATAGTTCTGAAATTTGCTCTGCTTTTTTTTCTCCAATATAATTAAGTGCATATCTGCCAAGTATATTTTTTATTTGTAAAAAAGCATCTTCTTTGTGTATACCATTATTGCCTATTACGTTAAATTTAACATCTAATTTATGCACTTTTGCATAATTTTTTAACCAAATTAATTGTGCAATAAAATCAGTAATATTTGGGGAAAAACTTCCAAAAAAAACCACATTCAATTCTTTTTTTGGTAGTGTTGAATTAGTAAAATTAATTGGTTTTATATTTCCAAATAATGGCAATAATTCTGCTTTAAAAGCATTAAATTTTGACACGTAAAAAGGTATGCTGCTTGTAATTAATTGGGGGTTTAATTTTTTAATGATTAACTCTAAACATATTTTTTGTAACCTACCTAAAATATTATGTTTTAAATTTTTTGTTACGTTAAAATCTATCCAAAGTTCATGGAACATTATATGTAACGGATAATCTTTAATTCCGCTTAAAATTTTAATTAAACTAAATGGAAGTCCTTTTTTTTGAAATGCAAATGAAACAAATTGAAGACTAACCCAATGTGGTTTAAAATTAAAAACAAAGTCATTTATAATACTAACTTTTTTATTTAGCGGAAGATTACTCGAAAGTCTTATTTTTGAATTGCTAACATATTTAATTCCTTCGTTTTTTGATGTTATGTATTTATGGTCATTAATTGAAATAATTGCAATTTCATGCCCCATTTTTGTTAAACATTCGGTTAAGTTTAAAACGTAATCTGCAACACCATTTTTGTTTTCTTCTAATGAACCTAATAAAAACAATATTTTCATTTATTTACGTTCTGATATTTTTTTTGCTGGAATACCTCCCCAAATTTCATTTGCAGGAATTGACTTTGTAACAACCGATGAAGCAGCAACAACAGCTCCTTTGTTAATTGTTACTCCTTTTAATATGATTGCATTTGTACCAATCCAAACATCATCATTTATTGTTATTAAATGTTCAATTCCATGTTGTTTATTTATTAATTCTTCTTTTTTTGTTCCATGGTCATGGTCAATAAATTTAACACCAGAAGCAATTAAGCAATTGTTTTTAATTATTACCGATTTTCTTACATTAAATTCAACATTATTCCCTAAAAACACATTGTTTTCAATTATTATACTAGGTCCATTTTTCCAAATACCATCAAATTTAAACTGAATATTATTTTCGAGTTTACAGTTATTTCCTATTTTAACTTGGTGAGGCCAAGTAATTTTTATTGATGGTAAGTAAGTGCCTCTTCCAATTTTCATTCCTTGTAATGAATAATACTTCACTCTAAAAAAACTAGTAAATCTGTTTTTAGTTTTTACCCTTAAAAAAAAGAATGTTTTCTCAATCAGTTTATTCATTAAATAAATATCATTATAAAATTAAGAATCATTTTTTCTATGTAACATTCCCAACCTTTAAATTTAAATTTATACAAATCAATAAAGTTAGAAAAAATACTTCCTATAAAAATTTTAAGTCTATCTAATCTAAACTTTAAAGATTTTTGTTTGTAAAATTTTTTAGCAAAATACTTTTGAGATTTTATACGCACAAAAAACTTTTTAAATGCTTTTCGCCTTCTCCAAGGGTGAACAACCACACTATTGTTTACAAAAAAAAACGAACTTATTAGTTTTGCTCTTTCTCTAAAATCAATGTCTTCCATTGTAGAATAAGGATAACTTTCATCAAATCCATTTAAATCAATAAAAACATCCTTTCTTATTGCAAAATTACACGACCACAATTTACCTCCAACTAAGTTAATTGGCGATACTTCATCGTACCTTTGCTTTTCTCTGTCAGCAATGGTTTTTCCCTCATAAATTATTCCTAAACCTTTATCAATTTCTAAACTATAATTTAAAAGCCAATTTTGTTGTGGAATACAATCATCATCTAAAAATATTATCCATTTTCCACTTGCAATTTTAGCCCCAAAATTTCTGTTTTGGGCAGGTCCTTTTCCTGGACCAATTACAAATTTTACTAAAGGAAATTTGTTTTTTAATTCATTTGAAACATTGTTTTTTATATTGTCATTTGATACAATAACTTCAATATTTGAAAAATTATAATTATTTAGAAACAAACTTTCTAAGCAAGTATTTAACTCTTTCTCTCTGTTAAATGTTGGAATAATGATAGAAATAGAATTCATTTTATCCTATTAAAAGTTCACAAATTCCTTTCGAAATCATATCAGTACTATTTTTCTCCATATTTAATAAAATAGCCTCAGGTGCTTTTAAACTTTTTGCAGGAAAAGTATCTTTATTAATTAAATCGCTTACACTTAAAAATTCGTTTTCATTCCAACCCATTTCTTTTAATAACTCTTCGTTTTTACGAGCATAAGCTACGGGCAATACATTAGCACCTGAACGCAAAGCAAAAATAGTGGCATGCAATCGAGTAGAAATAACATCATCTGTAGGTTTTACAATCTTTGCAATATCAAATGGATTTGAGTTGTATGGTAAATGAGTTACATTTAAATTGTTAAATAAAAATTTAGCATATGTTTCGTCCATTGGGGTAAACGACCATGAAAAAACCGGAATTCCGCTTTTAATTGCATTGCTAACATAGTTTAAAATTAAGCTTTTGTAGTTTTGTTGAATTGCTGAAAAATTATCAAAAATCTCAGGTCTTTCGTCTCTGTATTGATTAAGCGGAGTTAATATTCCATTATTAAACATGGCATATAAAGGTAAAACATTTACAAAAAGTTTTTTTTGATTACTTTGATTTTGATTTCTTAAATTCTCGAAAATATTTCGTTGAAAAGAAAATGCTAAATCTGGTTGATTGTACACTTGACTTCTGCCAGTAATTAATTTTAAATTATCTGCTTGCGATTTGCTTCTAGTACTTACAAATTTTGCTTTGTTTATTAATTCAATAGACTGATCGCTATAATTTTTGCTATTAAAATCAACACCCATAAACGCAACATTTTTATAGTTGCTTTGGTATCTTTTAATAATCTCAAAAAGGGAATGTTCATACCCAATAGCTCCACCACCTACAATAGCGTAACTTCTTTCTAACCAATATTTAAGATTGTAAATTGTTTGTAATTCAGATGTAATATTTTTATTATCTAATACTTCTTTTATACTATTACCTAACGCTATATCGCCTAAATTTCCAAAATGGTAACCTCCAGCAATTGCTATTTCAGTATTATGAAAAAAATGTTGTATCCATTTTTTTTTATGTATTAAGTTTGGTTTCATTTAAATAATATTTTGTTTTTAAGCAATCCTAAAAATCGCCTATCTGTAAGAGCAAAAAAATTTGTTTTAAAAATTACCTTCAGTAAAAATAAAAAACTGGGATTAAAGCCTAATTTGAATTTTTTAAAAAGTATTTTTTCAACTAATCGAATATTAAAGAATGATTTAATTTCAATTAAATCCAAGTATTTTATATAAAAAAAAGCAATTTGAATCGCTTCATTTTTCATTTTGAAACTTTGGCTACTTGTTTTGGTATATGGGTTAATTCTAAAAAAAGAATATATTTTTTGGTACTTATATACAGTTGGATTGAACATTGCAATTCTACAATACCAATCCAAATCCATACAATAATGTAAACTTTTATCTAAGTAGTTTAAATTATTTTTAATTAAAAAATCTCTTTTTATAAATACACTTTGCGATGGAATTACATATTTTGCGTTGTAATAAAATTGAATTAAAGAAAACAATTCTAACTTGTTTTTTTTAGTTCTATTTGGTTTGCTATTTTTTAAATCATTCCCAATTAATACATCGCCATATATAAAATCGCTTTCAATTGTTTTTTCATTTGAAAATATTTCATGAAATGCATTTTTCAAATAAACATCATCTGAATTTATATATGCCACATAATCTCCAGTTACTGCTAGTAATCCTTTGTTTATAGCATCCGCTTGTCCTTCATCTTTTTCACTAATCCAATAGTTTATTTGGCTATTATATTTTTTTATAATTTCTACCGAATTATCAGTGCTACCGCCATCTATAACTATAATTTCTAGGTTTTTGTAATTTTGATTAATAACTGAACAAATAGTTTCTTCAATAAAACTACCATAATTATAATTGGGAATAATTACTGAAATTTTAGGAAGTTTTTGAGTTGAAACTTTTAACATTTAACCTATTTGCAAAGCATTTTCCGAATTTTTATTCAAATAAAAATTTTGAGTAAAAGAGGAACAATCCATTAATACTTTTTTTATTTTAAACGTAATTAAATTGTTGTATTCCAATAATTTTTCAAGTTTAAGTCCTCTAAAATCGACAATACTTTCATCATTTGAAGATAATTCATTTAAAATTGCAAACAATTCGTCAGAAACGTGACTGGTATTAACCTTCTTATTTAATTTTTTATAATCAATTGTTTTGCAGTGAAATTTTTTTTCATTTATTTCAGTTAGTTTGTTTGAATTAATACAATTTAATATATGTTTTTTACTCCAATTTTCATCAGATGATAACAACTCAATAATTGAATTATTTTTTGAGTTACCCAATTCACTCAACGATTTAAAATAAAATTCGTTGAAATTAATTTTAGAAAAGCTATTTATTTTCAAAAATTTAAATCCACCAAAATTTGAAAATAAATCATTATAAGTTAAATTTTGATTTGTTTTTGTCCTTATCATTTGAATATGATAATTTGATTCATCTATAAAAAATTGGGTAGATTTAATTTCCATTTCATCTGGAATATTATTTAAATCTCTACATAAAACAATTTCTGATAATTTATCAAAAACAGGTTTAAATTTCCAAAAAGCGGGTTCATCATTTTGATAAGTAAAAGACACAAATTTTATTTTTAATGCTTCAAATTTTTCAGAAAGTTTTTCTAAAATCTCAAAAAGTGGATTTTTAATTATTTCTTCTGGCATATAAATCCAAATTGAAGCAGTAGGGTAAACCATTAAATTTACAGCTATTAAAGCTGGTATATTATTCCAAAAATTATTATTTAAATCTTTGCTAAAAGCATTTGATTCATTATGTTTTTGATTAAATAAAGAGTAACTAATTATTATTTTTTTCATTATTTAATTATACAATACTTAATATATGTAAGCTTATTATAAAATATATCCATTTTGTTCAATAATTTTTTTCCAAAAGTTAAAATCGTATTTTTGCCATGCATGACAACCAAATGGCAATTGGTTATTATTTAGTTTAAATAAAAATTGTGGATTGGCTTCAAAAGAGAACTTCAATGCTTCTTTTTCTAAGGGGACTTTAAACCAACTGAAATTTTTTTTTGCCACCTTACCCCAAAAAAAATCTTCATTATTGTTATAGTTGTTAAATAAAAAAAAGGTATTGTTTTTTATAGTTAAATTTTGAACTAATCTATACGCTCTAATTGGAATTTTATGAATATCCTTTTTATAATTGAAAAATAATTTTTCAGCATTAACTATATATGAAAATGAATGAAGAACTTTTATAAATGATTTAATTTTTCGCAACGAAAAACCACCATTTCCTACCCCAACAAAATTTTTGTTTGTTGAATTTTCGTATCCTTCAAACCATGGAGCTCCAATATAATCATAGCCCTTTTTTATCCAATCTTCCAAATCGTTTCTAAATACAAAACAATCCATTTGATAAATAAGCATATATTCAAACTGGACAAATTTTTTATAAAAACTTAAGGAAATAAGTAATTTATTGTACGTTTTTGTACTTTTAAAATACAATTTGTCAAATTCTTTAATAATGAATTTTTTATTCCTAAATTCTTTAAAAAGATGAAGGTGCAATGTTAAATTTAAGCCCTTGGGTATTACAAAACAAATGGTATAATCCTGTAATACTTTAAAACATTGTTGCAACGAAATTTCTTCAAATTTGCTCAATGTTTCTTTATAAATTGGAATAACTATTACTACAGAATCCAAATTATTTTCTTGTACCAAATATGTTTAATTGTAAATCCATACCAAGCATTGTTTCGTTATCAATAAATGGCTTTTTTCGAGTAAATGCTTCCAAAACATGGTATCTAAATCCTTGGTTTTGCAATATTTCTAGTATTTCATGTAATGTTTGTTTTTCATCCTTATGCGAATGATATTCAATAAAAATATGCTCAACATTTTGTAAATTATCTTTACATGATTTTAAAACTTCATATTCAGCTCCTTCAATATCAATTTTCAAAAAATCAATTTTTTTACTCCCAATAATCTCTTGTAAGCTTATTGCTTCCACATCAATAATATTATGCTCATCATTAATCATAGGAATTCTTCCTGAAAATCCACCTTCTTGCTTAAAGTTTAAAATTTCATTTTGTTTCCATATAGCTTTTTGGTGTAATTCTACATTTTTAAATCCAAACGATTTTACATTGAATGTAAGTGTTTTAAATATATTTGGGTCTGGTTCAAATGCGTTAATAATTGAATGAGGATACAATTGTTTAAAGTATATTACACTCAAACCGATATTAGAACCACAATCAATAATAAAAGGTTCATTACTACTTGAATTAAATTTATAAATATTGGTTTTAAATATTTCATTTATTCCATACAAATAAGTAACCGAGTCAACAAATTCAATTTCATTATTCAAAAAAGTTGTACGAGATTTTACAAATCGTGGTAGTTTTTTTATTCTTTTATAATCTTTGCTTTCTTTGCTATCTAAAAGCTTAATTTTCTTTATTTTTTTAATAATTTTTAATACCACACTTTGTAGTTTTTTGTTTTTTTGTTCAAAATTTTTATTAACAAGTTTTGAAATTTTAAGGTGCAATTTTTCACCATCTTTTGTATTTAACTTTTCTACATTAATAAAATCAATGCTATTTTCTTTACCATATATTTTTCCAATACCCGAGTTTTCACCTGAATTATCAAATCCTATATTTGTTATTAATGATTTGTTTGGATGTAAGCATAATCCGTTGTTTAAATAAATTGCTGAATGCCAAAGCACTGCCCATGTTTTAATCGTGCCTTTAACATTATCTTCTAATTGTTTGAAGAAAAAGTTTTTCTGTCCACCATTAAACTTAAATTCATTGTAGTTTTGATTTACCTTTTGAAACACTTTTAATGGATTATCTTCAAAATGAACCCAAGCTCTTTTCCAGGTTCCCCAACCCCAACATGAGTTTACGTTGTAAAAAAAAGTACTATTTATGTTTTTTGATTTTATTGGATAAATAAAAGCTGAAACATGCATTACTTTATCTTCATTTTCATACACGTTTAATGCATTGTTCAAATATTCTAAAAAACCTATTTGAGGAACAGTATCATCTTCTAAAACAATAACACTATTAAATTTATCTAGCACATAATTTATTCCGTTTATAATATTGTTTTTTAGTCCTAAATTAGTTTCACTTTCAGTTATGATTACTTGTTTAAATCCTTCAATTTTTGAAATTATTTTCCGAACTTCTTTGATTGAAACAATTTCATTTTCAGAAACACTATTTTTTGCACCATCAGCAAATACAAATAAAGTTGAATGTTTTGCTTCTTTATTTTCCAACAAAGCATCAATCACTTTTTTGGTATGATTTGGTCGTTTATAAACAAAAAGTGCTATTGGAGCATATTTTTCAATTTCCATTGTAAAAAACTAAAATGGCGATTTTAAATAATAAATACTTGCTCCTTTGGTTATAAAATTTTTAGTTTCAATGTAGCCTTTTAGTTTCAAGTTATTTAAAATGTATTTATCTTCATTTTTATGAACATGAGAGATAAGCAACCATATATTTCCTTTAATTTTCGGAAATTCATTTATATAACCCTCAACATTATTTCTATTATTATTTCCATAAGTAGTAGGTAAAATATTGTTAAAAAAATTGGTGGTTTTATAATATTCTATAGCTGGTTTAGCACTATAATAAATGTATAAATTATCGGTTTTTAGTTCATTTTTTTTTAAATAAGTAATCACTTCTTTTACTTCCTCAATTTTAATGGGAAACTTGTTTTCGAAAGTTTTTTTAATAAATATTAAAGGTATAACTAACGAAATTGTAACAATCAGTTTTGAATATTTACTAATAGAAAATGTATTTAATATAAATAGAAATCCTTCAGTTATTATTAAAATTATAAATGGAATTAAATAAATTAAATAGCGCTTTTCGAATGGGTACATTTTTAAAGCTGAAAGCGTTAAATGAATTATAATTGGTAAAGTAAATAACAATAAATCCTTCCATTTTTTGTCTTTAATAAGTTTAATAAGTCCAATTACAAAAAGTATCATCAAACATTTTGACATTGTTTGACCAAATGGTAATAATTCAAAAAAAATCATATGAATTTTATTTGAAAAGAAACTAAAAATATCAGCAAATGAACCCCAAATAGGTAAAAATGCGCCTGCATCAATCCAATAAGCTTTTTGAAATTGCTTTGATGGGTGATTTGCAAAAAATAAAACATACGTAATTGATATAGAAATTGCCCAAATAACAATGACTCCTATTTCATTTTTATCAATTTTTTTCTTTTCTACAAAATCAAATACTAATAAACATACACTGGTTGAAATTAAAATAAATACAGCATGAGAGAATAAAATACCCAAAAAACCTGTTACTAAAAGTAATATCAATTGCTTTTTGCTTTTATTATTAAAATAATTGTTTAATAGCAGTAAAAAAATGGTGCTAAAAAGTACATCTGTCATGTATTGTTTTAGCTCAGAAGCATACCTAATAAAAAAGGCATTGAACATGAACAACGCAAATGCAAAAACAGAAAAAACCATGCCTTTATTTAATTTTTGTACGTAATAAAAAAAACAAATTCCGGCAAACACAAAACATATTAAAGCCAAAAAGCGAAAAGAATATTCGCTATTTCCGGCTACAAGTGTAATTAACCTAACTGTCCATAAATACAATGGAGGTGCAGCAGTAAAATTATCTAATGGTTTAAGTAATTCAATAAAATTTCGAGAAATAATATTGTTAGCCAACATGGCTTCATCTAACCAAAAGCTTCTATTAAAAAGCCATTGGTAAATGGCAATAATAATTCCAGTTAAGTAAACCAAACCTAGCCAAATATTATTTAATGCTTTTTCGTTATTCATAAAATTAATAGCCTCCACCAATAGGAATTACTGGTTGACTAGAAATTGGATTAAACATTAAAGATTTAAATAATATAGAAGTAGTCCAAGCATATTCATTTACAGGACCTAAACCATGAAAATCAATTTGTGTAAACCCATTTTCCCTATATTTTTTGCAAGATTCTGAATGCCTATCTGCATTGTCTAAAATTAACATTCCTCCTTCACTTATTTTATTCATGGCTAATGCTAAACAATCATCTCTTAATATTCCATCAACTATAATAATATCAAATAATTGGTTAAAGTTGAGTATTGCCTCGTAATAGCTTTTATCATTTAAATGAAACAATTGTTGATTGGGTAATAATTTACTTTGTTGTTTTGCAAACCAAGCATCATCGTGTTCAACCGAAATTATTTGCTTACACCTTTTGGCAAAATAAACCGATGAGTTACCCGAACCCCATTCAAAAATTGTTTTTTGTGTTAAATCAAATTGATTGATAAACTCAAATGCAGGATAAGTAAACCAAGGTATTTCATTGCCATTTGCATCAACTGGGCTTTTTAAATCTCTAGATAATTTATGCCCGTATTTATTCTCCAATAACCTATGAATTAAGTGGTATTGAATATTGTTTTTTCTTGAATTAAATATTTTTTTTAACATTAAATAAATTGAAAATCGGTGTAAACAGAACCTTGGCCTATTGGAAGCGTATAGGAAAGTTCACCAAAATATTTATCACTTTCTATATGTATTATAAATGCATCTGTTAACCAATCGTGTATATTTCCACCCGATGCTAAAAAAATAGTAATGGAATATTTTCCCATAATTAATGGCAATTTTTTCAGTTTAATTTTTTGACTCCAAATGCCATTTTCTAAAGGACTAATTTTTTGACCAGAAATTTTATTGCTAACCAATGAAATTCTCATTCCAAACTGATCGCTGATTCCTAATGAAAGTTCAAAATTGGTATTTAAATTAAATTTTTTTGATTGTAAATTAACCTCAATAATTAAATCCATTCCTACATAAAAATTATTTGTAGGTAACAGAGTTAGTCCATCAATAAAGGTAATACCTAGCACTTTCACTTTTCCATCACCTTTTCTGTCAACTCTTTCATTTAATGGAACTAAAACATCATTGTTTTGTAAATATTCGCCAATCATTTTTGGTACTTCGCCAAACCCTTGCATGGTACCTTTATTAAGCAATAAAGCTTTGGTGCACAAGTTTTGAATTGATTGCATATTATGGCTTACAAATAAAACCGTTCGGCCTTCTCCTTTGCTAATACTCCCCATTTTACCCAAACACTTTTTTTGAAAATCGGCATCACCTACAGCTAAAACTTCATCTACAATCAATATTTCCGATTCTAAATGAGCAGCCACAGCAAAAGCAAGCCTCACATACATGCCCGATGAATACCTTTTTACTGGAGTATCTATATAACTTTCAACACCACTAAAATCTACTATTTCATCAAAATTCTTTTTTATTTCGTGCTTTTTCATTCCTAAAATAGCACCATTTAAAAATATATTTTCTCTACCTGAAAGTTCAGGATGAAAACCTGTTCCTACTTCTAATAAACTTGCTATTCGTCCAGTACCGTATATATTTCCTTTGGTGGGTGTAGTTACCCTGCTTAATATTTTAAGTAAAGTACTTTTGCCTGCACCATTTTTACCTATAATTCCTAATGCCTCACCTTGTTTTAATTCAAAATTGATGTCTTTTAAACTCCAAACTTTTTCATTTTTGTTTAATGCAACTTCATCCGATTTTTTGCTAAACCAATTCGTTAACTTACTTTCAATATCTCTCGAAAGCGTTCCCGAACTTATTTTCCCAATTAAATAAGATTTTGAAATATTTTCTACTTTTAAAGCAGTACTTTTCATTGTTTATATTGTATCAATAAAATCTTTTTCAACTTTGCTAAACAATATGATTCCTAATAAAAATATTACTAAAGTTAAAATAGAAGTATAAATAAGCGCAGATACCGAAAACTGTCCTTGTCCCAAAAACGAATACCTAAATGTTTCTAAAATGGTTGTCATAGGGTTTAAAGCTATCCAAAACTTAAAATTTTGGGGAGCTGCCGATAATGGATAAGCAACTGTGGTACTAAACATTAATAGCTGTACTCCAAAGTTTACCAGCAATGCCAAGTCTCTATATTTTGTTGTTAATGACGAAATGATTAATCCAATTCCTTGTCCCAAGGCAGCCATTAAAATTAATAATACTGGCAATAACAAAATGGTAGCGTTTATATGGGTTTTAAATCCGTTAAAGGAATAAATAATGAGGATGATAACAAATAAAAACTGCTGAATAAAAAACCTCACCATACTTGAAAACACAATGCTCATAGGAAGAATTATTCTAGGAAAATAAACCTTACTAAACAAATTGGCATTGTCTCTAAAAACGGTTGAATTTTTTAAAATACATTCTGCAAAATAGTTCCAACAAATTATTCCAGGCAAATAAAACAATGGCTTAGGTAAGTTATTGGTAGAAATATTTCCTATTTTTCCAAACACAAACGCAAACACAAACATGGTTATTATAGGTTGTAAAAAAAACCAAAGTGGACCTAAAATAGTTTGTTTATAGAAAGCTACAAAATCTCTTTTTATAAATAATATAAATAAATCTTTGTATTCCCAAGCACTAATAAAATCAATATTTAACCAATTGCTTTTTGATTTTATAACCCAATCTTGTTTTGCAGTTTTTAGCACTATTTCTTTTTAAATAAATTTTTATAAAATGGAATGGGTTTTTCTTCAACAGTATAAGTATTTCCGTAGCCGTAATTATAACCGTATCCATAACCATAGCCATAGCCATAGTTGTAATTATAATTACCAATACCACGTTTTTTCAATCCATTATAAATTAAGTTAATATTATGTAATTCATTTGTTACATAATACTTTTGAATCATATTTAAAAAATATTTCAATGTATAGTTATGACGAAGCACATATAAGCACATATTAGAATATTTATCTAGTAATTTTGCATCGGTTACCAATCCAATAGGAGGAGAATCAATAATGATAAAATCAAATTTTTGTTTTAATTCATCTATTAAAAAATCTAATTTTCCATTCAAAATAAGTTCAGTTGGATTAGGAGGAACTAAACCTACAGGAACTACATACAAATTTTCTCTTTCAGGAACTTCTAATACAATTTTATCAAGTTCAATTTTATTTAATAAATAATTAGTTATTCCTGGCTCTCTTTGAACATTTAAAAGTACGTTTATTTTAGGTTTGCGTAAATCCAACTCCATAATTACGACCTTTAAGCCTGTTAATGCTAAACTACTGGCCAAATTTACAGTTAAAAAACTTTTACCTTCTCCAGAAATTGATGAAGTAAACAAAACCACTTTACAACCTTCAACTTTTTTAAGTTTGTTTTGAACTGCAGTTCTTAACGACCTTAATTGTTCTGAAATAATTGATCGATTGTTTAACTCAATTGCAATTGGATTTTTATTTTCATTAAAGTTAATTTCAGCAATTACTTCTGCCGATGTTTCTTCTTCAATTTGACTTCTAAAAATAATCTTATTATTTAAATCTTCTTTTACAAAAATGTATATTACTATTATTAATATTGAAATAGATATAGCTATTAAATAAATAGTTAATGGTATTGGCTTAACAGGAACTAAACTAGCTTGTGCATTATCTAAAACAATACCATCAGAAACAGTAGCTGCAAAAGAAAGTTCTGCTTCTTCTTTAGTTTGAAGTAAAAAGGTGAAAATATTATTTTTTATAGTTTGTTGTCTATTTAATTCTAACAATTCTCTTTCAAAAACAGGAATTTTATAAAGCTCAAGTTTTACTTTTTCTAGTTCTTCATTTAATTTTTGTTCTCTTATATTTAAGTTATTACTAATCGTTTTTATATTATCGTATATGTCTAACTTAGTTCTATTAATTTTACTATTTACAGCTTGAATAGCCTGTGAGTTTTGCCCACTTTTAATTTCAAGTTGGTTTTTTTCTGTTTCAAGTCCGATTAATTTAGTTAATAAACTTATTAAAATGGGATCAGAAATATCATTAGTTGCAGGAACTAATCCAGGATTATTGTTTTTATTATTTAAATAGTTTTGAATTGAAAGTAATATTTCTTTTTGAATTAAAATACCTGATAAATTTTTACTTATATCACTAATAACAGATGAAAATATTGACCCATTACTTGATAAATCAGTTATTCCATTTTTTGATTTAAATGCTTCAATTTCTTTTTCAATTAACTTTAAGTCGTTATTAACTAATTGAATTCTTGCATTAATAAATTTAATTGTATTTACCGATTTTTGATTTTTATTTTCTATAACTGCATCATTATAAACTTTAATGATAGTGTTTAATATTTTTTCAGAACGCGAAGAAACTGGATCGCTAAATTTTAATAAAATTGTACTTGCTTCTTTAGAATTTGAATTAACCCTCAATCTGCTTACAATTTGATTTGAAATATTTTTAATTGTAAATATATTAAAGTAAAACTTACTGCTCTTGGCTAAATCTTCATTTTTATTATTTACATGGAAAATTAATTTACCAAAAGGGGTATTTACTAATGTATCTAACAAATATTTTTTATCATTAACTAATAAATAATCAGTGTTTTTATTGTAATAAAATTCAATTTTTTCATTGCACTCTTTCAATAATTCAGGTTCATTCGAAGAAATTATTATTGGAGAATTGTTGTATGATAAAACATCTCTAAACTTTCCCTTAAAATAAATGGGAATGTATAGATTCAACTCTTTTACAACTTGATTAATTACTTTACTCGATTTAATTAACTCAATTTCATTTTCAACCGAAGAATTTTCATCTAAATTTATTAATTCATCTAAAACCTTTGTTTCTACTTTTGACGACTGTTGATTTTTCAATAAAATTTGTGCAGTTGCTTCAAAAACTGGAGTTTGCAATTTCAAGTAAAACCAAGCACATATTATTGAAACAAATAATGAAGTTATAAATAAAGGCCAAAATGGAACAAATCTAAATATTATATTATATAAAATATTTCCAGATTTTTTTCCTTCAAATGGATTGCTTTGCTCTTTTAACATCGTAATTTAATTATCTTGTAAAACCTAAAATTAGCACTGCTAATGTTAATACTCCTGTGGCAAAACCCAAAATAGAACGACTTTGACTAGCATTAAAAGCTTTGATGCCATTTGGTTCTACATATATTATATCCCTATTTTTCAAATTAAAATAGTAAGGTTCAAACATAATTGAATCGTTTAAATTAAATCGTTTAAATGTTCTAATTCCATTTTCTTCTCTTATTAATAATATATTTTTCCTTTTAGCAAAAACAGTTAAATCCCCAGATTGTCCTATAAGTTCAATTAAATTTATTTGCTGTTCTGGAACATTTACTAAACCAGGTTTATTTACTTCGCCTAAAATAGTGACATGAAAATTAAGGATTTTTATAGTAGCTAGAGGAGCTTTAGCAATTTTATTTTCTATTAACTTGTTTTCAATTACTCGTTTCAAACTTTCCATTGATAATCCAGTAACTTTAATTTTACCAATAAAAGGAAAATCTATCATTCCAAGATTATCAATTTTATAAGAGCCATTCGTATTTAATGTATTAATCTGAATTTGTGATTGTTCATCTATATTACTAATCAATATTTGAAGTAAATCAGAACTTTCAATTATGTTAGAATCAATTGAATACTTGATTTTGGATTCACTGTTTT
>CAMCEM010000067.1 GCA_945873755.1 Chitinophaga pinensis | reverse complement strand
TTCAAAAGCAATGTCTTTATTGTTTGAACTATATTCACCATCTATACTATAAAGTATATATTCAATGTCTTCTTCAGTTTCAAAATTCGTCATTACAAGCTATTGTTTAAATTATCAATCATCAATATTAAATTTTTATTCATGGTTTCAAGCTCCATGCTGCTTAAAGGGTAATGGCCAATAAGTAGCGAGTTTATATAAAGCGTTTCAATAATCAACTGATCATTTTTTGTATTGGTATTTTTAAACAGTTTTTCAATAACAGGATTGTTAAAGTTTAAAAATAATTTTGAAAATAAACTTTCATCTACCTCATGAACTGCATCAGAAATAAAGTTCCATAAATCATCACTCAATTTTTTTATTTCTTCCACATCTCTATCATAAACTATTTGGTTAGAAATATAAAATAACGCGGGAATAGTTTCTGGTAAAAATCGCTTTACTTCTAAATTGCATTTATATTGTTTTAAATGTTTTTGAAGCATTTCTAGCCTATACTCATTTGCTTGGTAATCTATTAAATTTAAATCGTTTAAAATATTACCAAAATACTCTGCATTTATTCTGGTATAATTGGTTTTATTATCAAAATCGGCAATAGATTCAAGTAAATCTGCTTCATAAATATAAGCAGCATTTACTATTAAAGTATTATTGGCATTGGCAATTGGAACCACCTGCCTAAACTCATCAATACTGGTTATGTATAAAATTTGTTTGGTTTTAAGTCTAATTTCTTCCAATGTCAATTCACCTTGACTAGTAGTAAATTTAAACCACTTATAAATAAATTTCAAAAAATCATCATCGGTTAAAGCCAACGATTTAAGAGCAATATGATGAATACTAATAATATGTTCTAATACATTTGGCGATTTTTGACTTAAGTTTTTAAGATATTTTTTTATACAAACACCCAATTCCTCTCTAACATCTTGAAGCGTGTTGTTTTCATAAATATCCTCACGCGAGGCAGTTGGCGAAAGGTTTTCAGAGTTAATAACTGCATTTACAAAAAAGGCCCAATCAGGTAAAATATGATTACTTTTATCGGTAATAAACATTTTTTTTAAATATACCCTATTGGCTTGCAATGCCGATTGATGCAATGGATGTGATAAAATATAAGCTATTCCTTTGTTTTTACCATCGGCAGTTTCTAAATTAAAGTAATATTGAAACTCTTCATTAAAACATTGTTTTCCAAATTCTAAAATTTCATGGTTTACTCCATTTATCCAAGAAAACTGTTCATTGTATTCGTATTTTAAAACACCATCAATTTCAACTTCAATTGGAATACCCACATACTTACCATAATCTTCCACCAAGGTAACCAATAAATCTTCATCAAACTCAATATCGTTTCGCAATTGTAAAATACATTTGGTTCCAACTTGGGTTAATGCTTCTAATTGCTCGCTTTTATAAGTTCCATTAATATTGCCTGTCCATCTAATACTATAATCAGCTTTTGCAGATTGCGATACCACCACAATTTCGTTACTCACCATAAAACACGAAAGCAAACCAATACCAAATTGACCAATAAAATCGTTAGGCTGATTTAATAAAGTAGATTTAGAACTAGCACCTATTTTTGATAAAAATTCTTCTACTTCTTCTATGGTTAAACCAATGCCATTGTCAGAAAATACCAATGCTTTGCTTTCTCCTTGATTATAAAACTCAATCAATATTTGAGGTTTAACCTTTTCAATTTGGTTTCTGGCCTTAATGGCATCCACCGCATTTTGAATCAATTCCCTTAAAAAAACTTCTTTTTTACTGTATAAACTTTCAGATAAAATTTTTAAAACACCACCTAAATTTACTTGAAATATTGCGCTATCTGAATTGTTACTATTGCTTATTTTTTTACCCATTTTTTGGTAATTATTTACTAAAAACAACAATACAAAAAACTATTAAATAATAATAAAGAAGATAAAAGAATACAAAAAAAATAATATTATTTATTCTGTTTTTTTAAAACAATTTGTTTTTATAAGTAGGGGTAAAGCCTAAGTGTGCGTATGCTTTTTCGGTTGCTTCTCTTCCCCGAGGAGTGCGCATTAAAAATCCTTCTTGTATTAAATAAGGTTCGTATACTTCTTCAATTGTTCCTCCATCTTCGCCTATGGCAGTGGCTAAAGTGTTTAATCCTACTGGGCCTCCCTTAAATTTTTCAATTAATGTTTTTAATATTCTCGAATCCATTTCATCCAATCCTTCGCTGTCAACATTCAAAGCATTCAAAGCATATTGAGCAATTTCTAAATTAATAATGCCATCACTTTTTACTTGAGCAAAATCTCTTGTTCTGCGTAATAATGCATTGCCAATTCTGGGTGTTCCTCTGCTTCGTCTGGCTATTTCCCAAGCAGCTTCTTCGTCTATTATTGAATTCATTATGGTTGAACTTCGTTCAATAATGGTTTTCATTAATGCTTTATCGTAATACTGTAATCGGGAGTTAATACCAAATCGTGCTCTTAATGGCGAAGTCAATAATCCAGATCGGGTGGTGGCACCAATTAAAGTAAAAGGTTCAATTTCTAATTGAATACTTCTGGCATTTGGTCCGCTATCAATCATTATATCTATTTTGTAGTCTTCCATTGCCGAGTATAAAAATTCCTCCACAACAGGACTTAATCTGTGAATTTCGTCAATAAACAAAACATCACCTTTTTCTAAATTGGTAAGCAAACCTGCTAAATCACCAGCTTTTTCTAAAACTGGTCCGCTTGTAGTTTTAATACTTGCGCCTAATTCGTTTGCAATAATTATACTTAAAGTAGTTTTACCCAAACCGGGCGGGCCATGTAGCAATACATGGTCTAATGCTTCGCCACGTTGCTTGGCTGCTTGTACAAATATTTTAAGGTTTTCAATTGTTTTTTCTTGTCCAGTAAAATCATCAAAAAGCCTAGGTCTAAGAACCCTTTCAAGTTCTTTTTCAGCATTGGTTAAATTGGTTTCTTCAGGGTCTAAATTAGGATTTCGCACAAGCAATTATTTATTAATTTTTATTTAAACTTTCATAAAAATTCAAAGTGTCAGCTACAATTTTTTTATTATCATATTTATCTTTTACCAAACGTAGCGCATTTTTTCCAATTCGTATAATTTCGCTTGGGTTATTTATTAAATTTCTAATATGGTTTTTAAATTCGTCAGCAGTTTCAGCAATTAAAATGTGTTCACCATTAACAGCTTCAATGCCCTGTGCACCTAATGATGTAGCAATTATACATTTACCTAAACCCATTCCTTCTAATATTTTCACTCTAATTCCACTACCCGAAAATAAAGGAACTACCATTATTGCTTTTTCGTTCATAAACTGAATGGCATTATCAATTTCGCCTAATACGCCAATGTGGTTTTGGTTATTAAAATCAAAAAATGAGTTTGGAATATTTCGCCCTGCCAAATAAAATTTTAGTTCAGGAAATTCAAAATTCATATCGTACCATACTTTATCAATAAACCATAACATGGCTTCTTGGTTTGGCATCCAATCCATTGAACCAATATGAAAAATACTTGGCATTTCTAAATTAGAATCATCAATAATTAGTTTGTCTAAATTTATTCCAAATGGAGATACATGAATGGGTTTTGTACACCCACTTTTTAAAAACACATTCGAATCGTGTTTGGTTATTGCGGCTATGCCATCAAAGTTATTTAATTGTTCTTGTTCAAATTTTTTAAGTCTGTTAGCCAATAAATATAAATACCATTTTTTTACAGGATTTTTTTCATTACAAGCCAAAGTTTCCCATATTTGATATTCTACATTGTGTTGCCTTAAAATACATTTTGCTTTGCTATTTTGCCTAATTACTGATAAATATGGAGCTACAAAAATGGTTTCAAAAACGATTACATCAAATGTATTTTCTTTACAAATTTGTATTAATTGATTTTTAAAATCTAGGTTAATAAATCGTTTTACGTGGTACGATTCTTTTGAAAATAAATTTAAAAAAGCTTGTATTGGTTTAATTTTATTATCAATATATGTTAAATAAATATTGCCTAACGCTTTAACATGTTCAGGAAGTTCATCGTATTCAATATAATGTTTTGATGTATTTAGCGAAGCTATTGTTAAATTAACTCCAGCTTGGCTGTAACCTTTTGCATAATTGTAATAACAAAGAGCTCCTCCATCTTTTAATGGCCAAGGAAAGCGTGGTGTTATTTGTAAAATTTTCATTTTATATTTTTTTTGTTTTAGGGAACAAGCGCTTAATTAAATTTACCCAAGCGTTTTTGTTTAATAATGAACTGTCGTTACTGGCCTGAAAGGTTAAAAAGAAACCCAAAGGAGTTAATACAATTATTCCAATCCAAACACCCATAAAAGGTGTCCAAACCAATGTTTTAGCTGCTTTTTCGCCAGATAGAGTGATAACATGATATGCCAAGTAAAGCAAAATAGATGCAACTACAGGCAAACCAAAACCGCCTTTTCTAATAATAGAACCCAAAGGAGCACCTATAAAAAACATGATAATACACGATATGGCCAATACAAATTTTTTATGCCATTCTATATCGTACCTCACCCCATTTTTTTTAATTTCATTCCTTTCGGTAATAGCATATGAAACTACATTTTTTGCTGTTCTAGTATTGCTTTCAGCATTGCTTAAAATTACATCTTTGTATTGGCTGTTAAATAAATTTAAAACTGAATCGCCTTTAGTAATATTGCTATTTTTACTAGATACTGTTGTTAAATCATTCTTTAAAAAGTGATAATATGGTTTTACAAAACTTTTAAGTTCCAACGCTTTTTTATATTTTAATACTTTTAGTGAATCGCTAAAAAATTGTAATTGAAAAACATTTAACATTTCGTAATTGTGTTTAAATAAATCTTCATCGGTTCTACTAAAGTTAAAAACTGTTAAATCAAACATTATTTTTTCCTGAGTAAAATAAGTACTTGAGTGAGGAAATGAATTGTAATAATTCCTTTGTGTTTCCATTTCTTCATACCTGGCTCCATCATATAAAGTAAAAAATAAAAAACGTCCATCGTTACTCAAAGTCATTTTACCTTTTTTAGCAGAAATTACTGTTGAATGGATATTGTTAGCGCGCTTGTCGTAAATAATAATATCGTACATTTCCTGTGTACGCTTATCTTTTTTTCCAATTCTTATAGTTATGCCTTGTATGCCACTATAAAAAACACCTTCTGTTATAGCCAATGCAGGCTTTTTTTCTCTTACATCATATAATAACGATCTGCTTTTTAAATTTGCAATAGGGATTAATACATTAGAAACAAAAACACCAAACAATGAAATACCAAGCATGGCTACATACATGGGTTTAAACATTTTCCAAATTGAAATTCCTGCTGCTTTGGCTGCAACCAATTCGTAAGTTTCGCCTAAGTTTCCAAAAGTCATTATTGAAGCCAATAATACGGCTAAAGGCAAAGCTTGTGGAATTAATGATGCCGACCAATAAAACAAAAGCTCAGCAATAACTTGCCACTCCAAACCTTTTCCAACTAATTCATCAACATAAAGCCAAATAAATTGCATGAGTAATATAAACATTACTATAACTATAGTAGGTAAAAAAGTTCGAAAGAAGTTGCTAATTATTAATTTATTAAGTTTCTTCATTATAAAAAAGTTGTGCAAAGTAATATATTTTAATTTGATAGTAAACCTTAGTTTTCAATAACTATACCATTAAAAACTAATTATGTTGAAACAGTGTTTAAATCGTTTGTTGATTATACACTAAAATCGTAGGATAATAATTTATAAGAATATGCATTTAGCAATAGCGGGTAATATTGGGTCGGGTAAAACAACATTAACTACACTTTTAAGTAAGCACTATAATTTTGAGCCTCATTATGAAGATGTTGAAGACAATCCTTACATATCAGATTTTTATGAAGATATGCAACGTTGGAGCTTTAATTTACAAATATATTTTTTGAACAGCCGTTACAGCACCATTATGCAGCTTCAAAAAAACAAAAAAAGCATTATTCAGGATAGAACTATATATGAAGATGCAAATATTTTTGCACCTAATTTACATTCAATGGGTTTAATGAGCACCCGCGATTTTGAAACCTATCAAAAAATGTTCGATTCATTGAACCAAACTATTAAATCGCCCGATTTAATGATATACCTGAGAGCTTCAATTCCTACTTTGGTTAATAATATTCAAAAAAGAGGAAGAGATTATGAAGACAGCATTCGATTGGATTATTTAAAACGTTTAAATGAAAGGTATGAAGCTTGGATTAGTTCTTACAAACCTCGTCATTTAATTATTGAAGTTGATGATTTAAACTTTGCTGAAAAACCTGAAGACTTGGGGAAAATTATTGAAAAAATACAAACAGAAATGAACGGTTTATTTTAGTTTTTTGTTAATTGGAAATAACATACAATTAGCTTACAATTTATTAACCAACAATAAATTAGTAGCCATACCAACCGAAACCGTTTATGGTTTGGCTGCAAATGCCTTTAATGCTGATGCCGTTTTAAAAATATACCAAACCAAAAACAGGCCTCAATTTAATCCATTAATTATTCATAGTAACTCAGTAGAACGCTTCGAAAATTGGGGTTTAATAATTCCTCCTGAAGTAAAATTATTAGCCAAACATTTTTGGCCTGGCCCTATTACTTTTATAATTCCTGCAAATAATAATATTCCCGAAATAGTAACTGCGGGAACTGGAGCTGTTGCAATAAGAGTTCCGAACCACCAATTAACATTGCAATTATTAGAAAAATTAGATTTTCCTTTAGCAGCTCCTAGCGCCAACCCAAGTGGCTTCATAAGCCCAACATCGCCCCAACATGTTGCTTATCAGCTTGGCAATAAAGTAGATTATATTTTAGATGGAGGAGTCTGCAATGTTGGAGTAGAGTCAACAATTATTTCATTTTTAGAAAATGAACCGAAAATACTGCGTTATGGAGGGTTAGCAGTGGAGGAAATTGAATTAATTTTAGGTACAAAGTTAATTTCGGTTAATGAAAATGATAAAATTATAGCACCCGGAATGTTGTTGAAACACTATGCACCTAATCATCCATTGTATTTAGTAAACAATATAGAAGACGCAATTAAGAACGAAAACAAAAATAGAGTAGGGGTTATTTCCTTTTATAAAATGTATCATGACATTCCTTCAGAACATCAATTTGTTTTATCAAATACAAAAGATTTAAACGAGGCTGCTAAAAATTTATTTTCATTTATGCACCAAATTGATAAATTAAATATTGATAAAATATTTACTGAAAAACTACCTAGCATTGGTTTAGGTTATGCTATAAACGACAGATTAAAAAGAGCAAGTATTCGTGAAACTAGCAATTAAACACATCAATTAGTTTTAGTAAACCGGGGTTCAATTCTTTTTTCTTATAAATAGAATCATTAAATGAAGTATAAGCAATTTGATTGTTTAGTAATCCAACCATTTCATTTTTTCTTCCTTCAAGCAAAGCCTCAACTGCACCATTTCCTAAGCGAGATGCCAATACCCTATCGTATGCAGTAGGCGAACCACCTCTTTGAATATGACCAAGTATAACTATTCTTGGATCAAAATCAGGAATTTCCTTTTTTATTTTTTCTATTATAGCTGTTGATCCGCCTTCAATATTACCCTCGGCAACAATAGCTATGCTAAACGATTTTTTACTGCTAGTTATTCCTTTAAAAAAATCAATAATTTCGGTATAATTTTCTTTTACTTCGGGCAATAAGGCAATTTCTGCTCCACCTGCTATGGTTGATGCCAAAGCTATGAAACCTGCTTCTCTACCCATTACTTCTACAAAAAACACCCTTCCATGCGAGTCGGCAGTATCTCTAATTTTATCAATAGCATTTACAGCGGTATTTATAGCGGTATCAAAACCAATTGTAAAATCGGTTCCATATAAATCATTGTCAATGGTTCCCGGGGCACCAATTGAAGGAATTTTATATTCGTTATAAAATATTTCGGCACCAGTAAAAGTTCCGTTTCCACCAATGCAAACTATTCCTTCTATGCCATTTAAAACTAAATTATCGTATGCCTTTTTTCTTCCTTCCGGAGTCATAAATTCTTTGCTTCTCGAAGTTTTTAAAATGGTACCTCCTCGTTGAATTATATTTCCAACCGAACGTGAATTTAATGGAATAAAATTTTCGCCACCTTCAATCATTCCTTTGTAACCCTGAAGTATTCCCATTACTTCAATATTTTTATAAATTGCTGTTCTTACAACAGC
Source organism: Chitinophaga pinensis (assembly GCA_945873755.1). GTDB lineage: Bacteria > Bacteroidota > Bacteroidia > UKL13-3 > UKL13-3 > JAAFJM01. The sequence continues at coordinate 8,200 of CAMCEM010000067.1, read as the reverse complement.
TCTTATACAAGCGTTCATTCCGGGTGAATCGCCACCTGAGGTAAATACTGCAATTTTTTTCATTAATTTAATTGTATTATTTTAAAAATATGTGCTGTAAATTTATATGTATTCAACGTTTAATCAAAAAAAAACCGCTCCAAATTTGAAGCGGTTTTTTTGTGTTATTATAAAATTATTTTTTCCATTTAACTGAAAAAGTAGCATAACTTTTGTTGTCTGCTGCAGTTTCTTCAACTAATATTAAACCTTTAGCGCCACCTTCAGCTTTAAATGCAACTACAGTTCCTTTAATTAAGTTTTTAGCTAAATCTTGGTTGTTTTTTGTAAAATCTAAACCATCAATTAATTGTTCTACTTTGTAGTTTATATCTGCAAATTCTGATTGCGAAATATTGGTAACTAATGGATTTAAGAAAATAGTAGTATTTTTCTTTGCCCAAAAACTTAATTCAGTATCCCAAGCTTGGCCTGCACCAAAAAGGTAAGTTGGCGAATACAATGCAGTACCATTAGCAGTTCCAAAAAAGAATAACATATCAATTTTTGATGAGTTAAAACGAGCTCTTGTTGCTGAATCGGCTGTGCTTGGTTGTGAAGTAGGAGGTGTTGCTATTCCAGCTTTAAATAATTCAACTGTTCTAGGCACACTTGAGTTAAATCCAAAAAACTTTTCTTGTATTGTGGTATTTGCACTAGCGCCAATTGTAAACTGACCAGATACATATAAATCTTTTACAGTTACACTAAATCCTTTTGATACAAATTTTCCTTTGTCATCAAAAATTACAATGGTATATAACAATTTGTCACCAATGTTAGCAATAGAAGGTAAAATAGTATCTACAGCTGTTCTGTTAATTGAAGTTGAATCAGCTAAACTAGCAACTGAATCACCGTAAATTTTGTTAACTAATTCTGAGGTTAAATTTTTTCTTGTTATTAAAATAGATTTAATTTTAGCTCCACTTGCTGGTGTAGCACTAAATTTAAAAGTTGCCAAATCTTGGAATCCTAAAGTTAAATCTCCGGTTGGAGCAGTAACTGTTAATGTTGGAGCACCTGGTTCTTGGGTTCCTGTTGTAGTTGCATCAGGATCTTTTGAACATGCTGTAAATAAAGAAGCTATAATTGTTAAAGCTGCTATCGATTTGAAAAATTGTTTCATTTTATTATTATTTTTTTTATTAGTTATATGCAAATAAAGTATTTATTACTTATTTAATCAAGTAATTTTTTTAATGGTATTTAATTATCTGATGAGTCGTTGTGTCTGTAATCTTCTCTTGTAAATTCATCAAAGTTGTATTCGGGCATTAGTTCAGTTTTAACGTAATTAACTGTTTCAACCAAAGCTTCTGTAAATTTATTAAAATCTTCTTTGTACAAAAATATTTTATGCTTTATAAATGTGCCGTCTTCAAATCTTTTTTTACTTTCTGTTATAGTAATAAAATAATCATTTGCTTTTGTCGATTTTACATCAAAAAAATAAGTTCTTTTACCTGCTCTTATTTTTTTTGAATAAATTTCTTGGTTGTCTCTTTTCTCAAAATCATCCATAATCAATCTATATTTTTGGTTTGTTAATCGGTTGCAAAATAGTTACTGTGTTTAGGTTTACAAAAATTTTTGTTAACACTTTTTACTCATTTACTTCTTCAATTTCAAATTCACTGTTAGTAAGTTGATTGTTATATAATTCAGCATATTTTTTATTCAATAAAATCAATTGATTGTGATTTCCATTTTCAACTAATACACCTTTATCAAAAAATAAAATATTATCGGCATGTTTAGCACTCGAAACTCTTTGGCTTATAATAATCATTGTTTTACCTTCTTTTTCATTATAAATGGTATTCAATATTTCGCTTTCAGTATTGGTGTCTAAAGCACTTAAACTATCATCAAATATTAAAATTGGAGGGTTTTTTAAAAAAGCCCTTGCAATGGCTGTTCGTTGTTTTTGACCACCTGATAATGTTACACCTCTTTCACCAATTATTGTTTCAAATTGCAAAGGCATTCTTTCAATGTTTTCGGTTAAACTAGCTTTGTTACTGGCTTTTTGTATTTCTTCAAAAGTAATTGTATTTATTTTTTCTTTTCCAAAAGCAATATTATTTTTAATTGAGTCGCTAAATAAAAAAACATCTTGTGGCACATAACCAATTTGGTTTCTAAAAGCATTTAAATTGATGTCTTTTATATTTTTATTATCAATCAAAATTTCTCCATTACCTACATCAATCATTCTTAATATTAGCTGAGTAATAGTTGTTTTGCCACTTCCTGTATTGCCTAATATTGCAGTAGTTTTGCCTTTTTCAATATTAAACGAAACATTGTCTAAAGCCGGCAGAACTTTGTTGTTATAAGTGAAACTAACGTTTTTAAAATTAATATTTTTTTCAAAAATAAATGGTTCAATTGATGTGTTGTAAATAGTAGGTTTTATATTTAAAAATTCATTTATTCTGGTTTGGCTTGCAACTGCTCTTTGTACCAACGAACTAACCCAACCCAATGAGGTAACTGGCCAAGTTAACATACCCACATACAAAATAAATTCGGGAATTATTCCAATATCTTCATATCCTTTAGCCACTAAAAGCCCTCCAACAAAAATTACAATTAATGTACTTAAGCCAGTTAAAAAAAACAAAGTTGGAAAAAATAATGCTTCTACTTTTGCTAAACTAAGTTGATTGTTTTTATACTCTATCGATTTTTCGTGAAGGTCTTTTTCAAATTGCTTTTCAATTCCAAACGATTTTATAACCCTAATTCCAGAAAAACTTTGTTGTACAAAACTTGTCAAATCGCTTAATTTTGATTGAATGGCATCACTTCTTCTTTCAATTAAATTATTTACATAAAAAATAGTAATTGATAAAATTGGAAGTGGAATTAAAGTGTACCAAGTTAATGCTACATTGGTTTGGAACATCACATAAATTGTTATGGAACAAGTTACAATTAAGTTTACTGTATACATTACCGCAGGACCTATATACATCCTTACTCTTCCAACATCTTCGCTTATCCTATTCATTAAATCACCAGTTTGGTTTTGGCGATAAAACTCCATGTCTAATGATTGGTATTTTTCATAAATTTCGTTTTTCATGTCATATTCAATATGCCTGCTCATAACTACCAAAGTTTGACGCATGAAATACATAAATAAACCACGTAAAAGAGAAAAACTTAATATTAATATTGAAAAATAAAACAATTTACCATACAAGTCTTCATGACTAGAGTTTGTGGTTGAGTTTTTAAGTGCAGCCGCAACCAAATTAGTTGCTTCTCTCACATATTTTGCTGGATAAATTTGAAAAATACTCGCAATTATAACCGATACAATTCCAGCCATTAAGCGAAACTTATATTTTACAAAGTATTTATTTAAAGTTTTTAATTCTTTCAATTAATCAAATAATTTATAACCAACTATTGCCATGTATTCGTGTATGGCTATTTCGGTTTGTTTTATACTGTTTCCATTTGGAAAATTAGGGTAATATTTCAAGTTTTTTACATTAAAATCGCAAGGAGCTGCAATTACATTACAACCCATTTTTTTAAATAAATACATTGCCCTTGGCATGTGCGATGCCGTTGTTACCAAAATTAGTTTTTTATCTCCAACAATTTTATGGGCCTCGTCAGCCTCCGATTTTGTGTTGTGTGGCAATTCACTTAAAATAAAATTACTTGAATCGGATACAATACTTTTATATGCTAATGACGCTATTTTAGCTTCAGAATATTTTTCAGTATAAGGTTTTGCTCCTGAAAATATTAAAGTAGCATTCGGGTTTATTTTCTTCAACCTAATTCCTTCTATTAACCTTTGTAATGAGGAAGAACCTAATAAACTTGTTTCGGGCATGTTATCTTCATCGTTATATCCACCACCTAAAACAATAATATAATCTGCTTCTTTTATTTTAAAACTATCAATTAATGGGGCGTAATTTTTTTCTAAACTATGTATAAAAATTCCCGATATTGGCTGCATTGTAATTAAAAACATAAATACAAACGATGTTATAAAAATAACTTTAACTTTAAATGTCAATGCGTATTTATAAAGTTTATAAATGAACCAAAATGTAATTAAACTAAAAAGTGAAATAGGAAAAATTACTATGGTTAACAGTTTTTTTAGTATTATTCTTTTTAACATACTATTTTGTAGTAAAAAACTGATTTAGTTTTAAAAAATATTTCATACTTATTCCAATAATATTGGTTTTTAAACCATTTATTTTACAAGCTTTTAGTACTTCGGGATTTATAATAAAAAAATTAGTAAAAATACTACTTGTACTTTTACCCCCTTTTTGCATATACACCATCAATAAAGGTATATAATTAAATGAAACTTTATTTTTCCAAAAAAACCGCAACATCAATTCAAAATCGCCTGCAATTTTAAAGGTTGCATTATATAAACCATATTTATTAAAAACTTCCTTTTTACAATAAAAGGAGGGATGTGGCGGCATAACTCCCCATTTAAATAACGAAATATTGAATTTACTGCCGGAATAATACCTAGAAATTTTGTTGGTTTCATCTGCAAAAGCAATATCACCAATTATACTATCTAAATTTTTATTGGAATTAAATTTAAAAACTATTTTATCAATAATTGAGCTATCAACAAATCTATCATCAGCATTCAAACAGCCTATGATATCGCCTGATGCAAGTTTTATTCCTTTATTTAATCCTTCATAAAATCCACTGTCGGGCTCTGATAAAATAACTTGAATTTCAGGTTCGTATTTTTGGATTATTTCTAGCGTTCCATCAGTCGATTTTGCATCAATTAAAATGTATTCAATATTTTTATACGATTGTTGAAGAACCGATTGAATGGTTTTTTCAATGGTACTTGCACTATTGTATACTACTGTTATTATTGATACTTTCAAACTATAAAACGAAATGAATATTTAGTGCAATAATATTAATTATTGATAAGAAATAAATTTAAATCCTTCCCCAATTGAATTTCCCCTTAAACTTATTCTGTATTTAAAGTTTTCAAAAATTATTTTTTCATACCCTTTACTCATACAAGGAAGTGGCGAATTCCAACAGTAAATATTGCCATTTACATGGTAATATGGAGTGTTGTTTATAAAAATAGTATCCATTTTTGCAAAGCTATACTTGGGCATTGGGGAAATTATTTGCTCTCTTTTTATTTTTTCAAACTGTCCAATTTGTTTACTGGTTTCATTGCCACTTATGTTTAATCCTATAATTGTTGGAACAAATAGCATTAAAATTATTAAAATGTGAATAAAATATAAGTTTAACTTAAAAAAGGTTCGAAGTAAATGGTAATAAATTAGGTAAATAATAAATGCTAAATAAAAAATGAGCATAGGTATTGCAAATCGGTATTGCGGAGCAAAAACAAACCAAATAATTAAACTTAAACCAATCACCACTTGAACAATTATAGTTTGTTTACCTATTTTGTTTTTAAACCATAAATAACAAACAAGTAAAACACTAATTATGAATGAAGCAAAAATGACTTTATTTATCAATCCTTTTGTACCACTTCTAAACAATAAACTTTCAAATAATTGCAATGCACTTATGTTCTTTATTTCAGCTACGTCATTTGGTTTAAACTTATCTGAATACGACCAAGTTTTAACTCCATTTGTAAAGTAACTTACTATTGTTTCAGGAGTTTTCCAATCGGTGTTAATGCTTAATATTTTGTAGGGATATAATGGATAGCTTGTTTGATAAATGTTTTTAAAAATTTGAGTTGCGAGCATTAAAAAAAGTAAAATAAATAGCCTGCTTTGTAATTTATAACTTGATGTTTTTATCAATTTATAAAATACTATGACAGCAAGCATTGTAACTGAAATTGCAGATATTTTTACAGTAAAACAATACACTGCAATGAGTAAAATAATAGGGTAGTTTTTGCTTTTTCTATTTGTTAAAAACAGCTGAATAGCAATTGTAGTAAATACTATTATGGCAAAATCAGGATTGGGAGCGCTGTAAAAAGGAATGCTGATTAACAGCACCAAAAAATATTGGAAATACAACAAATAATTGATGTTTTTGTTGGAACTTTTTTCAATAATAAACAAAGTAAAAACTAACATTAAAAATCCGTTTACATCGTTTAAATTTATTTTATTCGAGAAGGTGAATACGGCCTGAAATACATGCCACGAAGAACTTAAACCCAACGATAAATGCAAGTTAGAAATGCCATGAACTAAACCATATTCGCGAAGCCACATAATAGTTTGTGTGTAGTATAAACCATCATCATTAATGTTTGAATATCCACTTGAATAAGCTGCAAATAAAACTGCACTAAGTAGTAATAAAATAATGTTTTTAATATTAAATATTTTCTTTTTTACATCAATTAAATTTTGCTTAATTTCATTGAAGTATAACAGTATATTAATACATGAAATAAATGAAATATTAAATAATAATAAATTATCTACAGGTCGTAAAAATGAAAGCACATTCGATAAAAAAGAAATGGCAATTATTCCTATAATTATAATAACGCTTACAGTGTTTTGTTTAAAAATTATTTTATTTATTGCAAAGCCAAATAAATAACAATTTGCTAAAATAAAAATCCAACTTGCTAGTATTACAATCATTTGTTTTTATTTTGTTTAGTGCTAATGAACCAAGCCAACAAAGCAACTCCAGCTAATGGACTATATAAAACAGGATTTAATACTTTATGCCAATTTATAAATAAAGGATGCAAAGAATGGCATAAAAACATATCTAAAACATACATGCTTACCCCACCAAAAAAATAGTAGTATTTATTTTGAAATTGTATTTTAAAAATTGTAAGAATTAAATTGATTGTAAATAAATTCAAGAACAATCGTAATATTTTATTCAATGCGAATTCGAAAAAACTGGAACATTCAGGATTATATAAATACAAACTGCATTTACTTAAATTAAAGTGAAGAAGGTTAAAATTTTGAAACGAAAAATCGAATATAAATAATAAAAATATTGGTACAATTTTCAATATAAATTTAAACTTCATTTATAGAATTTCTTTTAATAAATTTTACCCAAAAAACCATTAATAAAAATGTAAAAAAATATATTATAGCTGGGAACAAATAGGTGTGAAAAATATCGAAATAGGTATTGAAATTTAGTTTTATTTCTATGAGTAAATACAGTCTTAAAATATTAATTATTAAAATAGAAAGTATGGCAATTGGAACAAATATTAGATAGTTTTTTAAAGTACTTTTAAAGGCAATAGAAAAACTTAAAAAGGTAGTTATTAAAGCTATTCCATTACAACCTTCGTTAATATTTACTAATTTTTTACCAGCTAAAGATATTAATACTGCGGCATCAAACAGGAGTGGAGTAGCATTGAATTTTGTAAATATTTTGCAAAAAAGCACCGAAGTAAAAAGCGTAATTGCATCTGGCGCTGGGGAATAAATCCATAAAATATATTGGTACAAACCATTAAATATAACATAACTAATTACAAATAAGGTAATAAACTGTATTGCTTTTTTTTGATTCATTGCTTTACAAATCAAACCATTTAGTTGATAAAAGCATATTAAATTTTTATCAAATTGGCATAAAAAAACCTGTTTAATTCAAAATCAAACAGGTTTATTTATAAAGTCATTGCCTATTGTTGTGTTTTAGCGCAGCGACACCAACAATAAATATACAAATGCTGCCCGAGGTTGTGTGTCTCACCAACCTTAAAATGAGACGCAAAGCATTGCGTCTCTACGGGATTTTGTTACCTATCAAAATGAGACGCAATACATTGCGTCTCTGCGGGATTTTGTTACCTTTCAAAATGAGACGCAATACATTGCGTCTTTACGTATTTATAATTTCTAATAAATTATTGCAGATGTATTCTACCATTTCTTTATTCATTTCGGTATGAATAGGTAATGATAAAACTGATTTACACAGCATTTCAGAAACTGGAAAATGGTCATTATTGGTATTGAATTTTTCAAATGCTTTTTGTTTGTGTAATTCAATAGGATAATAAATCATGCTTGGAATTCCTCTTTTTTGCAACTCTTCCCTTATCAAATTTCGAATTTCTTTTTTTGAATTTCGAATTTGCAAAGTGTATTGATGAAACACATGTGTTGAT
>CAMCEM010000066.1 GCA_945873755.1 Chitinophaga pinensis | reverse complement strand
TTAAATTGAAAAAAATTATAAAGTCCAATTATCAAAACTGCATTGGTCTATATAAAGTTGTTCGACCCCGGTGGGGTCGTATGTTTATAGAACGATTTAGTTGATTATAAACATGCGACCCCATCGGGGTCGAACAACACAAAATATTCATTGGTTTTAATTAGCAATCCAATCATTTATCCCAACTAATCTGGAACAATTTGAAAAACATTTATTGAATGTCAATCACTAAGTAAATGTATTAAAATACATTGAATTTTGAGCAAAAAAAACACGCCATCAAGCGTGTTATTTTTGTTGAAAATAAGATAAACTATAAGCTGATGAAGCTTTTACTTTTCAAATATTTTGGTTTCAAATAAGATAAATTTTTATATAAAATAACCTTATTAGCAAAATAAAAGTAAAATAAGGTTTTTATTTTGACCTTATTTTATAAATTTGTTCCAATTATGGCTTTAAATCCTTTTTCAGAAGATCAAATTATTGCAAGGCTTCAATTTGAAAATCCTTGGTGGATAACTGGTAATTTAGACAATTATTATCAATCGTTTAAACCACGTTTATACTTTAATTTATTTTATTCGTTAGTAAAAAATACAACAGTTCACAGAGCAAATGTGCTAATGGGACCACGAAGGGTCGGAAAAACAGTTATGTTATATCATACCATTCAGCAATTAATTGCTGATGGTGTTTCTCCTCAAAAAATTTTATACGCTTCTATCGAGACACCCATTTATAATAATATTGCACTTGAAGAGCTTTTTAAAATGGCTAAAAAAGCTACGGGTGACACAGATTCAAATGGGTGGTATATTTTCTTTGATGAAATACAATATTTAAAAGATTGGGAAGTTCACCTAAAATCTTTAGTGGATGTTTACCATCATACTAAATTCATAGCTAGTGGTTCGGCAGCAGCAGCTTTAAAACTTAAAAGCAATGAGAGTGGCGCAGGTAGATTTACCGATTTTATGCTTCCTCCACTTACTTTTTATGAATTTATTCACCTCAAAAATTTGGACACTCTTATTAAACCTGAAACAATAAATTGGAAAGGAAATATTGCTATTTTTTCAGCAACTAATAATATTCAAGAATTGAACAATCACTTTATAAATTATGTAAACTTTGGTGGTTATCCTGAGGTAATATTTAATCAAGAAATTCAGAATAATCCTAGTAGATTTATGCGTTCAGACATAATAGATAAAGTGCTTTTGAGAGATTTACCAGGCTTATATGGTATTCAAGATGTACAAGAATTAAACTCCCTTTTTACAACAATAGCTTGGAATAGTGGAAACGAATGTAGTTTAGATGAATTAAGTAAAAATAGTGGTGTTAAAAAAACTATACTAAGGCAATATTTATCTTATTTGGAAGCAGCATTTTTGGTTCACATTGTAAAAAGAGTTGATCAAAAAGCAGGTCGTTTTCAAAGAGAAAATTTCTTCAAAATATATTTAACCAACCCTAGTTTAAGAAGTGCATTATTTGCTCCACTTTCTGCCGAATCAGATGGGATGGGTGCAATTGTTGAAACTGCTATTTTTAGCCAATGGATGCAAAGAACTTCCTTTATTCCATATTATTCAAGGTGGAAAAATGGTGAGGTTGATTTGGTAAACATTAGCAAAAAAACTAATAGGCCTGATTGGGCAGTAGAAATTAAATGGAGTAATAGATTTTTTGAAGCACCAAATGAGTTAAAAAGTTTATCATTTTTTTGTTCAGAAAACAACCTTAGCCAAGCACTTGTAACAACTATTGATAAGTTTGGTGTTAAGGAATATAATAATATTCAGTTTCAATATTTGCCTTCATCAGTATATGCGTATAATGTTGGGAAAAATACGCTTGAAAGTCAAAAATAAAACAAAAAAAAACACGCCCTAAAGCGTGTTTTTTTTATCTTTTTATAAAAAATAATTTACTCAGCAGCTACTTTAATTTTAACTACACCAGAGTTGGCTTTTTCAAATATTTTACTTTCTATTTCGGCAGTTAACTCTGGGTTGTCGGTTAAAATTTGCTTTACCGAGTCGCGGCCTTGACCTAATTTTGTATCGTTATAACTAAACCAAGATCCTGATTTTTTTATTACTTCGTAATCAACTCCCAAGTCAATGGTTTCACCCAAACGGCTAATGCCTTCGCCATAAATAATGTCGAATTCTACCGTACGGAAAGGTGGCGATAATTTATTTTTAGCAACTTTCACTTTGGTTCTGTTACCAATAATTTCTACTCCTTCTTTTATTTGTCCAATTCTTCTAATGTCTAAACGAACCGATGCATAAAATTTCAATGCATTTCCACCGGTTGTCGTTTCAGGATTTCCAAACATTACACCAATTTTTTCGCGTAATTGGTTAATGAAAATACAAACACAGCCAGTTTTATTAATGGTACCAGTTAATTTACGTAAAGCTTGGCTCATTAATCGGGCTTGTAAACCCATTTTACTTTCACCCATTTCGCCTTCAATTTCTGCCTTTGGAACCAAAGCAGCAACTGAATCTATTACTATAATATCAATTGCTCCAGAACGAATTAAAGCATCGGCAATTTCTAATGCTTGTTCTCCGTCATCGGGCTGACTAATGATTAAATTATCTACGTCAATTCCTAACTTTTCAGCATAACTTCTGTCAAAAGCATGTTCTGCATCAACAAAAGCTGCAATGCCACCTTTTTTCTGACACTCAGCAATGGCATGTAAACTTAAAGTGGTTTTACCTGAACTTTCTGGACCATAAATTTCAATAATTCTACCTACGGGTAAGCCACCAATTCCTAAAGCAATATCTAAACTTAACGAACCAGTTGAAATTACCTCGGCTGCAACTACTAATTTATCGCTCATGCGCATTACAGTTCCTTTACCGTACTGCTTGTCTAACTTATCCATTGTTAATTGAAGGGCCTTCAATTTTTCTTTATTATCGCTCATTATTTTATATTTTTTTTATTTCAAAAGTAAGTTTGCTAAGTTAACTGATATTATTTTTTTATAAACAATTTATAATGGGTTGGTTATATTATTTTTAAAAATTTTAACGGGTTGAATTAAATAAAGTAGTACCTATTAACTCATCGTAATTAAATTGCAAATTTCTGTTATAAACCAAAATTAAATACTCGTTTTCAGTATTGGCATGGTTGCCTTCAAAAATACTTTCATCACTCATTTGTGTTTCTTTATCAAGCATGGTATACATGTATTCGTATCGACCTTGTTTTAAAGGAATTTCTAAATCGTATCTTGCTCGGTTTGCATTAAAAGTTAGTTTGTATTCGGGTTTTATTTTCCAATCGGTAAACTCACCAATAACATATACATCGGTGCTAGTGGGAATATTTGCAATGGCACTTAATTGAAATTGAATTAAAGCATAGTCTCCATCAATATCGGTATTATTTCCTTCTTTGTTATTTATAACTCTGCGTCCGTTGTAATCGAGGAACTGAACGTATTGGTTGCTTCCCCTTGGCTCGTCCATATTTAAAATACAATGGTAAACAGAATCAAAATATTTTGTTCTTACATTTTGACTAAATTGACGCAAATTTCTAATGTCAAAAAGCCTAAATTCATTGCTTCCATTAAACAACGTTTTATCAAAATAATTATAATCGAGTTTACCATTGCTAGCAAATAAAGGCTGCATTCCTCTTAATGCATTGTCCCACCTAAAATTTTGCAAAACCACTACTTTTATATCTTGCAAAGGATTGGGTATTGCTGTTGCGTTGTAATCAATAGTAAAATTTAGTTCTTGCTTGGTAAATCTATATTCGGCTAAAGAAGCAGGTTTAGCTGTTGCCTCTATTTTAGTTTGGTTGTTTAAAACCATAAATCGCCTTGTAAGTAAAACATCGTTTTCATCAAAGTTTCTATAAACCTTTAAAATATAGTTTCCTGCAATGGTAGGTTTAATGTTTTCGTTTGGCAGTAACAAATTGTAATGCACATATTTTACATAGGTATTTGTCGAAAATTTAAAATCGTTTAGGTTATCGAAAGTCATTCCTTTTATATACAAACTTTGTTGCATATTGGTTTGGTTCCAAGCTTGATCGCAATGAATGATGGTATACTGAAAATACTCGTTATTGTTTCCTAAAACATCGAAACTTAACTTTAATTGTTGGTTAGTATTTAATGAAATTATAGGGTATCTATCGTCTGTTCCATCAACCAAAAGTTGCACTGTTTGTACTTTTTTATCAAAAATTGCATTATCGAATAAGCTTTGACTAAAAGAAAAAACTGCATTTAAAAAAAACAAACTGAAAACTAACCATTTCATAAATTCAAATAAAAGTAAAATTTATTATTTAAACTCAATTTGTTAAAAAATAGTTTAATGTTTAAAAATGATTAACAAATAAATTATAAAAAAATTGCTTTTACAGTTTACTACATGTAAAATTGAAAATGATAATTGTGAGGGCAACTCAAAAACTAATCAATACTCAAAGAATAAAACCGGAAATTATTGATTTAAAATCGGAAAATATTTCTGTTTTAAGCGAATGGTATGCAAATACAATAACGAGTTCGTTTAAAGGAAAAAGCTTTGTAATTTATGTTCATTATCCAAGTTTAATAACGGTAATAGTTATGGGTAAAACCATAAACAAAACATTTACTGAATTTAAAGAAAGGTTGAATAATTTGTTAGGCCGTTTTTCGTTTCCCCAATCGTTTTTAAATGAAGAATTATTGCATTTTAATAATTGTAAAATAACCAAAACCAATAGCCGTAAAATGCTTGGTTTTATGAACAGTATTACTGATCAAATAATTTCGAGAATGTACACTTACGAAAGCATAAGTGAAATTGATTTTGATGAAGAAGAGAATATTTTAATGAATTATATTCATGGAAATAAACCAGCAAATTATTTTACTCCATCGCTTTATTGGGGAAATTATTTTATAGGCGAAGACCCAACAGGAAATTACGAAAATATAAAAAGTAATAATAGCATTAAATTAATTCCAGATGAAAATAAATTGAGTAGAACTGAGAGTTTGCACATGGAAAATCAGTTAATGAAAATTCAGATTGAAGATATTTTAGGTGGGCAAATAATGAATGGAAGCGATAACGAAATTCCTACTGAAATAGAAAATATCTTTTTAAAAAATATCATTGAATTTGAAAAGCTAGCCAAGGAATCGAAAAAAATAACTGTATTTGAACTTTTAGGAAAACCAAAGTTTAAAGAAACAGAAAAACTAAATCCTGCTCAACTAAAAGAAGAATTGAACAAAGTTTTAACGTTATTAAGTAAAAAATCAATACATCTCGATTTTTTAGCTGAATATAGCAATGAGGTGATGTATAATTTTATTACAAAAGAGTTAATTGCCATTGAAACCCAAACATTAAATTTTCCCGGAATGATTATTCATTTTATATATGAAGATTTTCATCCAAACGTTGAGTTTGAGGTTTTAACTATGGCTAAACAATTTATACATTCATTACTAATTCCTGAAGAAAGTAAAGAAATATTGAATAATATTTGTGGTAAAAAAATAAAAGTGAACGGAGAGGTTTTGAATATAAATGAGTTATTAAATAAATTCAATTTATTTCTTTTAATAAACAATGTTGAATCGTTTAGAAATTACAAAAAAACCAATTTGCTTTACAACGAAAATAAAACCAAAGTAAAACTAGAAGGAAACATTGAAAAAAAAGAAGAAGGAGTAAAAGTAAAGAAGAAAATACCAATGTATTTTTATTTAGTGAAAACCGAAAATAACTGGCAAATAGCTGGTGTTGATTTTGAATTATTGAGTTGAAGTTAATAAAAATTCCAATGCTCATTAAATACACTCAGGTCAGTATATCAAAAAAGCCTAAAGCAATTTAACTTTTCAAATTCTGTTAAATTAAAAAAAGAGAAATTGATAATTAACGCTTGCAATAAGCTAACAAACGAGGAATAAGACAATTAAAAACAAATAAGCCCTGAATATAAACATATTCAAGGCTTTTGTTACCTTCGTTGGTAGCCCGTAGGGGAGTCGAACCCCTCTTTAATGGATGAAAACCATTTGTCCTAACCGATAGACGAACGGGCCATTTTTGGGTTGGCAAATGTAAGATTAATAATTTGTAAACAAAATATTTTTTTAATAATAAAATTAAAAGCTAAAAATCAGCCAATTATTTTATGCTAACCCTTAAAAAATCTATGCCATTGCTTTTATAATATCAGCAAAACTTCGGCTTTGCAAAGCAGCACCACCAACCAATGCACCGTCAATATCAGGAGCTGAAAATAACTCAACAGCATTTTCGGCTTTTACACTTCCACCATATTGAATGGTTAAATTATCGGCTACCTCATTACTGTATTTTTCTTTAACTAGGTTTCTAATAAATGCATGCACTTCTTGCGCTTGAGCAGTACTGGCAGTTTTGCCTGTTCCAATTGCCCATACTGGTTCGTAAGCTATTACCACTGCAGCCATTTGTTCGGCATTTAAATGAAACAAGCCTTCACTTACTTGTTTAGTTAAAACATCAAAATGCGAATTAGATTCACGTTCTTCTAAAGTTTCGCCTACACAATAAATTGGGTTTAAGTTTTCGGCTAAAACTGCATCAATTTTTTTTGCTAACCAATCGTTGGTTTCGCCAAAGTATTGTCTGCGTTCGCTGTGGCCAATAATTATATATTTTCCACCACAACTTTTAATCATGGCTGCACTTATTTCGCCTGTGTAAGCACCACTTGCATGGTTACTACAATTTTGTGCTCCTGAGCTTATATTGTTAAAATCGGCAAGCATGCGGCTAACCGAGTTGATGTATAAACTTGGAGGAATAATTACCACTTCGGCACTTCCGTGGTATTCATCTTTTATCATATTACTTAATTCAGATACTAAAGCCATGCATTCATCAAAGCTTTTATTCATTTTCCAGTTTCCTGCTATTATTTTTTTTCTCATATTTATTTTATTTTACATTATTACTAAAAGAGGAATAAACCCTACCAAAAAACCACAAATTAATTGGGGAATATCATGCGCGTTGCTAAAGTACCTGGCACTGGCTACCAAACCCGATAAACTAATACAAACTGCTATCCATAACCTTAAATCAATTTGTAAATAATTATTAATTATTATTATTATGCTAACCAAAGTACCCATACTGGCTGCATGAACACTTATTTGCCAAAAAAAACTAACTATAGTTAGCGTTATAATGCTTATACAACCTGCTAATAAATATTTTAAAATGATAACCGAAACTCCTGCTTTATTTAACAAATAAAAACTCATTAAATAACCAATACAAGTAAATAAAAACGGCCATTTTCTATCCTTTAATTTTTTTAACTGTATGCTTTCTATTTGATTGGTTAGCTTTAAAGTAGTAACAACTATAATGGGCAATATTAAAGTAAGACTGACAATAACGCTAATAATGGTTATGATTTTGTTTTTTGACAATGCCGCCAAAGAAGGAAAATAATTAAATATCAATAGTATAATAACAAAATTAACAATTATTGGCTGAAAAATAGCCGATATAATATAACTAACTTTTTTGTTCATTAATTTACAGCTATTACGCTTATTTCAACATTTGCATTTAATGGTAACTTTACCACTTGTACTGTTTCGCGTGCAGGGAAATCGGCTGTAAAATAAGTACCATATACTTCGTTAATGGCAGCAAAATCTGCTAAATTAGTACAATAAATAGTGGTTTTTACTACGTTCGAAAAATCCATATTGGCTGCATTAAGTATTGCTTTTAAGTTTTCCATTACTTTGGCAGTTTCAGCTTTTATATCGATTTGCACCATTTCGCCTGAAATAGCATCTTTAGCTACTTGACCGCTAATGTATAATGTGTTACCAATTAATACTGAATGACTGTAAGGACCAATAGGTGCTGGTGCATTAGGACTTGTTATTATTTTCTTTTCCATTTTTGTGTGTTTTTTAATTTTGATGGGTTTAATTTGCTGCGAATATGAAAATTTTAGCAAAAGGAAACAGCAAAAGATTAGAAGAATTGAAACAAAAACTTTCATTGCTTGATTATGAGATAGATTGTATTGACGAAAATACAGAAATAATTTTAAATGATGGCAATTATGATGTAATTTTTGATTTAAATTTTGATGATAACATAAAAATTTCATGGTTAAATTATAAAAATTTAATAAAAACACCTGTTTTTGTATGTGCTGTTAAAAAAAGTTTAGCTCAAATGGCTTTTGAATCAAATACTGATATTCAATTTCCACTTTTTGGCATAAACGCAATTGATACTTTTATTAACAGAAGTTTAATAGAAGTAAGCATTTATAATGATGCCAATTTAATACTTTTGGAAAATACATTGAATGCCTTGAAATGCGATTTTAAAATTGTAAACGACCGAGTGGGAATGGTTACTCCAAGGGTAGTTTGTATGATAATAAACGAAGCATGCTTTACCCTACAAGAGGGCACTGCAAATATGAATGACATAGATATTAGCATGAAACTTGGAACCAATTACCCTTTTGGACCTTTTGAATGGGCAGATAAAATTGGTGTTAAAAATGTGTATGAAGTACTTGAAAGCTTATACTTAGATACACATGATGAACGGTATAAAGTTTGCCCTTTATTAAAAAACAACTATTTGCTAAAACAAAATTTCAATAACTAGCTTTTTAAAATAAACCTTTCATTGAAAAAAATACTCCTTTTTGCTTTTTTACTTTTTATTTTATTAAAAAATAATTTTGCCCAACCCACCCTTAAACCTAATACAGGTATTGGCCCTGCTTCTGTTTTAGCTGCATTTATTGATAGTAAAACTAATAAGCCAATTGAATATGCTACAGTTTCATTAATAAAAGCAAAAGACTCAACCTTAATTACTGGAACAACAACGACCAAAAAAGGTGAAATAAAATTAGAAAACTTGCCTTTTGGAAGCTACAAGTTAAAAGCTCGTTTTATTGGTTACCAAACATTTTATACTAATAGTTTTGATTTAACAGCAAAAGATTTAATTGTGGACTTAGGTAAATTAAAAATGGAGCCTAATTTAAAAAATTTAAATACAATTGAAATAAATGGAGAAAGGAATGATTTTTCAAATCAGCTAGATAAAAAAACATACGCAGTAGGCAAAAACATAACCAATGTGGGTGGTTCAGCAACCGATATTTTACAAAATATTCCATCAGTAAATGTAGATTTGGATGGGAAAATAAGTTTGAGAGGAAGCGAAAATGTAACCGTATTAATTGACGGAAAACCAAGCACATTAAGCGGAGCAAATAGGCAGGCCATTTTACAGCAATTGCCAGCAGGTGCAATAAGCGAAGTGGAAGTAATTACAAATCCTTCAGCAAAATACGATGCAGATGGAATGGCAGGAATTATAAATATTAAAACTAAAAAAGATAAAATGAAAGGTTTTAATGGAAACGTACAATCAACTATTGGAACTAACGATAAATATTCACTAAACTTTGGCATAAACAACCGAACCAGTAAATATAATTTATATGGAAATTATTCGTTTAGGCACGAAAGAAGAAATAGCTTTGGAAGAGGTGATCAATTCAATGATTTTGATAGCAATAGGTTTTCATTTATAAGCACCAATGATGGCTATAATTTAAACGATTTTAATACTGGCAGAATTGGAATTGATTATTATTTAAATAACCACCATACAATTAGTTTTTCAACTGGAATAAGTAGCAATATTTCAAACAAACCCGATGCTATTAAATTTAGTTATTTCGATAGTATTTTAAATCCTACAAGCGTATTTGAAAGAAATAATTTTTCGACAGATAATAATTTAACCTTTGATGCAACTGCTGATTATAAAAAAACATTTAGTAATTCAAAAAAAGAATTAACAGCAAGTGCCAACATAAGTTCTACTTTAAAAGAAGCCATTGAAAATTATAAAAACTCCAATTCACCAAATTTCGATTTGGTTTCGCAACGCAATAACAATACCTCAAATTTTACCAATTTTATAGCTCAAGCAGATTATATAAACCCAACAAAGTTTGGCAAAATAGAAACAGGATTAAAAACTACTATTAGAAATATAGAAAATAACCAAACTGGTAATAGGTATAATTTTAGTACATCCGAATTTTGGAAAGACTCATTAATAAGCAATCAATTTTTTTATAACGAAGTAGTTTATGCAGGTTATATAACTTTTGCGAGTAAATACAAAAAAATTGATTATCAATTTGGTATAAGAAGTGAAATTACTGACATTGATGGTAACTCGGTAACTGTAAACAAAAAGTTTAACAACAATTATTATAATTTTTTTCCAAGTGGTTTTATTAAATATGCTTTGACCAAAACACAAGATTTGCAAGCAAGTTTTAGTAGGCGAATAAACCGCCCAGGTTTTGAAAGTTTAAATCCTTTTACCGATTATGCCGATTCAGTAAATATTAGACGAGGAAACCCAAACATTCAACCTGAATACATTCAAAGTTACGAGTTAAACTATTTAACACAATTAAATAAACTAAATTTTAGTACTACTTTATACTACCGATATACCAGTAATTTAATTTCACGTTTAAGAACTATTGATCAAAGTACTGGTCAATCTTTATTGACTTTTTTTAATTTTAGTTCGTCAGAAAATACAGGAGTAGAAGTAATAGTAAGGTATACTTTTAAAAAATTAGGCAATTTAATGTTGAGTGGAAATTGGTATAAAAACGAAATAAATGGTTCAAATGTGGTAAGCGATTTACAGTCGTCAATAAATACTTGGAACATACGATTTACTTATAATTTACCTTTGCCAAAATCATTCTTTTTTCAGGCAAATGGTATGTATGCAGCACCCATGCGAAATGGACAAAACACAGTTTATGGCATGATGAATGGGATGGATATTGGAGTAAGAAAAGACTTTTTGAAAGGCAAGTTACAAACGGGTTTAAACCTTACCGATGTGTTTGATAACAGACAATTTAATATTAGAATAGATGGCATAGGTTTTACTTACGATGGAATGCGTAAAAGAGAAAGCAGGGTTTTAACTTTTTCATTAACCTATCGCTTTGGTGGAAATGAAAATCCGTTTACTAAGAAAAAGCCTAACCAAAACATGCCAATCGAAAATATGGATATGGGTTTTTAAAAATAAGAAAATTTTAACTATTATATTTTTAAAAAAATATTTAATTTTACATTTTATAATATGAAAACATCTTTATTAATCATTTTAAGTTTTTTTACCCTTAAAGTATTGCCACAGCAAGTGAAAGAACACCCAACTTTAACCAAAATGAAGGCGGGATATTATTTGTATTTAGACAATGGCATTGAAAAAATAGATTTATTTAAAAAAATAGAAGTAAGTAGAAATTTTTTTAAAGTAGGTTCGCCTAGATTGGTTTTAGCTCCTAAAATTGGCCCTTTGGCACGTAAAAATTGTTTAACAGGTTTTTCTATTTTGTTAACCAACTCAACTCAAAAAGAGCCAGATGCTGGTACAAAAAATACTTTTGCTATAAAAGGAAATATTTTTGGTAAAGAATTTAACCAAGCAGTATTTAAATTGCCTAAAGGCAGTATTTTAACATTTACCGAAATTGATTTATCAATAACCGATTTAGATGGCCCTAACATGAAAGGTATTAGACCAAAAAAACCTGGACAATTACCAATAGGTTTTACCGTTTACATTATTGATTAAAAAGCAAGAATTAGGTAGTTGACAGTTACCTAATAACTATCAACTAACCGCTATTTAAGTATAAGACGTTGCACGCAACGTCTCTACAAATTCGTTGCTATCAACTGTCAACTAACAACTATTTAAATTAAAGACGTTGTATGCAATGTCTCTAAAAATTCGTTGCTATCGACTATCAACCAAAAACTGTCAACTAACCGTTAATTAATCGGCCCTCAAATATTATATAACGAATAACAAAATCAACAAACTTGGTAAAAAATACTGTATAAAATATTGCAAGAAAAGAGTTAAAAACAAAAGAATACTTGCAGAATTTTTAATGTTTGCAACCATTTTATTTAAATTTTTAATACACTAAAATAGTAATTTTGTGGACCACTATTCCATTAACTACGTGCGTAGGGTCGGCAAAAAGGCGGGCCAGCCCTGGCCTTGTGTGTGGAAGCTTTTTTTTGCCTTGATTTTTTGTTTCTTTTTCATTTAAGGAAAAAGAAAGAAGTAAAATTGAAGATGATTTTTTGAAGGACGACTAATTAAATTTAAGACGTTGCACGCAACGTCTCTACAAATTCGTTGCTATCAACTAACCGCTATTCACTCCAAACTTTGGTGCCTTCGGTGCAGTTGGTGCATATATCAATTTCTTTTCTGCTTTTTAAAATGGCGTTTCTAAAACTATTGTATTGCTCGCCTTTCCACACATCTTTAAAGGATTGCTTACTTACATTTCCAAATCTGTGAGTAGCATCTTTATCAAAACAACAAGGCACTACCAAACCGTCCCAAGTTATAACACTGCCACGCCACATACGCCAACATTGGTTCAATAGTTTATTTTTAATTTTATAACCATCATCGGTTTTAGAATACCTGCTTAGTTTTTCGTTTTCAGGAATAAACTCATCACTTGTTTGGTAGTCGTAAATTTGAGCTGTTTTTATTCCCAATTCATCAACCCCAATTTCTTTGGCTAATTTTTTTATTTCAGGTATTTGGTGTTCGTTGTGTTTAAAAGCAATAAACTGCCAAATAATATGAGGTGTTTTAACCCCTAATTCCTTTTTCCATTTTAATAGATTTTGAGTGCCTTCAATTACTTTTTCTATTTTACCACCAATTCTGTATTTTCCATAAGTATCTTGGCTAGTTCCATCTATCGAAATTATCAATCTATCCAACCCCGATTGTACAGTTGCTTTTGCCATTTCATCGGTAAAATAATGTGCATTGCTGCTGGTGGCTGTGTATACATTTTTAGTAGCCGCATATTTTACAAATTCCAAAAAGTTTTTATTTAAAAATGGTTCTCCTTGAAAATACAAAATTAACCAAACCAATTCGGGATGAATTTCATCTAAAATTTTTTTGTACAGGTTCAAATCCAACATGCCAGTATCGCGAGTAAATTCGCGTAACCCACTAGGACATTGAGGGCAACGTAAATTGCAACTGGTAGTTGGTTCTATTTCCATACTCAAAGGCATTCCCCATTGAATAGGTTTTTTTAAAGTTTTTGAAAAATAATAACTACTGTATAATTTAAAGGCATTAAAAATTCGTTTTCCATTTAATTTGGAAAGTAAGTTTATACCATCTGTTAAGTTTCTGTTCATTAATTAGGCAAACATAAGTAATAAAATAGAACCTTAATTGCAATTCATTAATTTTAGATAATAAAATAACTTTCGCTTAATAAATTATCTATACTTTTCTTTTAAATATTTAATGGTTTCAGTTACAATTAATTCTAACTTTTTTGTATCAATATCAGATAGTTTTTTAATATATATACAAGCTTTCCCCAATTTAAATTTACCAAAATTATCGAGTAAATACATTTGCTCACTTAAACCTGTAAATATATACAATGAAATGGCTGCTTTGCGCGGTGAAAAGCCTATAAGCGGAGCATCACCTTCGTGGCCGCTTTCGTATTTGTAATGGTAATTTCCAAAGCCAATTATTGATGGTCCCCACATTTTTGGTTCATAACCCGAAACCCGTTGCATTATATTCAATAACTCTAAACTATCAATTCTTTTTTGTTCCGAATCAGCAAATTCGTTTATAAAATCAATTACACTTTTTTCTGTTTCTGTTGTTTTATTTTTTGCCATGACATTTTTATTAATAATTTTTAACCAAATAGAAAACTCAACATTTCATCTATTTTACTTATTTGAATTATTTTTATGCCATTGCTTTGTTTTGGCAATTTGTTAAATTTTGATAAGTAAATGGTTGTAAATCCAAGTTTTTCAGCCTCACTCAATCGTTGTTCTATTCGATTAACTGCCCTTATCTCACCACTTAAACCTACTTCTCCAACAAAACATATTTTGCTATCTATGGCTATATTTTCATAGCTCGAAACAATGGCTGCTATAATTGCTAAATCAATACCTGGGTCTTCTACACGCAAACCACCAGCTATGTTTATAAACACATCTTGCATTCCCATTCTTAAGCCGCATTTTTTTTCCAAAATTGCCAAAAGCATATTTAGTCTTTTGGTGTCGTAGCCATTACTATTTCGTTGCGGAGTGCCATACACAGCTTGACTAACCAATGCTTGTGTTTCAATTAAAAGAGGGCGCATGCCTTCAATAGTTGCAGCAATGGTAACTCCACTTAATGCTTCATCGCGCTGACTAATTAATATTTCTGATGGATTTGAAACCTCTCTTAATCCACCATTTTGCATTTCGTAAATACCTATTTCACTGGTGCTTCCAAAACGGTTTTTAGTGGTTCGTAATATTCTATAAACATGGTGTCGGTCACCTTCAAATTGCAACACAGTATCAACCATGTGTTCTAATAATTTAGGACCAGCTATTGTTCCATCTTTAGTAATATGGCCAATTAAAAAAACGGGTGTTCCAGTTTCTTTCGCAAACCTTATCATGTCGCTAGCAGTTTCTTTTACTTGTGAAATACTTCCGGGCGTAGCATCAATTAATTCGCTTTGTAAAGTTTGAATGGAATCAACAATCACAATATCAGGTTGAAGTTCTTGAAAAGCTTTTCCAATTTTTTGGGTTGAAGTTTCAGTATATAAATAACAATTGTCATTAGTAAATGGCAATCGCTCGGCACGCATTTTTATTTGAGTATCACTTTCTTCACCACTTATATAAAGCACTTTTAAATTGCTAAATTGCAATGCAATTTGAAGCAATAAAGTTGATTTGCCAATACCTGGCTCCCCTCCTATTAAAATAACAGAACCTGGAACCAAACCACCACCTAAAACCCTACTAAATTCTCCATCTTTTAATGTTAAACGCACATCGTTTTTTTGTTCAACTTGGTTAATTGGAACTGGTTTTAATGCCCTTTGTGCGTTACCTGTTTCTTTCCAAGTACTTTTGTAATCAAGTTTTTCTTTGTGAATTACTTCTTCTACATAAGTGTTCCATTCGCCACAACTATTACACTTTCCAACCCATTTACTTGAAGAAGCACCACAATTTTTACAAAAAAAAGAAGTTGATGTTTTTGCCATATATGACTCCAAAATAAGTATAAAAAAACAATATTTGGTAATAGTTTATTTTAAACTCTACCATTTTAGTTCACTTAATTTAATTTAAAAAACTAGATTTTTTAATATATTTGGTGCACTCCTATTTATGAAAAATACATTACACCTCACATTAATTATTTGTCTGTTATTTAGCTTTTTGTCAATAAAAGTAAATGCACAGACCGAATCGGAAAAAGACAGTTTAGAAGAAATTCTTCCATTTGCAAAAGAATACAAACGCGTTGATATATACATAGCATTAGCCGATATTATAAAGCAAAGCGATACTACTAATGCCAAAAGTTATGCGCAACAAGCATTTAGTTTATCAAACCGGTTAAGTTATATAAAAGGACTTGCAGGTGCTTATGTTATTTTTGGATATTTAGACAGAGAAAAAGGCCAATACAAAAATGCCAAAATAAATTATTTGTATGCAATATCTTATGCTATAAAATCAAACGATTTAAACACCATTGCATGGGCTTATCAAAACATGGGAAATTTGTATTACATACAAAATGATTTCACTATGGCAATGCGTTATTATATGAGTGCTTTAACTAAAGGCGAAAAAGCAGGAAATCAAAAAAGAATTGCGCTAGCAAGTAACCAAATTGGTTCACTTTATTTAGATATAAACGACACTTTAAAAGCAGAATTATATTACACAAAATCATATAAAATTATTAAAGATTTAAATGATGAAATGAATTTGGCTAAAGTTTCAAATAATTTAGGAAATATTTATAAATTCAAAAAAGAATTCATTAAGGCTTTATACTATTACAGTGTAGCGTTAGAGATTTTTAAAAAAAATAATGAAAGTAGAAATATATCATCTGTTTTAAATAATATAGGAATGATTTATTATACCCAAAATAAATTTGATAAATCATATACGTTTTTAATAGAATCATATAATTTAGATAATTTAAACAACGATATTCCAAATAAAATTACTTCCTCATTAAATTTATCGAGCTATTATTTTAAAAAAAATAAATTAGATAGTGCCACTTATTTTGCTGAAATTTCATACGGACTAGCGAAACAAAATAATTTTAACAATGTGTTTTCTGAAACATGTAGGCAATTGAGTAAAATTTATGAAACAAAAGGCAACAGCGAAAAGGCTTTGTTGTATTTAAACGAAAGCAATGATAAAAATTTATTAAATGTTACTAAAGGAGCTGAAATAGAAGAGGTTCGGTCGAGTTTTGAAAAAGCTAAGAAAG
>CAMCEM010000065.1 GCA_945873755.1 Chitinophaga pinensis | reverse complement strand
ATTTTAGTTATTACAAATAAAAATAATTCAATTTGTTTAGACACTTCATTGTATTTATTAATACAAAAATAAAGGCCTATTTATAAAGTAAAAAATGGCATTTTATTCAAATGATTTTCGCCTTGAACTTTCGAAAATGTATAAACAACAATCAAATACATTGAACGAACTAGAAATGCTACTCCATAAGTTAACGGCATGATATTAGCATTAAAAAATTAATTTATATTTGAAAAATATGAGAAAACTACTTTTTCTGTTTTTGGGTTTAGTTATAATCAATCAACTCAATGCACAACGAAACCCTAATACCAATTCAAACAAAATAAAAAAAGATACTGCAACAATAGTAAATCCAATTGGTGGAGATTCGATTAATAGTTACCCAATCAATAATACTGACCCAAGATTTAGTAATAATAACAATTCTTACAAACCTTCAGAAAACAAATCGGGAATGATAGCAGCAGCATTAAATTATGGCACTACTCCTTTTAAATCAACCGCATTAGAAAATGGCATTGGCTTTTCATTTAAATTGGGTTTTAATTTGTTAAAGAAAGTAGAGTCGCCTTTTGCCTTATACGCAGGTTTAGGTTTCGATTATTTGTATTTTGGAGGTAAAAACATTGATAGACCCAATAATGTTAGATTGGCCATAAATAGCAATGCTTATGGTT
The DNA here is from genome assembly GCA_945873755.1 of Chitinophaga pinensis. Taxonomy (GTDB): domain Bacteria; phylum Bacteroidota; class Bacteroidia; order UKL13-3; family UKL13-3; genus JAAFJM01. The sequence continues at coordinate 16,433 of CAMCEM010000065.1, read as the reverse complement.
GGTATCCTTATGCTGATTTAGATATTGGACAAAATTGGCCAATTACTTTTTTTGGAACTGCATTTTGGGGTGGAAGGTTGTTTTTTACCAGGCAAAACATTAATTATTTAGATGCAAACAATGCAAGACAAACCGACACTAAAAACATTGAGGGAGATGGAACCAATATATATGGTTATGGTGGGGGTTTAAAATTTAGTATTGCTGATGGTTTGAAATTAGAATTAAGATATCAAAAAAACTTTGGAAATTCAGCAAAAGTAGTGGATGCCAATAGTATTGAATTTGATGGAAATGGTAATTTAAAAAGTTATAAAATGATAGGTACTGATACCGATTTAGATGTATTCTTTTTAGGTTTAGTTTTAAATTTATAGTCCTTACTTCAAAACGGTAAAGTTTCCTTTTAAAGTATTTGCTTCGCCATTCCAACCATTGTATTCTATTAAATAAACATACACATCGTTTCCTATTAATTGGTTGGTTAAGTTTAAATTGAAAGGTTTATTTTTATCGGTTGTTTCAAATAATAATTGCCCCCAACGGTTATATATTTTTAAATTAAATTCTTTAACAAAAGCATGTTCGGCTTTCCATACATCGTTTAAATTATCGCCATTGGCAGTATAAGCATTAGGCACATGAACATAAGGTGCTTGTATCAATGTAACAATATTCGATTCGCTTATTGCATTGCCAATATTTGGATTTTGGTGTGCTACAACTTGGTAATTGTAAAGTCCAACTTGGTAATCAAAAACTTTATCTTGATAAAACAATTCTTTTTGATTGTTAGGCAAAATATTTATAAACATTGGGTTATAAGCATTCGATTCCATTAAATCGTATTTTTGAGCTCCTAAAGTCCAATAATTATAATCTTGCCATTGCAATGTGTGATTTAATTTTTCTGAAACTCCTTTTAATAAAATACTACATGCCGAATCGTTTAATACACTTTCTAAACCACATTCGTTGCTATTGGTTACTTTATAACAATACGAATGATCATCAACTAAAACATTTTTATCAATAAAAACAGTGTCGTTAATTGAATTTACTGTGGTTAAATAATCAAATTTATTCCCAGTTCTATCTTTCATTTTATAAATATTGTAATTTAAAAACTGCTTCGAATCGTTAGGTGTTTTATTCCAAATTAATTTTACTTCTTTATCATCTTTAACTGTAACTGTATTCCAGGTTAGTTTTGCAGGAAATATTCCATCATTCGTCCTTAAACATGATATATTAGAGCTATCAACAGGTCTGTCGCATATATCGAAACTAATGGTTTGATAACAATAATTAATGCTTGAATTATCTATTGCCATATTATCAATAAACGAACTATCAATATCCCATTGATCATACTCCACCAACGAATTAGCAAATTTGGAGGCATTGTACCTAATTACTTTAAATTTTTTAAAATACTTATTTGTATTTACTATTGGCAACACCACTTTTACTGATGAGTTACTTAACTTTAAAGGACATTGTAAATCAGGCATTGGCAAATTGCTAATTGGTACAATATTTATTGTAATTTTTTTAGTTTTTTCTCTTGGCTGCGGACATTGATTATCTCTAACTTTTACATACAAAGTATAAGATGAGATTTTTGTATTACAATCAGTAGGTATTTTTATTGATACACTTGAAATACCAACCCCATTTTGAGGAACAATTTCTATATTCCTAAAATCTAACAAATCACCTGAAAGTGTTACGAAATTTGAGTCTTTTGTTTCAGTATCATAAATGGTAAAAAAGGTGTTTAAAGTATCGGTAATTGTTACATTTATAATACTATCTCCTATATTAACAAAACCAGGTTCAATTATGGTATCTCCTTCAAAAACACTATTGGATACTCTACTACTATCGCCTACTTTACCACAATTATTTATCCCAACTAATACATACTTTGTTTGAATATTTTTATGGTTATAAGCAAATGGATCAATTCTATTGTTTGCCTTCCAATCTGCTATGGTATCTATTAACACATAAGGGCCATTATTGGTGCTTTTTAATAATTCTAAATGTCCAAAACTAGCAGGTTTTTTATTATATGTGGTCCATTTAATCTGTACTTTATCATTGCTAATTGTTGTTAAACATTCGGGAAAAGGCGGTGAAATAAGTGGAGACAAAACAACAATTTTAATTTTACCTGTTCCCGATTTTGAAATAGGACAAGCATTGTCTTCTAAATATAAATTTACTGTAAATGAATCGGTTAATAAATCTTTGCAAAGTGTTGGCCAAATTAATCGAGCATTGGTAATTCCTTTGCTTCGGCTTTCCATTGTAAAACTAGCAGGATTAGCACCACCATTAAATATAGAACTATTTGCAGTAACTGTAATCGAATCGTTGTCTTTATCAAAAATAGAAGCTAAAAAACTTAAAGTATCGCCAGCATTTACGTACAAAATGGTATCTCTAAATTCGGGAGGATATATAGAAGCATCTAAATTAAATTTAAATACACCAATATTACAGCCATCGTTGCCAGCATATTTATTGTTTTTTCCAGGATTTACATTACTCCAAGCATTGGGTGTTGTTGGAAAATCGTCATAACCCCAACAGCCTGCACAAACGGTTTGGTATATAATAAAATTTTTATCAAAATGACTTGTTCCTCCATCAACATGCTCGGCACTTTGGCTTCCACCATAAAAACTTGCATAAGTTAGATCTTTCAATCCATCACCTAAAATCATTAAATAAAAGTCGCTTCCATCAGTGCTTCTTTGAAATGCATTTGCTGTTGTTGGCAAGCCATAAGTATTATCTAAATTAGGATTATTAATTAAGTTGGTATTTCCTCCCCAACCACTAAAATATAACCTGTTGCATTTGTCAATTACAAAAGCTGTAGGCGATAAACTAGGATAGGTAGCTGATTTACCAAAAGTGGTAGTTAATAATTCATTTGTTAAATTACGATTGAAACATTTTACAAAATGTTTTCCATTTGGAACCGAATAAACTCCTACAGATGGGGTCATGACTCCTGTAGTTTGCCCTATTACAAAAACATCTCCTCTATCGTTGGCTTGTATTAAAAAACTTTGGTCGTATGCTAAAGTACCCACATAAACAGTGGTTGGAGAACCACTGCCACTGGTATTGGTTTTTAAAATATAACCATCTACTCCACCTTTGTAATTATAAGTTGTACTTGCCCCTGGTAAATTATTAGAAGTGGTACCACCAGTAACATATATGTTATTTAACACATCAACAATTATAGCATAACTGGCATCATCGCCCGAACCACCTACATAAGTGCAAAAATTCAAATTGGTTAAACTGGAGTTAAACTTTGCAATTAGTCCATCAGAATTACCTCCACCATAAGTAGGTTGAAAAGCATTTGGCAATGGCAATAAATCAGCGTTTGAAGAAGAAGTAACACTTGAGATATAAATATTATTAAACCTATCAACTATTACTTCTCCCCTATACCAATCGGCATAATTATAACACAAAAAACCATTGGCACTTGGATAACCAATTGCTTCATTTCCTGAAATGCCATCTTTTTTTGCGCCTCCCAAATAAGTAGATCCCACTAACGAAACTCCATCACTACTTATTTTACTTACAAAAATATCTATTACTCCATTAAAAGTTTTATCGTAACCATTTGAACTTACTGGAAAATTAGTTGAGTTTGTTGAACCCATAACAATTACACTTCCTGCGCTATCAACACTCATGCTATGAGGCTGTTCGTTATTGGTTCCACCTAAGTAAGTTGCCCAAATCATATTAGTTCCATCTGCAGAGAACTTTGCTATTATACAATCGCGGGCATATTCAGTTCCTGTTCCATCTCCTCCTGCAAAACTTGCTTGGAACTTACCTGTAGTTCTAGGAAAACTAGCTCCATAAACTGTTCCACCGGCAAAGGTGTTTCCAAAATTATCAAAGGCGGAACAAAAGCCAAAATTATCAGCAACAGAACCTACATAAGTGCCAAATATTAATATTGGATCAATTATTAACTCGTATGCTTTATTGTATTCGCCTAAATTAAACCCTACCACATTGTTTTTTAAGCTAAAAGCGGAATAAATGGTATTTGATAATTTGTCGAAATTTTGATACGAAACAGGTTTGCCTTCTTTTATTGTTCCTACCCAAGTTTTAATTAACAACTCCCCTTTTTCTGTATAAACAGAGTCAGCACCTTCGTATCTTAACTTTATTTGATTGGGGTCGGCATAAGGTTTTACAATAAAGTTCGATTTTGCATTATAGCCATTGCTTATTATTTCTAAATCAATTCCTTTATATATGTTTTTTAAAACTATTCGCCCAAAAGCCCTTACATTACTTCTCCATTTTGACTCGTGACCAATGTAAAAATTATACTTTTCGGGAAAGGTAATACTGGCTTCAGTTTCAACTTTTCTATTTAAACTTCCATCAAAAAAAACTTTAACAATTTGGGCATTTCCTGTTTTAACAGGTTCGCCATGTTGGTGGGAATGAACAGCTTTTTTATCAATTAAATAATAGGTTAAACTATTGCTTGTTACAAATAAATGTCCTCCAGGAATATCGGCTTTAAACAGCACTTCATCATCCCATTGACCTTTGTTTTCTATAAATTTTATTGCTGAAACTTTATCGGCATGTGCCAATTTTGAAGTAAAAAAAACTATTAAGAAAAGTAGCTTTAATATTTTCCTTGATAGATGATGTAAACTAGTATTATTTGGTAATGTTTTTTTCAATAGTTAATTACTAAACGTGAGCAATTTATGTTTTTTTTATAAGTAAATAAACTAAATTTTTTCTTAAACCAAAATATTACATTTAAAGTCCTTTTAAAGTCAATGCTATTCGCTTTCGAGTTAAATCTATTTCAATTATTTTTACTTGTAATTGTTGCTGAAGTTTAACAACTTGATTGGGGTCGCTTATAAACTTATCGGCCATTTGCGAAATGTGCACCATTCCATCTTGTTTTACTCCAATATCTACAAAACAACCAAACTTAGTAATATTAGTAACAATGCCATTTACTATCATTCCTACATATAAATCTTCGGGCTTTTTTACATCCGAAAAACTGAATTGCTTTAATGTTTCTCTTGGATCGAGGCCAGGTTTATTAAGTTCTGTTAAAATATCGTTTATGGTTAATAAACCTGCTTTTTCAGTAATAAAACTTTCGGGCTTAATGGCTTTTCGAATGGTTTCGTTTGTTGTTAAATGAGCAATGGTACAATTACTTTGTGTAGCCATTTTTTCTACAATTGAATAACTTTCTGGGTGCACAGCACTGTTATCTAACACGTTTTTAGCATTTGGAATTCTTAAAAATGCTGCACATTGTTCAAACGCTTTTTCGCCCAAGCGAGGTATTTTTTTTAATTGATTGCGAGAAGTAAAAGCTCCATTTTCATTTCGAAAATTAATAATATTTTGAGCAGTTTGTTCACCTAATCCCGATACATAAGTGAGTAAACTTTTGCTTGCAGTATTTAAATTTACTCCCACTTTATTTACGCATAATTGCACCACAGTATCCAAACTTTGTTTCAGTTTATTTTGGTCCACATCGTGTTGGTATTGCCCTACTCCTATTGCCTTGGCATCTATTTTTACTAACTCAGCCAAAGGGTCGGCCAATCTTCGTCCTATTGATACAGCACCTCTTACGGTAACATCTTTTTCTGGAAATTCTTGCCTTGCTATTTCGCTTGCCGAATATACCGAAGCACCATTTTCATTCACCATAAAAATTTGCAAATCGTTTTTAAATGGAATACTTTTTATCAAATCTTCCGTTTCTCGTCCTGCTGTTCCGTTGCCTATTGCAATGGCTTCTATGTTGTGTTTTTCAACTAAAAACACTATTTTGGCTATTGCCTGTTGGCTATTTTTTTGTGGTTCGTGCGGATAAATAACGTCATCTTCCAACAACTTGCCTTCTTCATTTAAGCAAACCACTTTGCAACCCGATTTAAAGCCAGGATCTATTGCCAAAATACGCTTACTACCTAGTGGTGCGGAAAGTAATAATTGTTTTAAATTTTCGCTAAATACCTGAATGGCTTCATTATCGGCTTTGGCCTTGGCTATGTTTCTAAATTCCGTTTCAATGGATGGTGCTAACAATCGTTTGTATCCATCTTTTATTGCCAACGCAATTTGATGGCTGCTGTCGTTGTTTCTTTTAATAAATTGGTAAGCTATTTTTTGAATCGAAATGGCTTCATCAGGCTCAATGGCTAATTTTAAAAAACCTTCTTTTTCGCCTCTAAACATAGCCAATACCCTATGCGATGGACATTTACTTAAAGGTTCTTCGTAATTAAAATAATCTTTAAAATTAATGCCTTTCAATTCATTGCCCTTGGTTACTTTACCATACACTTTTGCATATTTTTCAAATTGATTCCTAACTATATTCCTTACTTTTAACTCTTCATTTATTATTTCGGCTATTATATCTCGTGCGCCTTGCAAGGCTTCATCCTCGTTTTGAACGCCATTTTTTAAATACTTTGCTGCTTCAATATCTGGGCTATAATTATTCTCTTTCAAAATCCATAAAGCCAAAGGTTCTAAACCTTTTTCTTTAGCAATACTGGCTTTTGTTTTTCGCTTAGGTTTGTAAGGCAAATAAATGTCTTCGAGTAAATTGGTATCCCAGCAATTTAAAATAGCTTTTTCCAATTCAGCAGTAAGTTTACCTTGTTCTTTTATGGTTTCTAAAATGGTTTGCTTGCGCTTTTCTAACTCTGCATATTTTAAATTTAACAGCCTAATGTTTTCTATTTGAACTTCATCTAACGAATAGGTAATTTCTTTTCGGTACCTAGCTATAAAAGGAACTGTAGCACCTTCGGTTAATAATTTTATAGTGGCTAATACTGCTTTTTGGTTAATACCTAATTGGTTTCCAATAATGTTTATTACTTCTGTTAATTGCATAAATTATTGGAGCAATTTATACAAAAGTTTTTATTGAAATAATTATTTTGTTAATGCAGTAATAACCATAAACAAAGCTACCATTGAACCTAGCATAATGCTTAAAATATAATTGACATTTACTGTTAAATATTTCTTTAAAAATTGAATTAATAAAAAAGGAATACCAAACAATGGCACAAAATATATAATAAATGCTGCCCAGTTACTGGCTTTTAACATCCATTTAAAATTGTAATACCCTTCATCTATATAAAATAAAAACAGGGTAATAAACAATGCACTTAATAACGGAAATAGGATTTCTTTATTTATTTTCATAATTAAAATTGTAAGTAAATAAACGCAATTTTATTAAAAATATTATATTAAAAATTAAAGAAACCTGACTGTTTTTAAAAATCAGCCAGTGCGGTTTTGCAAACCGCACCTAATTACTAAAAGCATTTGCAATGCGAAAATTAGCTCTGCCTTTTAATACATTTGCTTCATGAATGGTATTATAATAAGCCGATTAAAAATCCTTATAACAAATGAATAACAAACCTAACATTGAAGAAAAGTAATTTGATACAGTTAAATTTTTCAGAGAAGTAAAAGAGAGAATTGCACAAGAAACTAAAGGAATGACTTTTGTGGAATTTAAAGAATATTTGAATAAAAGAAAATTAAAACTAACTCGTTAATTGTGATTGGAAATCAATTATCGAGCTAGTTTAGAAACGTTTATTTACTTCAATTTATCCTTCAAATACTTGGCTGAATAACTTTCAGTATTGTTAACTAAATCTTAGGGCAAAAATTTAAACACTAACATTTCATATCTTTTTCCAAATTTTAGGATTCCTGCTCGAATGAAAAATATGGTGAATCAATATCATATTTTCCTCAATGGAATAAAATACCTCAAATGGAAATCTATTTATTAAAATCATTCTAAAGTCTTTGTATATTTTAGCAAAAAGTAATGGATTTTTCTCTATAAGTTCAAATGCATTCTCAACTTCATGCAAAAACTCAAAACCAAGCTTATCTTTTTGATTATTGTACCATACAATACTATCTAAAAGTTCAGTATTTGCAATTGGTGAGATTTTTAATTGATAAATCATAAATTACTTAAAATCTCAGCTTTCACCTCTTCCCAACTTTTAAAACTTGAGGGATCTTTTAAGTACATTTCTTTACTTTCTTCTAGTTTAGAAATAGTGAATTCATCTAATTCATTTATATCAAGTTTAATGTCGTGAACAAAGTTTATTTTACTCAATAATTCTTCAATTTTTTGAGCTTGTTCATACGTTTCTGTTTTCAATTGAATAGTTGTCATTGCAATATTTTTTTTTCAAATATAGTATATAGTTACTTTATAAAAGAAACCAGATAAGTTTTAAAACTATCAGATTTATTTACTTCAATTTATCCTTCAAATATTTAGCAGTATAACTTTCGGTATTGTTAACTAAATCTTCGGGTAAGCCAGCAAAAACTAAGTTTCCACCTTCATCACCTGCTTGCGGACCAAGGTCCACAATATAATCAGCGCATTTAGCTACATCCATATTGTGTTCAATTACAATGATGGTATGTCCTTGGTCAATTAATGCATTAAACGAAGTCAATAATTTATTAATATCGTTAAAATGTAAACCCGTAGTTGGTTCATCAAAAATGAATAATACATGCTCTGAACTTGCACGTTTACCTAAGAACGAAGCCAGCTTTACACGTTGAGCTTCTCCACCGCTTAGTGTATTGCTACTCTGTCCTAATTTTATATAACCCAACCCTACTTCGCTCAAAGGTTTTATTTTATTGGCAATGGAAGTTTCGTCATGAAAAAAGGCTAGTGCTTCATCTACACTCATGTTTAACAAATCACTAATATTTTTGTCATTGTGTTTTGCATCTAACACTTCCTCTTTAAAACGTGCACCTTTACATTCCTCACAAGGCAAATGTATATCTGCCATAAACTGCATTTCAATGGTTACTTCTCCCTCTCCTTGGCAAGTTTCGCAGCGGCCACCTTCTACATTAAAACTAAAATGTTGGGGTTTAAATCCACGTGCTTTCGAAATTGGTAATTGAGAGTATAAATCTCTTATAGCATCATATGCTTTAATGTAAGTAATTGGGTTGCTCCTACTCGATTTACCAATAGGATTTTGATCAACCATTTCTATTTGGGTAATGGTTTTTATATCGCCTCCAATTCCTTCGTGTGCACCAGTTTTTTCTCCACTGTAATTACCCAAATGTTTTTGTATGGCAGGATATAAAATCTTTTTAATTAACGTGGTTTTCCCGCTTCCAGAAACGCCTGTGACTACTGTAAAAGCATGTAAAGGAAATTTTACATCAAACCCTTTTAAGTTATGTTGCCTTGCTCCTTTTACTTCTACATAATCTTTCCATTTCCTACGTTTGGCTGGTACTTCTATTTTTTTTACTCCCGATAAAAATTTACCTGTTAAACTATTTGTATCATTTTTAATAAAATCAATATTTCCTTGCGATACTTTTTCGCCACCATGAATACCAGCTAAAGGACCAATGTCAATAATTTCATCGGCTGTTTGCATTATCTCTTCATCGTGTTCAACAACTACTACTGTATTTCCAATGTCACGCAATTTTTGCAAAACCTTAATTAAGTTTTCAGTATCACGCGGATGTAAACCAATGCTTGGTTCATCTAATATATACAACGAACCTACCAAACTTGAACCCAATGAAGTAGCCAAATTAATGCGTTGTGTTTCACCTCCACTTAAAGTATTCGAAAGTCTGTTTAACGATAAATATCCTAAGCCAACATTTTGCAAAAAGTTTAATCGGTTGGTAACTTCCACTAAAATTCTATTGGCAATTTTTTGATGGGTTTCCGATAATTTTAAAGTATTAAAGTATTCAACGGATTCGTCAATACTCATTAATAACAAAACCGATAGGCAAACAAATTCACTATCGCCATTAAAAGTAAAAATTTTATTGGTTTTATTCTCGTTTACTAATTTTACATAATTTGCATCAGCACGCAATCTGGTTCCTCTACAATCAGGGCAAGTAGTTTTTCCTCTGTACCTAGCCAACATAACTCTATACTGAATTTTATACGTTTGTTTTTCTAACTCCTTAAAAAATCCATTTAATCCTTCCCAACCTTTTCCACCTTTCCATAAAAAATCTTTATGTGCTTGTGGCAATTCGTAATATGGCTTATGAATAGGAAAATCGTTTTTGCGGGTAATTTGAATAAACATATTTTTCCATTCTTGCATTTTTTCGCCTTTCCATGGAACTATTGCATCTTCAAAAATAGATAAACCTTTATCAGGCACTACCAAATCTTCATCAATTCCTATCACATTTCCCAAGCCTTCGCAGGTTTTACATGCACCATAAGGATTATTGAAGCTAAATAAATTAACACTTGGCTCTTCAAATTTTTGACCGTCTAACTCAAAACGATTGTTGAATAACTCATCAAACTTTTCGTCATTTTCGTTAATGGTATGCAATACACATTCGCCTAAACCTTCAAAAAAGGAAGTCTGAATTGAGTCAGAAATACGGTTTAAAAAGTCTTCATCATTTTGTTGTACAGCAAAACGATCAATTAATAAAAACAACTTAGCTTTTGATTTGATATTGGTTTTAAACGATACATCATCATTTAAAAAGGCTTCAATTTCAATCATTTTTTCATTTAAAAACAAACGATTAAAACCAGTTTGTAAAAATATTTCAAGCTGTTTCCTAATATCTTTTTCGTTGTATTTTATTTCAACTAACAAAAATGCTTTGGTGTTTTCGGGCAATGCCAAAATATGTTGCACCACATCGTCAATGGTATGGCGTTTAACCATATTGCCGCTAATGGGAGAAAAAGTAACACCTATTCGAGCAAAAAGTAATTTTAAATAATCGTAAATTTCGGTTGAAGTAGCAACTGTAGATCGCGCATTGCGGGTATTCACCTTTTGTTCAATAGCAATAGAGGGCGAAATACCATGAATATAATCCACATCAGGTTTATTCATTTTACCCAAAAACTGCCTTGCATAAGCCGATAAACTTTCTACATACCTGCGTTGACCTTCGGCATAAAGGGTATCAAATACCAAACTCGATTTGCCTGAACCTGAAACACCCGTAACTACTGTTAATTTATTACGCTTAATGTTTACATCAATATTTTTTAAATTGTGTGCACGTGCGCCCTTTATTATAATTTCCTTGTTGTTTGATTGACTCATCTATATAAAACCAACACAAAACTACTCAAAAAGTTCAGAAGATGGGGGATTATTTTTGGAAGCTGGCAGCTGGCCACTAGCCTCTGGCTTCTAGCACTTGATGAAGTGTCTAAGGATGCAAAATTTTTTAATTGAATTTCCATTACTTTAAATGAAATACTTTTGCTTTTGTCAATTAATACATAATAGTTATTTTTGAAATATAAAATCAAATATGATGGGGCTAGTTTACGCTGATATTACTTTAACAAATAGTGAAGACATTACACTTGCAAAACGTCATATTATTGGGGAAGAAGAAATTAAACAATTAACAATAAATATTTTAGTAGACACTGGCGCTTACAATCTTTTTATTAATGAAGATATTCAAGCTCAATTACAATTACCTTTTGTAGAAAAACGCATTGACCAACTCGCTAATGGTCATATTATAACATACGATGTAGTAGGTCCAGTTCACTTAAAATTTAAAAATAGAAATACAGTTTGTTTAGCAATGGTTTTAGAAGGTAGGAATGAACCTATTTTAGGATCTATTCCTTTAGAAGACATGGATGTTTTAATACACCCTCAAAGCCAACAATTAATCATTAATCCTGACCATCCATTTTATTCGCAAATGAAGTTAAAGTAAGTAGGTAAAATCCTTTAAAAATTTTGTTTTATTTATTTTCCTTCGGACTTTTAAAAATAATATTCCTTTTCTTTACTCCAAATCCATTCTATCAGCCGAATCGGTTACTTCCTCTTTAGGCAGTGGTTTGCTATCTTCTTCCGATTTATTATTCAACGAATCTAATGTTTCATCATCGGAGGTAGTTGTTTTAATCCAAGTTTGACTGCGTTTATGAAAAACTTGTGCAACTATTTCATACTGGTTTAAAAATAAATCTTCAAATTGTTTGATGGTATTTATTCCATGTATTTCAATTCCTTCTTTTGAATTCAATGATGTCAAATTACCAATTTCCATTTGGTGGTTTTTAACCATATTTTCTGCATTTAATGGTTTGTTTAAATCGGCAAAAAACTCAATTTTTAAAAACGGAAAACGATTATTAAAAGTTTCTTGAACTTGTTGGATGGTAGTATTGGGATTGAATATAATTTTCATGTTTTATTTTATTTATTAATACCCACAAAGTTCACAATATAAGCAAACAATTAATTGACGCAAGTCAACTGTTTTACTAATATTTAAACAGTTATTCCAATTGATTGTTATTTACACCTGTAAATTTTTCTTTAATAAAATACAATAAAATTCCTGAAACAATAATACATAACGCTCCTACAATAAATTCCCAATCGCTACTAAAAAAAACAAATAACCAAACCAATATTCCTAATATGGCTGGCAAGGGAAAAAAAGGCATTCTATAGGGCAATCGTAAATTTTTAGATCTATAATGCAGTGCAATTAGCCCTACCGATTGACTTATAAATTGAACCAAAATACGCATAACAATTATTGCTGTAATTACTTCTTTTAGCTTAAACAAAAGGCTAAAACAAAAAGCTAAACCACCTAACACCAATAAAGATACATGAGGAAAATGTTTGGTAGGATGAAGCTTTGCAAATACTTTAAAAAAATTGCCATCTTTTGCAGCTGCATAAGGCACTCGGGAGTATCCTAGCATAACTGCAAACAGAGATGTTACGGCTATAAACAAAATTAATCCAGTTGCAAATTGAGCAGTTGCATGTCCATATAGTTTTTCGAAAAATGAACTAACAATAAAAGTAGAATGTTGCGCTTCTTGCCAAGGAATAACTCCTAAAATTCCAATTTGCATACATAAATAAAGAATTGCAATACCTGCAATAGAAATGAAAATACTTTTAGGTATATTTTTTTTAGGATTGATAATTTCAGCTCCTAAATGACATACATTATAATAACCTAAATAAGAGTAAATACTTTTAACCGAAGCTTGACCCAAAGCCACAAAAAACATAGGCTTCAAGTCGAAAGCGCCATCGGGAAAACTGAAAGCCATTTGGGCATCAAAATGAGTAAAAGCCGATGCTATTAACCATAAAATAGTGGAGCCAACTACCACCCACATAATGACTGAAAGCTTACCCAAAGTTTTAATATTTCTATATAAAATCCAAACTAACATTAAAACCAAAGTACCTGAAACAATTTTTTGTTCAATGTTGGTTAAAGGGAGTAAAAAAGTTAAGTATTGTGAAAAACCAATAGCACCAGAAGCCACCACTAAAGGAGCTTGAATACTGGTTTGCCAAACAAATAAAAACGAAAGCATTCGTCCATATTTTTTACCATACAATTTTTGTAAAAACACATACGAACCTCCAGCTTGTGGCCATTTTGCTCCTAACTCAGCCCAAACAAAAGCATCCATAAACGAAAGTAATGCTCCAAGCAACCAAGCCAAAATACACTGCGGCCCACCCATGGTATGAATAATAAAAGGAATGGTTACAAATGGGCCAATGCCAACCATGTCAATCATATTAAGCGATGTGGCTTGGCTTAAGTTTAATCCTCGAATCAGTTTATTCATATACAATTATAATTTAAAATGAAATAAAGTGGAATGCAAATAAAAAAGACGCGAAAACGCGTCTTTTTTATTTAAAATAGTTGTTTTAAAAATACCTACCTATAATTAACTTCTAAGTTATGAATATCAATTAACGGTTTTAAAAACTCTTCTAACTGATAAACGCTTAATTGCGAAGCTGCATCGCATAAAGCTTTTTCTGGTTCAGGATGTGTTTCAATAAACACACCATCAACTCCAGCAGCAACTCCAGCTCTACTTAAAACTGGTAGAAACTCTCTAGCTCCTCCTTTTGCATCGGCACTTGGAATACCATATTTGCGGATAGAGTGGGTAATATCAAATACCACAGGATAACCAATTTGTCCCATTAAAAAGAAACTTCTTGGATCAACTACCATGTCGTTATAACCAAAAGTAAAGCCACGTTCAGTTAAAATTACTTGGTCATTTCCTGAATCTATACATTTTTGAACAGGGTGTTTCATATTTTCGGGAGCTAAAAATTGCCCGTGCTTTATATTTACCACTCTACCTGTTTTTGCAGCTGCCACCATTAAAGTTGATTGCATACACAAGTATGCAGGAATTTGTAATACATCGCATACCTCGCCTGCTGCAGCAGCTTGGTCAGGATAATGAATATCAGTTAATAAAGGGAAACCAAATTGTTCTTTTACTTTTGCTAAAATAGCTATTCCTTTAGTTAATCCTGGTCCATCGTAATATTTTAAACTACTTCTATTGTCTTTTTGAAACGATGATTTGTAAATAATTTTGATATTTAACTTTTCCGAAACTTCTTTCAGTTTTTCGGCTGTTTTCATCATTATCAATTCATCTTCTATTACACATGGCCCCGATATTAAAAATAACTCATCGCTTCCACATGCTATATTGCCTACATTTACTATTTTTTTTGTCATTGTTTTTGTTTATAAAAACAAAAAGCTAAATTTAATTTAGCTCTTTGTTGGTTAATTTTTATTCAGCTTTAGCTGATTGGTTTTTTAAATTTCTAATGGTTTTAACTTTTTCTTCTAGTTCTTTTATCATTCTTCTTGCTGCTGCAATTTTATCGTTAATTTGAATTACCATTTCATTTTTTGCATTGGTATTTTTAAAGAAACCAAGGTTATTATCCCACGTGTCTATATCAGCTTTTAAGCCTTTAATGCGTTCTTGTAAAATACGCTCTTCTCTTTGTAATCGTTGACCTCCATCGTTGTTATTAGCCATCGATTCAAAGTGTGCTTTGTCATCTGCTTGACGCATATTTTTTCTTAGCTCACGGTATCTGCCATATATTTTGTCTAACAAATCGTTATAGCTTTTTGTAATTGAATCTTTGTCTTTATTAGGTACAAAACCTATTTTACTCCATTCACTTTGTATCGTTTTTAATTCATCAAAAACATTTTCATTTTCGGCTTCTTGTCCTGCTAAAGCTTCAAGCTTTACAATTAATTCTTTTTTAGCAATTAAATTGGTTCCTTGTTCTGCATTTTGCTCCGCAAAACGTTCTGCTTTCTTTTCAAAAAATAAATCACACGAAGTTCTGAATTTCTTCCAAACTTCATCATTAAACTTATCAGGAACTGGGCCTATTAGCTTCCATTGATCTTGTAAGTTTTTAATAGTAGCCGTTTGTTTGCCCCAATCAATTGGTGCTGCTGCAATGTTTTCAGCTTCTTTAATTAATTCGTATTTCTTTTTTAAATTTTCATTTCTTACAGCGTTAAATGTTTTGAACCAATTGTTTTTATTGTTAAAAAAAGAGTTCCTACTGTTTTTAAATTCTTCCCAAATTTTTTCTCTTTCAGCCATTGGCACATAACCAACTTTTTTCCATTCTTCCATTAAATCATTGGCAACTTTCGTTTTTTCCATCCAATCTTTAATTCTTGTGGTTGTGTAATCAGTTAGTTCTTTTGCTTTTTCAATAATTTCTAACTTAAGTTTTAAGTTTTCTTGGCGAACAACTTCATTTTTTTCAGTTTCTGCTTTTATGCCAGCATATACTTTATCAACTTCAGCTTTAAAACGATTCCAAATATCTTCATTCGCTTCTTTAGGCACTGGACCTATATTTCTCCAATCTTCTTGGTATTTTTTAACAGCTATTAATGCTGATTTTATACTTTTTTCTTCAGCTAGCTCACTCACTTTTTTGCATAAATCAATTTTAGCATCTAAGTTACGTTCCCTATCAAGTTGCGCTATTTCATTGTCAATACTTAACTTATCGTAAAATATTTCGTTCAATACCCTGTAACTTTCCCATAAACGTTCTACATGTTCTTTGGGTACATTTTTTATTTTTTTCCATTCACTTTGTAATTCTTTTAGTTTTACTAAACTTTCTTTAGTTTCCTCCGAACTGTTTAAAGCTTTTATTTGTTCTAGAATATTCTCTTTAGCTCTTAAGTTTTTAACTCTTTCAGCTTCAGCTATTGCTTTTGCAGCTGATATTCTATCGCGTAATTCTTTTACTGCTTTATTAAAAGTATCTCTTAAATTTACACCTGATTTAAATTCAAAATCATCTTTTTCTCCACCTTCTTCTATAAATTTTTGTAAAGCAATATTTTGTTCTTCATTTAATGTTGCATCAAAATATGGTTTTATTTCTTTAAATATTTGTAGTGCTTCAGTATGTGGT
>CAMCEM010000064.1 GCA_945873755.1 Chitinophaga pinensis | reverse complement strand
TGAAAGGTGAATTTACTTTTGATAGAAGAGACTTTAAAATTGGAGGGAATAGTATGGTTATGGGAGATAAAGTAACGGTATCAATTCAAATAAATTTATCAAAAGCTAATTAATAACTTTTTGTACATGCCAATAAATAATTTAAAAATTAACTCAATAACCATATTAAATCAAATTAGTGGTTTAGTTCAACAAATAAACGACAACGATTATTCATATCAACTTGATTTATTAAGCGGAAATACAATAGCAAAGCACATTCGTCACATCCTTGAGTTGTATGTTCAATTTCATTCTGGTATTTTATTAAATGAAATAAATTACGATAAACGCGAAAGAAATTTATTAATAGAACACAATAAAACCTATACTATTACTTTTATCAATGATTTAATTTCAAAAATAAAATTAATTGATAATTCAGATTCAGCGATTTTATTAAATACTTTAATTAATAATAATGAATTTTTAATTAAAACAAGTATTGAACGAGAGTTGGTTTATAACATTGAACATGCCATACACCACATGGCAATTATACAAATAGCTTGCAAACATTGTTTCGAATACATAAAACTAGATAAAAATTTTGGAATTGCGTATGCCACCATTCAATATCAAAACACATGTGCACAGTAACTTTTTTGCCTAATGGTATTGATGGTTATATACTTACATCGAGCAGAGATGAAAAAACAAATAGACTTGATGCTTTATTTCCAAAAAAATACTTTATAAATAACCAACAACTTTTTTTTCCTAAAGATAAATTAGCTGGAGGAACGTGGGTAATTACTTCGCTTAATAATTTTACTTTGTGTTTGCTAAACGGTGCTTTCGAAAAACACGAATCAAAGCCGCCATATAAAATGAGCAGAGGGTTAATGTTATTA
Organism: Chitinophaga pinensis; assembly: GCA_945873755.1. Taxonomy (GTDB): domain Bacteria; phylum Bacteroidota; class Bacteroidia; order UKL13-3; family UKL13-3; genus JAAFJM01. The sequence continues at coordinate 16,488 of CAMCEM010000064.1, read as the reverse complement.
GATTTTTTTAAATACAATAACGTCAACCAATTTATAAATGAATTCGATTTTGAAGAAATAGAAAATTTTACTTTAATAATAGTTGACTCCAACAATGGAGTTAACTTGTATGAACTAAGATGGGATGGGGTAAAATTACATACCACAATAAAAAATGCAAATGAACCACAAATATGGAGTTCAGCTACATTATACAATGAAACTGCTGTAAAAAACAGAACTAATTGGTTTAATGATTTTGTAAAAAATACTGCAGTTTTTAATAAACAAAGTATTATTCAATTCCATAAAAATGCTGGAGATGGAAGTTTAGAAAACAGCATTTTAATGAATAGAGATAATAAAGTAAAAACAGTAAGTATAACTTGTATAAGCCATTCTGATTTTGATTACACAATGGATTATTTTGATGTAGAAAAAGAAGAAGAAATAGCATTACGTATTTTTAAAACAGAGCTAACTTTATAAATGAATAATTTTAAGTTTTGGTTCATAAAACATACTCGTTTTGAGTTTTGGCCTTATTGGTTTGCTTATATTCCAGTTTATTTTTATTACATTTTTTTAAGCTTTAAAGCCAAAAGTTTTACTTTTTTTTCAGCAGCTAATCCTGGTATTTATTTGGGAGGCTTTGTTGGCGAATCAAAAAAAAATATACTTCAAAAAATAGATAATACTTATTTACCCAAAACAGCATATTGTAAACATGAATACAGTTTTGAAAAAGTAGAAAAATTAGTTGCAAATGAACAAATAAATTATCCATTTATTGCCAAACCCGATGTGGGAGAAAGAGGCAGTAATGTTGAAAAAATATCAAATGCAATAGAATTAAAAAACTATGTATATTCCATAAACGAAGATTTTTTAATACAAGAATATATCGACTACAATTTGGAATTAGGAGTGATGTATTTTCACTATCCTAATGGAAAACTTTCTGGAATTAGTAGCATAGTTATTAAAGAGTATTTAACAATTACTGGTAATGGAGTAAGTAGTATTGAAACCTTAATTAAAAACCATTTGAGGGCTCAAGGTAGGTTAGATTATTTGTTAAATAAATTTGAAAAAAATTTGTTTGATATATTGCCATTAAATGAAAAACTTGTTTTAGAACCAATAGGAAACCATTGTAGAGGAACAAAATTTTTAAATGGAAACTACTTAATTAATTCAAATCTTATTCAAGTCTTTGATAAAATTGCAAAACCTATTGAAGGTTTTTATATAGGCAGATTCGATTTAAAAGTAAATTCGATTGAAGATTTAAATGCTGGACTAAATATAAAAATTATGGAGTTAAATGGCGTTTCTTCCGAACCTGCTCATATTTACGATCCTACAACTTTTATTTTTAAAGCTTATCAAGCATTGTTTAATCATTATAAACTCATTTTTATTATTGCAAAACAAAACATAGAATTAGGCAATCAATATGTTCCTTTCTGGTTGGTTTGGAAACAAATAAAAATGCATTTAAGTAAATAAAATGACTCTACTTTTAATTGCATTTTTACTTTCATTTGCTATTAGTTTTGTTGGTTCTATTCAACCAGGACCAGTAAATTTAGCAGTATTATCAAGTAGTTTGCAACAAAAAAACAGAAATGCAATTTTTGTTGCTATTGGTGGTTCCTGGCCTGAGTTTGTATTTTGTTTTATTGCCTTAAAAGCTGCTGATTATTTAATACAGTGGAAACAATATTTTCTTTATTTTCAAGTGTTAATGATTCTTTTATTATTATTTATTGCAATTTATTTATGGTTTAATACAACAAGTATTATTGCAAAATCAACCAAAAAAAAGGATTTATTTTGGGTAGTTTTTTGGCTTTAATAAACCCTCAACTTATTTTGTTTTGGACTACAATAATTACTTATATTCACATTAATCATTTATTTTATATCAATTTATTTGAAAACAATAAAATGTTAATCTTTTTTGCAATTGGCGCTTCATTTGGGGCTTTTGCATTGCATTTACTATTAATTTTTATGTGTAAAGTTTATATAAAATTACCAATAAATACTTTTTTGGCGTTTGCAAATAAAACTATAGCAATAATTTTTGTTATTTTGGCTATCATTCAAACTATAAATATAATATACTAAATGGCCGAAGTTGATTTAAAATACTGGTACCTACGCGACCATAAACTATTTTGGAAGTTAAGCAATAGCGATTTAAAAGATTTATGTGTTATAGTTGGTTTTAAAAAAGCTTTTAAATCGGAAATGATATACTTTGCCGATGAACATATTCCTCGTATTTTTTTACTAAAAAGAGGCATGATAAAAATATGCGAAACCGATAGTAAAGGCAATGAAATAATTAAGGAAATAATTAAAAAAGGAGATTTATTTGGACAAATGAGCCTTGATGACGGACAAGAAAATAACAGTCAAGAGTACGCTCAAGCCCTTACAGATGTGAGTATTTGCTCATTTAAAATGGATGATTTTGAACGTGTGTTAGAAAAAAATCCAAGCATTGCAATTGGATACACCAAATTTATGGGTTTGAAAATTAAACGCATTGAAAACCGATTTAATAATGTTGTTTTTAAAGATGTTCGTTCGCGTTTAATTCAGTTCATAAAAGATTGGGCCGAAAGCGATGGTGAACAAATAGAAAACACTTATACTATAAAAAACTACTTAACCCAACTCGATTTAGCAAAGTTAGTTTGTAGCTCTAGGCAAACAGTTACTACTATTTTAAACGATATGGAAAAAGAGGGTTTAATCGACTATGATAGAAGAGTTATTACAATTAAAAACTGGGCAGATTTTAAATAATATTTAGTTTTCAGCTGTTTCCGTATACATTTTAAAGTTATTCAATATTGCTTGCCAACCTTGTTGTTGTAACTCAACAGGATTTTCATTTTCTGCATCAAATACGGTAGTTACATTTGTATTTTGTCCATTTATTTCAAAAATAGTAGTGGCTTTTCTGCCATCAGCCATTGTATAAGTCAGTTCTTTTTGTTCCGTTACAATATCGTAAATCGCTTCTAAGTCAAATCCAAAACTGCCATCTTTCGCTTCCATTCTTCCTAAATATTTTCCTCCAACTCTTAAATCGTTTTCTGCGTAAGGGCAATGCCAACTTGGGTCTGCAAAATTCCATTGAGTAATATGTTCGGGTTTTGTCCAACAATTCCATACTTTTTCAATTGAGGCATTTATGGTAGCATTAATAGTTATTCTTGTTTCCATTTTTGTTTAACTTTGGCTTTTTATTTTTTCAAATAAAACATTTAATTTTATTTTTTAATACCCTTCTTTATCATTCATTTTTAATCCCCTTTGCAATTTATTTATTGTTTTAGCTAATCTGTCTATCTTTATATCTTCATTTTTAGCAGAATAAATATGTTGTATATAATTTTTTTGTTCACCTTCGCTCAACGATTTAAAAAATGTAAAAGCACTTGGTTCATCTGCCAAACACAATAGCATTTCTTCAGGTATTTCAAGTGGTTCGTTATCGGGGTATAGAATTACATGTACCCAATCTCCTTCTCTTTTATTTATCTTTTTTCGTATTTCGGCTTTTACAGGTAAAAACAAACTGCCATTTCCCATTGGCATTAAATGGTATTTTCTTATTTCAAAACCATCAATACTTCCATGCACTTTTACCCATCCAAATGGGGCATTTTTATCCTGTAATATTTCGGGTATGCGGGCAAAAGTCCAACCTCCTTTGCCTTGGTATTTTTCTAACAAATATTTTTTATTAACTAAAGGTTCCATTGTTTAGTTTGTTAAATTAATTAAACCAAACATATATAAATATTAACATTTAGCCAAAGATTGTTTTACAAAATAAATGTAATTTAGCTGCATGATAAACCATGAAAAACTATGCCTTGATACTTGCAATTTAGCCAAGCAAGCAGGCTTATTTATTTTAGCCGAAAACAAAAACTTTTCGCTTGACAAAGTGGAAGAAAAAACCTTTAATCAACTAGTAAGTTATGTAGATAAAACTGCTGAAGAAATGTTAGTAGCTGGCTTGCAAAAACTATTGCCTCAGGCAGGTTTTATTACCGAAGAAGCAACCATAGCAACTGAGCAAAAAGAATTGATGTGGATTATTGATCCGCTTGATGGTACTACCAATTTTATACATAAACTCCCTGTTTTTAGCGTAAGTATTGGTTTAATGCAAAACAATGAATTAATTTTAGGAGTGGTTTATGAATGCAACAAAGATGAAATGTTTTATGCTTGGAAAGGCAGCAAAGCTTTTTTAAATAACGAACAAATTTTTGTGAAACAAAACACGGAATTAAGCAAATCGTTATTGGCAACTGGTTTTCCTTACTACGATTTTGAGGTAATGGAAAACTATTTGGCTACTTTAAAATATTTAATGGTAAACACACAAGGAATGCGCAGAATGGGCAGTGCCGCTGTCGATTTAGCTTACACCGCTTGTGGCAGATTTGATGGTTTTTTTGAGTATGGTTTACATCCTTGGGATGTAGCAGGAGGCGCTTTTATAGTGCAACAAGCAGGTGGTAAACTTTCAACTTTTTCTGGAAGCAATGATTATGTATTTGATAAAACTCTAATTGCTTCTTCGGCAGCTTTGTATCCTGCTTTTTATAATATTATTAAAAGTAATTTTTAAAATTTAATTTTTCTATCAAATCCGTCTGACGCCTTAGCAACGCAAAGGCCTATTAAGCGTCTGACAGATGTGAGCGTTAAATCCGTCTGACGCCTTAGCAACGCAAAGGCCTCTTAAGCGTCTGACAGAAGTGAACATTTTAAAAAAACGAATCGTTTATATAGGTTAAATAGGTGTTTTTATTTAAAAATATTTAAAAATCCTTGATTAATCTTTATGGCTTATAATTTAAAATGAATTACTTTTGAAGCTTAATTTTACAGAAAATACGTTAAAAATATTTATGCAAGCATATTTGATAAAAGATTTAAAAGATTACGAAGGACAAGAAATTACTCTTAAAGGTTGGGCAAGTAACCGCAGAGATAGCAAGGGCATTTATTTTATAATATTGCGCGATGGAACAGGTTGGTGCCAATGCGTTGTGAGTGCAGAAACTGTGAGTGAAGACGTTTTTAATGAGTGCAAAAAGATATCTATTGAAACCTCCATTGAAATAACTGGAAAAGTTGCAAAAGATGAAAAACAAATGGGTGGTTTTGAAATACAAGCATCTAACGTTAAAGTTATAGCAGTTGCTGACGAATATCCAATTGCAAAAAAAGAACATGGTGTTGATTTTTTAATGGATAACCGCCATTTATGGTTACGCAGCCAACGCCAATGGGCTATAATGAAAATTAGAAATCAAATTACATTTGCTATACATCAATTTTTTCAAGGTGAAGGTTTTGTGCAAATGGATGCTCCATTATTTACAGGTAATGCATGTGAAGGAACTAGCAATTTATTTGAAACCGATTTTTATGGTGACACTGCCTATTTAAGCCAAAGCGGTCAGTTATATGGCGAAGCAATGGCTTTTGCAATGGGGAAAATTTACACTTTTGGACCAACATTTAGGGCAGAAAAATCAAAAACACGTAGGCATTTATCTGAATTTTGGATGATAGAACCTGAAATGGTTTTCTTTGATATTTTTCAAAATATGGATTTAATCGAGAATTTTCTTCGCTCGGTAGTAACAAGTGTTTTAACCAATTGCAAAGCTGAATTAGAAATGGTAGGAAGAGACACCACCGTTTTAGAACAGATTGTAAAACCTTTTCCACGATTAAGTTACGATGAAGCAGTGCGCATTATTAAAGGTGAGAAAGATGTAAATGGACAAAATTCTATTAAATCGTTAGAAGATGAATTGGCGCAAGTACAAGTTAAAATTATTGAAATAAATAACGAAATTATAGAACGCGAAGAAAAAATTAAAACTCCCGGAATGAAAAAAGGAGAAATTGGTTTTAACCAAGCTAAAATAGATAAACTAAAACAAGAAATTAAAGACTTAGAAGAACAGGAACGCAATATTCCAGGTTGGTTAAATTCAGCTCGCAACTTTGAATACGGTAACGATTTTGGTGGTAGCGATGAAACAGTTTTAACGCGCTTATTCGATGTGCCAGTTATGGTTTACAATTGGCCGCACGAAGTAAAAGCATTTTACTTAAAACGCGATCCTGAAAACTCAAAATTTGCCCGTGGTGTAGATGTTTTAGCACCCGAAGGTTATGGGGAAATAGTAGGTGGTGGGGAACGTGAAACTGATACCGATTTACTAATTGAAAAAATAAAAGAACACCAATTACCAATGGAAGCATTTGAATGGTACTTAGATTTACGCAGATACGGAAGTGTACCTCATGCAGGTTTTGGATTAGGTTTAGAGCGTTTGGTTACTTGGATTTGCAAGTTACCTCACGTGCGTGAAAGTATTCCTTTCCCTAGAATGTACGGCAGGTTATTGCCTTAGTAATTTATCAGCCACTGATTCAATGATTTGTTTTTTAACAAAATCTTTGAATCTGTGGCATTTACTTTTTTTTAATTATATAAAATGAATGAATGCCAATTTGAAAACTTTATTTTCAATTAAAATAGTTACCAAAAGATATTGTATAACTGTTTTTATTTTGGCATTATTTTGTTCAACTGTTTTTGCTCAAAAAGATACCAATTACATAGTTCAATTTGAAAGGCCGTATAATATACAAACAAATACTTGGTTAAACGACTTTGGCTTTTATATTAATCCACCACGATTTTCTTTCTCGAAAGAAGTTTTAAAACTATCTCCAAATATTAGTTTACAAACTGGAGTAAGTTTAGGTTTAAAATATTTTACAGTTGCATTTGGAGTTCAAATACCCAGAACCAGTGGAAATGAAGATAAATTTGGAAGAACTAATTACTACGATTTTTCATTTAGTTATTATCAAATGTGGGGTGGTGGCGAAATTTATTCCCGTTCGTTTATTGGAGCTTACAGAATACAAGGCAATGATTCAAATGTTTCTATAAGGCCAGATGCAAAAATTGAAGACCATGGTTTAAATTTTTTTTACAATTTTAACTATAAAAAATTCTCTTATCGAAGCGCACTTTCTATGGCTGAGTTTCAAAAAAAATCATCAGGTGCTTTTTTAATTATGGGTAATGCGGGTATTAAATCAATAAGGGCCGACTCCAGTTTAATTCCCAATAATATAGATAGTGTAAAAAACTATGGCGAACTAACAGGAATGAATTTTCTTCGCTTGTGGCGATTAAATTTTAGACCAGGTTATGCTTATAACTTTTGTTTTAAAAATGGTAAATGGTTTATTTCTCCTTCCGCTTTTTTTGGTTTAGGAATTGCAACTTATAAAATTAACAATAATAAATTTAATGAAACTGGAACTAGTTTAGAGTTTGATACCCATGCTAAATTATCGGTAGGTAAAAATGGAAACAAATACTTTTGGAATGTTTTTGTTACTTACGATGGTAATTTAAATGCTTTTAGTTATCCAAATTTTGTTGCCTTTCAATCAACAAGTATTGGGGTTAACTTAGGTTATCGTTTTTATAAATTAATTCCCCAAATTAAATGGTTGTGAAGTATGTTCGAAAGTATAAATATCAATTGCTAAGATTCAAAATTAATGAATAAAAATATTTTTATATTTACCTTTCTGTTTTTCACCCTAACTGGTTTAGCTTTTGGGCAAACTAACCTCGAAAAAAAGATATATAAACTTTATGATAAATTAGAAGGAGATTCATTAAAGCCTAAAAAGAATTCGTTTTTTGCAGTTCCTATTTGGGGTGCTTATCCTGAAACGGGTTGGCAAATTGGACTAAGTTTAGTTTACTTGTATCGCCAAAGCATTGATTCTATAACTCGTCCATCAATTATTCGTTTTAATACGCAATATACACAACTTAATCAGTATAGTTTTAGGCCATTTATTGATGTTTTTACTAAAAACAATAAATATAATTTTAAAGCAATTTACCTATACAAATACTTTAATGAATACTATTGGGGCATAGGAAATAGAAGCAATAATTCAAAATCGCTTTACGATTTTTCGCAAAACAGATTGCAATTACGAGTAACCAAACAAGTAGTTAAAAGTATTTATTTGGGTTTTCAAGCCGATTTTAATTACATGGGTAATTTTAAAGGTGATTCCATTTTTAATAATGAGAATTTAATCGGTATAAATAATAGCTTTACTTCGGGCTTTGGAGCTGTTGTTAGTTTCGATAATAGAGATAAAATATATTTTCCAACTAAAGGTCATTTTATTGATATTTCTACACTATTTAACCAGCAAATTTTTGGAAGTCAATTCCAGTTTAATAACCTAACCATTGATGCAAGGCAATATATAAAACTTTGGAAAAATAATATATTAGCATTACAAGCTTTTGGTAATTTTAATGAGGGAAATATTCCTTTTAAACAACTTGCTACAATAGGAAGCGACAGCTATTTGAGAGGTTATTACAACGGTCGTTATAGAGACAACCATGCTATGGCTTTTCAAGCAGAGTTAAGAAAGCAAGTTTGGGGCCCTATTTCAATAACTGTTTTTGGTGGATTTGGCAATGTAGCTAACAAGGCTTCATTACTTTTTGAAAATACTAAATTTAATTATGGAATTGGGTATCGCTTTTTGGCAATAAGAAGGGAACATGTAAATATAAGAATTGATTATGGTAGAGGCGAAAATGGCATTCAAGGATTGTATTTTACAATGAACGAAGCATTTTAGTTTTGAAAACCATACAATTAGATTGATTTATTTTACAAAATGTAAAAAATACTTGACAAATAGCTTTATTTGTTTTACATTTGTTTCAACAATTTAAAAAAATAAATATTATGAAAACACGTTTTTTATTTCCTTATTCATTCAAAAGAATTGGATGGATCATGTTGATTCCCGCTTGCATTTTTGCCTTTGTAGTTTATGTTTTAGACTATGAATTTTCATTTCTCAATGTGAAAGTATTTGCTATCGTAGATAGTGAGATATTTAAATCTTCCAATAACTTTTCCATTACAACCAATAATATTACTGATGAACTTTTGGGTATATTTATTATTATTGGTTCTTTATTTGTAGCTTGCTCCAAGGAAAAAACTGAAGATGAATTTATAGCTCAATCACGATTGGAATCATTGCTTTGGGCTACTTATTTCAACTATGGTTTACTGTTAATTGCTATGATTTTTGTTTATGGAATGGACTTTTTTTCAGTTTTGATATTTAATATGTTTACCCACCTACTTATTTTCCTAATTAGGTTTAATTATGTACTTTATAAAAATAATCAAGCTGTTCATAATGAAAAATAATATTCGTATAGAAAGAGCCATTAAAAATATTACTCAAGATGATTTGGCTAAATTGATTGGTGTGAGCAGACAAACTATTAATGCCATGGAAGCAAATAAATATGTGCCATCCACTGTTTTATCACTTAAAATAGCCAAGATTTTTGGCAAAAAAGTAGAGGATATTTTTAGTTTAGATGACAATGATTAATAAAAAATAGCTGATTCAAATAATGAATCGGCTTTTTTTAGTTAGCACTAGCCACACCATGAATGGCATTGCTAATGGCTAAAATTAAATCAGGATTTTTTTCAAAAGCATTACCAACAACTACTACATCGGCACCAGCATTGGCGGAAGCCAATTGTTGTGTAATGGTAGTTTTACCAACTTGTCGGCTACCATAAAGTATTATTGCTTTGCCTTTAAACATCGATTCTTTTATTGATTGATAAACAGTTCTAGTTATCATAAAAAATCAATTTTTTTAATACAAAAACATAAATAAATACTAAATAACATAACTTTTGGAGAATATAATCCCTAAAATACATAACTTTTGGAGATTACAATCCCTAAAATATATATCTTTTGGGGATTAGGAAACTAATTATCTAATTAATTGCAACAAAAAAGCCAATCCTAATAGGATTGGCTTTCGTATAAATTATTATTAATTATTAGTATCTGTACATTTCAGCTTTGAAAGGACCTTCTACTTTAACACCAATATAATCTGCTTGCTCACCATCTAAAACAGTAAGTGTTGCACCAATATGAGCTAAATGTAAATATGCTACTTTTTCGTCTAAATGCTTAGGTAGTACATATACTTTATTTTCATATTTATCGCTGTGGTTCCATAATTCTATTTGAGCTAAAGTTTGGTTTGAGAATGAATTACTCATTACAAAACTAGGATGACCCATTGCACAACCTAAGTTTACTAAACGACCTTCTGCTAAAATAATTACTTCATGTCCATCAACATTGTAAATATCAACTTGTGGTTTAAGTGTATTTTTGCTTGCACCATGCGTTTTATTTAACCAAGCCATGTCTATTTCATTGTCAAAATGACCAATATTACAAACAATTGCTTTATCGCGCATTGCTTTAAAGTGGCGTTCAGCAATGATGTTAACATTACCTGTAGCTGTAACAAATATATTTGCACGAGGGCAAGCTTGTTCCATAGTAACTACTTCAAAACCATCCATTGCAGCTTGTAAAGCACAAATAGGATCAATTTCAGTAATTAATACACGCGCACCAGCACCACGTAACGATTCTGCTGAACCTTTTCCTACATCACCATAACCAGCAACAACTGCTACTTTACCAGCCATCATAATATCGGTTGCTCTTCTAATTGCATCAACTAAACTTTCTTTACAACCATATTTGTTATCGAATTTCGATTTTGTTACCGAATCGTTAACATTGATAGCAGGCATAACTAAAGTTCCTTTTTTCATACGTTCGTATAAACGGTGAACTCCAGTTGTTGTCTCTTCTGATAATCCTTTAATATCCTTAGTTAATTCAGGATAACGATCAAAAACCATGTTAGTTAAATCGCCACCATCATCTAAAATCATATTTAAAGGTTTTCCACCTTCAAAAGCAAATAAAGTTTGCTCAATACACCAATCAAACTCTTCTTCATTTTGTCCTTTCCATGCGTAAACTGGAATACCAGCAGCCGCAATTGCAGCAGCAGCATGATCTTGAGTTGAAAATATATTACATGAACTCCAAGTAACTTCTGCTCCTAAAACTTTTAAAGTTTCAATTAATACCGCAGTTTGAATGGTCATGTGTAAGCAACCAGCTACACGAGCACCTTTTAATGGTTGTTCTGGACCATATTCTTTTCTAATACTCATTAAACCTGGCATTTCTGCTTCAGCTAAAGTAATTTCTTTTCTTCCCCATTCTGCTAAGCTAATGTCCTTAACTTTATAAGGAGCTACTGATTTTGTTTCTGACATGTTGTGTTTTATTGTGTTTATTTAAATTTTTTCAAAAATAATCATATCAATCGTTTTAAAAAACTGATAATTATATATTAAACAATTTAACAATAAAATGTTTTAAGATATTTTAATGCCAAATAGACTTAAATATATTTTGGAAACAAAATTGTACTTTTGCAGTTACAATTTAAAAAAAATAATAATATGCCATATCCAGAAATGTTAGTAGCACCTATGCGTCAACAGTTAGTTGAAGCAGGTTTTAAATCGTTGATGACAGCTGATGAAGTAGCTGAAGCAATGAAAAATAATGAAGGAACAAAATTAATGGTTTTTAATTCGGTATGTGGTTGTGCAGCAGGAACTGCCCGCCCAGGAATTATGAAAGCTGTTAAAGAATCAACTAAATTACCCAACGAATTGTTAACAGTATTTGCTGGGCAAGAAGTAGAAGCTGTTGCTAAAGCACGCGAATTTATTGCTCCTTTCCCACCATCATCTCCATCAATTGGATTGTACAAAAATGGCGAATTGGTTCATTTTATAGAACGCCATAATATTGAAGGTCGCAGTGCAGACATGATTGCTGAAAACTTAAAAGCAGCTTTTGATGAGTATTGCTAAATAACAAAAAAATTAAAACTAAAAGGTCAAAAGCGAGTTGCTTTTGACCTTTTTCTTTTCAAAACAATATGAATAGATTTATTAAAATATAAAATTTATTGTTACCAAATCATCATTAGTTGATTTAATAGTTCCCACTTTTTTATTGTTTTGCTTAGTATTAATTAATATGTATTCGTAACCCTTTTTTTCAACTGATAAACCTAAATTTTTAAAAACGAGCTTTATATTTTCTAAAAGTTCAGCTGCTTTTCCGCTTGCTTTTCCATTCATTTCTATTAACAAATCATATCCAATTAATTTTGCATTGTTGTTTATGCTTGTACCTATTAAATTACAAGTATTACATGAATTTTTCTTTTCTTCAAAAGTATTGTTCTTTAAAAAATCGTTATAATTTAAAAAATAGGTTAGTTGAAAATTTGGAATATCATAAATATTTATTGTTTGTGATTTTTTATCAGATAAAAATCTTAAAGAATCGTAATACATTCTTCCTTCGTCATCTTCATCAGTTTCATCATAATATTTTTCTTCTTCAAGAGAAGCTATTGAGTCTGCTATTCTCTTTGCTTCTTCTAAAGGAGTAAGGGCTTCTATTGGTTTAATTGTTTTTATAAATCCATACATATTAGCATCAACGTTGTCATATTCAGGTTGGTCTATAACTACTCTTTCATCTCCTTCTTCGTCATCAATTAAATCAAATTGCTTAGTTTGTTCCAAGTCAAAATAATCAATCATTTTAACTGGACCATCTCCTACTTTTAAACCAGCAATACTTGTTAAACTAATTTGTAATAAAGGATTTGAAATTATTTTATTAGTTTCAAAATAATCAGTTCTAGCATATTTTTTACTTGTATAATAGTTGGGAGAAGTTTCAATTCCTATTAATGAAGTTTTATTTATTTCATTAAAATCTTTATCCAAAAAAACCATGCCATCATTGTCTGTTGCAAGGAAATTACCGTTGTTTAAACCAACAATCATTCTATAGTTTAAATTTGTTTTTTTATTACCATTCAAATCAAAAACATCAATATTGTTATTATTGATGCCAATAATATTTTTATCTAATATTTGAATAAAATTAAAATTACATCTTACAATTACTTTGCTTTCCTTATTTATCACACCAAAGTTTTTGCCGTTCGAAAATACAGCCAAAGCATTATTATAAAATGGACCAAGCCAATTAATAGTATTGCTAGGGCTCATCAATTCTTTTCCAAATACATTCATCACACCAAAAGAATCGTTTGTTCTTTTAAAGCCAATTAATCCATTACTTACTTTTTCATTAAATTTAATATTTAAAGTTAATGGATAAGTAAATTCTCCTTTTTTATTAATAATTCCTACTGCAGTTTTTCTTTTTTTTCTTACTTCAACAATGCAATATGATTCATTAAAAAAGCTAGTATTTGTAAACTGTGGTTCTATTGCAATATTGCCTTTGGTGTCAATAAATCCCCATAAATCATCCTCAGTTCTTACAGCTGCTAAACCGTTACTAAACTCACTAGCCGACTCAATTGATTTACCCTTAAAGTCGTTTAAAACAGCAATCGTTTTTCCTTTTTCATCAATAATTTTTAACCGTTCATTTTTGGCAGACACAATGGCAAAACCTTCACTAAATAAGGTTACTGAAACATATTCATCTCCAATTTTATTAAAGTTATTTTTAATATCATAAAAGTCATATACTTCATCGTGAGAAACTAATAAAACACCATTTTGCTCAATGTAATCGTAGTTTGTTTTTTGCTTGATAGGTATTTTATCAAAACCTGGAATTATTTTTCCATTTAAATCAAAGGCCAACAAGGGCCCTGAAATATTAATTTTGCCAATAACAATTTGATTGTTTTTAGAGGGCTCTCTAAACGAAATTCCTTGCCTAAAGCCACAAGAAAAGGATTTACTTTGAAATAAATAAATAGTAAACTGATTGTGATTAATAACTTTTTCATAATTTTAGTTTTTTTAAATTAAACGTACATTGATAAATATTCATATATATACTTGTCAATATTTTATTTAAAAAAGGTTGTTCGATAAAATTATTATTTATTCTTTTCTTTTTTTTAAAAGGGAATTTTATTAAAATTTACTATTGCTACATAAAAACTGGAATTCCATGTGCATTAGTAAGAATGTTTTCTTTATCTGCACTTCTAAAATAAATTTACTTGTTTGGAACATTGGCCATCATGCTAATTATATCTATATTATTATATGATGAAAAATTAATTGCATGTATTCTAGTCAGAGAAACTTTGGCAATAACAGCAACTTATTTTAATGCAATTTTACTAATTTCAATAAAATTAATGAGAAAGCAATTCTATTTATATTAAAAAAATATTTAACATATTTAATTTAAAATATAAAAATGCCTAATGTTTATTATTAGTTTAAAACAGCCATTTTTTCGCTATAAAAACTATTTACTTCATCTAAAACATCCAATATTTCATTAAAACTATTAATAGTTACAAGTTTGGTTCTAAATGGTTTAAAACTTTCTAATCCTTTAAAATAATGAGTGTAATGCCTCCTCATTTCTAAAACACCTAACCCCTCTCCTTTCCATTCTACACTTTTGGTTAAATGTTTTTTACATACTTCAATTCTTTGTTTTAAAGTTGGTGTTGGGAGGTGTTTTCCTGTTAACATAAAATACTTTATTTCATTAAATATCCATGGATAACCAATGGCAGCTCTGCCAATCATAATTCCATCTACCCCATATTTATTTTTATATTCTAAAGCTTTTTCGGGGCTATCAATATCGCCATTGCCAAAAATAGGAATTTTTATAGCTGGATTGTTTTTTATTTTACCTATTAAAGTCCAATCTGCCTCGCCTTTATACATTTGCGCCCGCGTTCGGCCATGAATACTTAATGCTGCTATACCTACATCTTGTAATCTTAATGCTACTTCTTCTACATTCTTTGAATTTTCATCCCAACCCAATCGGGTTTTAACAGTAACAGGGAGTTTAGTTGATTTAACTACAGCTTCTGTTAGCCGAACCATTAATTTTATATCTTTCAACACACCAGCTCCAGCTCCTTTACAAACCACTTTTTTTACAGGACAACCAAAGTTTATATCTACCAAATCGGGGTTTACAGCATCTACTATTTGCGTTGCCAATGCCATTGCATCTTCATCGCCACCAAAAATTTGTATGCCAACAGGCCTTTCATATTCAAAAATATCAAGTTTTTTTCTGCTTTTTATGGCATCTCTTATCAATCCTTCTGATGAAATAAACTCAGTATACATTAAGTCTGCACCATTGTCTTTACAAACCGCTCTAAACGGAGGATCGCTTACATCTTCCATGGGAGCCAACAAAAGCGGAAATTCTCCTAAATCTATATTACCTATTTTTACCAATTATTTATTTTAAAATTATATTGCGCCCACAAAAATAACAAAATGTTTAAGATACCCACATTTACATCAAACCCCATTATATACTTTCTTTGGAATATTTTTATTTTAATTGGAATGGTGTTAACCTTTTATATGGTTGGCGCAACGTTGGGTTTAGTTATAACCAAAACTGTTTTTAAAATTGATTTATTTGCCTCAATAAACGATATAATTCATAATCCAAATAATAACTATTGGGGTGTTTTGGCTTTAAAAATAAATCAAGCTATCGTTTCTGTAGCTATATTTATAATCCCTTCTTACTTGTTTAGCAAATCCATTAACCAAAACCCTTTGCATTTTTTACAAGTAGATAGAAAAACAAGTTGGTTTAATTATTTATTTATTATAGTATTAATAATTTCGACAATTCCTGTTTCTTCATGGTTAATGGAATTTAATCAAAATCTACATTTTCCAGATTCATTGAAAGACATTGAAAAATACTTAAGAGGCGATGAGGGTCTAAATAAATTAGAAATGGAAGCTTTTGTTAAGGCCAATTCGGTTCCAATGTTGTTGTTTAATATTTTAATAGTTGCTATTTTACCCGCAATAACTGAGGAAATATTCTTTAGAGGTTGTATTCAAAATTTTGTAAAAATGTGTTTCCACAACGTTCATGTTGCTATCATTTTTACATCTATTATTTTTAGTGCTATTCATGGCGATTATTTTGGTTTTTTACCAAGGTTTCTATTTGGATTAGTTTTAGGCTATGCTTTTGCTTATAGTGGAAGTATTTGGGTAAGTATTTTAGGTCATTTTTTAAATAATACTATCACTATTATAGCATATTATTTGCTTAGTATAAATCCCGAAATTAAATTCTTAAAAGATGATTATTCATTTCCAATATATGTAACTTTAATAGCCGCATTTGGAGTTATTACTATTATATTTGCTATGAGTAAATTAAGATTTAATCAAATTTTTAAAAAATAACAATATGGAAGATTGGATAAAAATAACAGACGTTAAAGACGTTTATACAGCACAAAATATAATAGCTTTATTAGCTGAAAATGAAATAGAAGCAATGGATATTAATAAAACTGATAGCAGTTACGCTGGTGCTTTTGGTAATGTTCAAATATATTGCCATAAAGAAAATGCA
>CAMCEM010000063.1 GCA_945873755.1 Chitinophaga pinensis | reverse complement strand
TCCTGCAGGTGCTTTATTCACAAATAAATCACCTGAATTTCCGTGCTCAAATGCAAATAAAACCAATTCAACAGCCTCTTCTAATGACATTAAGAAACGAGTCATATTGGGGTCTGTAATGGTTAATGGTTGTCCATTTTTTAGTTGTTTTAAAAACAAGGGTATTACAGAACCTCTTGAGGCCATCACATTTCCATAACGGGTCAAACAAACGGTGGTATCAGTTAAATTTCTTGAAGCGGCAATGGCTACTTTTTCCATCAAAGCTTTAGAAATGCCCATGGCATTAATGGGGTATGCAGCCTTATCAGTACTTAAGCAAATTACTTTTTTTACTTTATTAGCTCCCGCAGCATCAATAACGTTTTGTGTTCCAAATACATTGGTTTTTGTTGCTTCTAATGGAAAAAATTCACAAGAAGGTACTTGTTTTAAGGCTGCAGCATGAAATACATAATCTACTCCACGCATTGCACGCTCTACACTTGCATAATCCCTTACATCTCCAATGTAAAATTTCAATTTATCATTTTGTAATTGATTACGCATGTCATCTTGCTTTTTTTCATCTCTAGAAAAAATTCTGATTTCACTAAAATTATCTGTATGTAAAAAACGATTTAATACTGCGTTTCCAAAAGAACCTGTTCCTCCTGTGATTAGTAATATTTTATTTTGTATCATGTTATTTTTTTTATAGGTTTTGCAAAAATTTGTGTAATTTTTGTGATTGTATGTCTTTATTGAAATGGATTTCGGCAATATTTCTGCCAGCCATTCCTACTTTTTTTGCTAATTCTGGATTGGATAATGCTCTGTCCATCGCTTTGGCAAAAGAACCAACAGAACCTGGTTCAGCAAAAAATACAGTTTCATTGTTAGTTAAATAATCTGGTATTTCTCCTACAGATGTTGCACAAATCGGGATTCCAGAAGCTAAATATTCGCCTAATTTAGTTGGAAATCCACCTTGGGCTTGTTTTGAATCAGGTCTGGGTAAAACCAGTAAACTTGCTTCTTTCAAAATTGGCGGAATTTCATCTCTTTGAACTTCATTTATCCAATTTACCTTCCCTGTTAAGCCAAGTGTTTTTATCTTATCAAGATGCCCAGGAGTATCATATTGCCAAGGTCCAACTAGGTATAAATTGTATTGATGAAATTTGGTATTTGTTTCATAATAAGAGTCAATCAAAATATCAACACCATCTTTAGCATTATTCATTACTCCTACAAAAAGAATATACGGCTTTTTAAAATTTAAAGACGGCTTTTGAGGATTTTCAAATCTTGATAAATCTACAGTCATTGGAAGATGTAACAATTTAATATTTGGTAAATTCAAATCTTCAATAAAACTATACAAAGCCTTAGTCATCACAACACAACCAGAAAGACAATTAACAAATTGATTAACAAAAAACTTCTCAGTTCTTATTAATTGAGGTAAAAGCCATTTGGGAATATCTTGAGATTTGTAGTAATCCAAATATTCACTTATTTCACAAACGATTATAAGCTTTGGGTTTTTCGTCTTTAGTTTACAAAGTTGTTTCATAAGATAATAATCAGGAGTAGTAAAAACCACCCCATTAAAATCGGATAGAACTTTCTTTAACATAAAAGCGAAAATAATTTCAAAAAAATAAGATAATATATACTTGTAGAATCTTTCCATGTAAGCGTTTCCAAATAGAATTGAACTCAGATAAATTAATTTCAAACCACTTGGTGAATTTTGCTGAAAGTTAAAATATTCTAATTTCTCATTGCGACTAAAGAAAGGAGAAAGTATATAAAAATGAATTTTTCCACCTTGTGCAATAATTCCTTCTAATAAACCTCGAGTCCTATTGGCACTTGCACCATTAGCTTGATAGGGATTTGATCTTGACAGAAAAATATAATGCTTCAAAATTAAATATTACTTTTAAAAAAATCCAACAGCTTTGCAGTTTGAACATTTGCAGAGTATTGTTCTGCAATAAAACTTCTACCATCTTCAGCAACCTTTAAAGCCTCATCATAATTACTAAGAATATAATCAAGCTTTCCTGAAAATTCAATTGGGTTTTCTGGGCTAACTAAAAACGTATGAATCTCGTTTTTTACAAAAAATCCAATATCACCAGAATCTGTAAATAATGAAGGCACACCCGTAAGTAGATATTCACCCAATTTGGTAGGAAATCCACCCTCAGCGCGCTTAGTAATTGGTTGGGAATTAACACAGATTTTCGCTGATTTCAAAACTGATGGAACATTATTATTAGAAATCCTACCTTTAATAAAAACTCTTGAATGCAAGTTCAAATCATTGATTAAATTCTCTAATAATAATTTATCCTCTAAATTAGGCATTCCATATAAATGAAGTTCTAAAGATTTATACTTATCAGCAATTAAGGAAAATGCACGAATAATAATATCTACATTGTCTTTCTTTAACGACATATTACCCATGTAACAAATATAATCGGGGCCGGAAATGGGTTTGAAATTTTTAAACCTATCAGAATCTACTATAGTATTTAAAATAAAAGTTGGCAATCTAAAACTGTTCTGGTCATAAAAATTTTTAAGAGCATTTGACATTAAAACGCGCCCTTTAAAGAATCGTTGAAATTTAGTGTACCTATTCATCAAGTCATTAGGTACAGATTCCAACATAAAATCTCTAATTGGAATCGGAAACTCATCAGCCACAAAAAAAACAGGAAAAGAAAACAATTTAAATAAACGGCAATAAGCACCTAATGAATAAACATCATCAAAACTAAAGAGAAAGAGATTAAATTTTCGGATTCTATGGCTTTTAATTACTTTAATTAATAACTTGTAACGAAGAGTGATTTCATCAAATATTCTAAAAAATTTATTATACTGGCTCCTATCGGAAAAAATATGAATATATGAATAACTTACACCTTGGTATTTACCACCCATTTCTGCATTTTCTTTTAAAAATTCAGAATAAAAAATTCTTCTAAAAGAAAAAATCTCAACTTCAGCACCATGATTTACCATTCCTTTGGAATAAGCTAAAATTCTAGTTGTGGGGGCCATTCCTTCTGGAAATTCCCAGAAAGTTAAAATACCTACTTTATTTACGCTTATAATTCTTTTCATTTAACAATTTATCTTTCAGATAAATACCCCTAAATATTGGCAACATAATAAAAAATACACTTGGAAGGTAAGACCAACCACCTTCATAAAACAATCCAATCATTGAATAAACACCTATTACGAAAGCTATTTTTATCTCAATGTTTTGTGAAATATACTTGAATAAAGATAGAATTTTTACAGCAAGATAAATCATAAATATAGAATACAACAATCCACCTTTATAAACAATATTGTAAATTCCAATATGGAGAGAATTTACACCTTCCTCAGTTTGGCCAACATAAAGCATATTTAAATAATTATTGACACCAAATCCTGTAAATAATTCGAAATTCTTAACATTATCGAAAAACTCTTTTATTTCTAAGTTTCTATCCCAATCTTCTAAATCATCAACTTCTCCAAAAAATCTAAACAATAACAATTCAAACAAATCCAAATAAAAATATATGATTCCAAGAAATCCAACCAAAGAAATAATTATAAAAACTAAGGAGCGAAAATTAAATTTAGATGTGATGAAGGCCAAAGCCATAATTAATAGAGTATTTAAAAATCCGGAACGTTTTAGAAAAAAAATACTCAGTACAACATTTATCAATAATAAAAAAAGTCCAACTTTATCTTTCCCCAAATAATAAAATCTCAGGAACCAATATGGGAACAACATTGTCACAAGCCACCAGTAAAAATAGGAAAGTGAAGTTGTGGAATCTCTAGAAGCAACCGAAGAGAATGATTTATCAACAATAATAATTGCTATAATCCCAAAAAATAAAGCAACCCATGAAGAATATTTTAATATTTTTTCATAATAAACTTGAATATCATTTGTTATGAAAAAGAAAGGGAGGATTGAAAAAACTATATATCTATAATCATGAAACATTCCTTGATAAAATACCTCTGCATTAAATTTGTAGTTAAAAAAAATAATAGGAACAATTAGCATCCACCCAGCAGTAATAAACCAGAATGTCATAATCTGCTGAACTTCTTTGCCTAACCTTGAAACAATCCCTAATCTGATTGAACTAACAATTAAAAAGATACCTAAGATTAAAATAATTACACTTCCGTAATTCGAAATCTTATCAATTATTGGACTTTCAAATCTGAAAAGGAATAAAAGTACAAGTAATAAAATAGCAATTAAAATCTTGTATGAATCTTTATAAAATTTATCCATAAATACCTAAACCTTAAATTTTAGTTTTTTTGTGCAATTCAAAATATGCAAGACCTAAAGAAAAGAAAAACATAAAGCCATATGTAATTATAATGGAATAAGAAGCAACCTCCAATGCATCCTTAAAGTAAATTTGTATAATAAACATAGAAAAAGTAGAAACAAGCAAAAAAACAATTGAGTTTAGAATCATTACATTCCAAGACTTTAATACTGAAAATGTTAAACCACTTGATTTATAACCAATAAACAACAATGAGAAAGCTGAAATTTTAAGGTATGGAACTGATGCAGTATACTTTGGGAATAACCAAGTAACTTGGTCGGCCACAAAATAAACAACTAAGCACATTGGAATAGAGGATAGTAAAGAAATTAGAGCAGTAAACTTAACAACATCCCAAAGTTTTCTTTTATTATCATGTTGACCAAATTCATATGACATTTTAGGGTACATATAACTTACAATAGAATTTGGCAAAATTACTGCAATCCCGAGGATTATAATGACAGGAGAAAAAAGTCCAAGGTCACTGATTGTGCCAAATTTTGCTATATATAATCTTGGAAAAGTTTCAATAATACCAAAAAGATAACTAACAATAAACAAAGGAAATCCAACCTTTATCAATGATAAAAAACTTATTTTCTCTAATCCTACTTTTACTTTTAATGGCCTTTTTATGTGAAAAAACACCATTTCTAATAATGAAAGAAGAAGTTCTCTTAATAGTAGTCCATAAAAACCCCAATAAATAACTAAAGGAAGACTTAATAATTTTATGCCAGAAAGAACATTTTGAATTTTACTTAAATCAATAAAACTTTCTCCGGTTCTGAAGGTAACAGAAAGATAATTTGTATATGATGAAAATAAAACCCTAAAAATAATAACTAATAGAGAACAAATATGTGAGCTATTATTAGGATCAAATTCAAAACTATATATAAAAACAGGGAGAATAATAAACAAAAAAGAATTACTTAGGATTGAATAACCTAATGCTGTAGATGCAATTTTTTTTGCTTCATCAAGTTTATTTTTGCCTAAAAGGTATGGAAGTTCTCTTCCTAAGCCATTTATTACTCCCAACCTAGAAAATGTTGAATAAACTTCTAATATTGAAAATAAAGCCCATATTCCTATTAGTGATGGTTCTATGTATCTGTATGTAAAAAAACCAGTAACAAGGCTAATTATTGAACCAAAAATACTTGATGAGAGGTAACGAAAAAAAGTTAAATCCAAAAAACTGGCTGAAAAGTAATTTTTAACTAATTTCATTAGATTTACTTTCTTTAATTTTAAAAATTAGTTTATTAATTCCAGATGCAACTAATTCTGGATTTTCTTTTGAATCTATTTTAAGAATATTGTGTCTGTTGGCGAAATAACTTACAAATCCTGGGTGAAGAGAGTTTAAATAATAATTTAGTTCGATTAAATCAATTTTACTTTCATCAACTGATTCTATATCATAAAGTACTTTTGCAAGATCTCTGACATGCTTAATTTTATTTACTCCCTTAAACTCAGAATAAAATGCATTACCAAAACATATAACATGTTTATTCAATAACAAAGCCTCAAAACCAGCTGTTCCATTTATGGTAATAACACCCTTTGATTTTTTTATTAAACTCTTACCAGAATATTGAGGATCAATTAATTTAACATTTGGAATTTTAGCTAGAGCCTTATAATCACGTACATTGCGATAATTACCTCCATGTGGATGATCTTTTACATAAAGAAAAACATTTGGAGGAAGTTGCATTGCTATATTTTCAACAAGTTTAACTTGCCCTGTGTACCAACCATCAGCATAATATAAAACAACAGCTTCTGGTTCTAAGTGCAAAGGAAAAAAATAATAATTTTCACCTTCAATAGGTTCAGAAATAAATTTCTGAAATATTCTACCATATAAATTCTCTAAATCGGTGAAATAATCTGATTTATTCGATTCTACGAATTTTTCAATATGTTCAGAAGTCTTAAAACTAGGTTTTCCTTTAAAATAACTTATTAAGTGATTTATAGATAATGAAGCTAATCTTTTCGAAAAATTCCAAACCTTAAACTTCTTTTTTGTGGATTGATTAATTGAGATATTACCTAATAAAACGTTGTCTTCCTCAAAAAACTTCTTTTGAAAATCACTTGCCCCTAAATCAGGTAAATTTAAAAGATTTTCATTTAATTTAATTTCAGTTGGAAAAGCGCTATCACCTTCTAAAAACAGCCATTGATAAATATCTTTTCCAATCACATGGATTTGTGTGAGGAATTTTGCTTGATTTTTAACACAAAACATTGATGCTAAATGAGTGCAAAATATGGCAGGAGGTTCATGAAAAAATAAATCTGGATTAAATTTATTAAATACGTCACTCCAAGTTTGATAATAAGAGAGTGAAATTGAATTTATATCACTAATTTTATAATTAACATAAGTTCTATCTAAAATTATTGATGAACTATAATTGAATCTATTATCTGTATATTTTCTTATAAATGTATCTAAATCGCTAATTGAATAACTAATTTTATCCGGATTCATTAAATAGTAATCTCTTAATTCAGATAAATTAATAATATTATCATGAATATTATAATCTCTATTTAGAATAGTGACTTCGTTTTTAGAAAAAGCAACATGTTTAATATTATAATTTGCTTCCAATATTTTGGAAACTGGTGCATAAAGATGCACTAAATCAAGCCTATGAAAAAAAACTATATTCACAGTTTAGTTGCTAAAATTTCGGCTAATTCCCAATCTAATTTTGAATCTATATCTTGTGAAGAATACTCATCCATTTCAAATTTTTTCACTTTTTTGAATTTAGAATAATTTTCGGATTTTAATCTATCAATATTCATTATATAAATTGCGCCATTTAATTCAAAAACTTTCGGGCAATCTTGTCTTCTTTCAAAATTCCCCTCTTTTGATTTAATTAACCAACCGTTTGAATCTTCTTCTCTTAAAACATAATAAGGATTCGATTTAGTTTCTTTAACAGAAACCAACATTTCACAATCCTTTGAATAATATTTTAGAGCCTCTTGAATTTGCAAACTTGTTCTAAAAGGAGATGTTACTTGTAATAAAATTAATGTATCAGGATAATAACCAATGCCTTCATAATGTTGAATAGCATGCAATAACACTTCATAAGTTCCAGCATTATCTGTTGCCAAAGAACTAGGTCTAATAAAAGGAACTTTAAGATTTAAGCTTTCAGCAATTTTAACAATATATTCATCATCGGTTGAAATACAAATAACATCATCACTAAAAACATTTCGAGCAGCTTCAATTGTATATTGAACAAGAGGTTTCCCATTAAGCAACTTACTATTTTTACCGGGAACACCTTTAGACCCTGCCCGTGCAGGAATTACAATTAATGGTTTCAAAATTTTATTTGTTTAATATCAACTTGAGCCTTTTGGTAATCCTCATGTTTACCTATATCTAACCAATATCCAACAAGAGGATATGAAATTACCTTTTTTCCTTCTTTTATTAAAGCTTCCATTAAATCAGTAGCATTAAAAACTTCACCTTTAGGTACTTTAGACACAACCTCTCTTTTCATCAAGTAAATTCCTGCATTTGAAAAATGAGTATAAGTAGGCTTTTCTTTAAAACCCAATACTCTGTTACCACTAGTTTCCATTACAGCATAAGGTACATTTACTTGATACGGTATACATGCAACTGCAAAATCAGCATCCTGATCGAGGAAGTACATAAACAAATCTTCGAAATCAATATTTGTTAAAAGGTCAGAATTCATCATTAACACATAGTCGTGAAAGAAATCATCAATGAGAGATAAAGCACCAGCTGTACCAAGTGCATCTTCTTCCCAAACATATTTAATCCTAATTGACTTTTCGCTTCCATCCTTAAAATACTCTAAAATATTAACTCCTAAATATTTAAGAGAAATCCAGACATCGTCAATTCCATAACTTCTTAACCTATCAATATTATGTTCTATGATTGGCTTATCCCCAACCAGAAGTAAGGGTTTAGGAACTTTATCTGTTAAAGGCTTAAGTCTTTCGCCTCTTCCACCAGCCATTATTAATGCATCAACTGGTAAATACGATCTTTGATGTTTAAAATTAACAACATTAATTACCTGCTTATTTATGTCAACTACTGGGAAAATGCTGAAATATTTTTCTCTTAATTTAATGATTTCTTTTATGTCGTATTTACCTTGTTGAATAAATTTTGGATTTTTCTGAATATAACTCTCCAATGGAGAATCGAAATCCAAACCTTTAAGAAATCCTCTCCTCAAATCACCATCAGTTAATGAACCAATCAATATTGATGCATCATCAACAAGAAATAGTATTGCATCTGATGCCAATAAATCTAAAAGTTTTAATGCATCTTTAACTGAAGCATTTTTATGAACTAAATGGCGACTGAAATGATTCATTATTCAATAATTTTAACAACTTGGAATGCTTCAGCGAAATTGTAACCAACACTTGAACCGCGAAATCTGGCTAGAGCCAAAATATTTTCTTCACTACGAGGAAAAGGAGG
Organism: Chitinophaga pinensis; assembly: GCA_945873755.1. GTDB lineage: Bacteria > Bacteroidota > Bacteroidia > UKL13-3 > UKL13-3 > JAAFJM01. The sequence continues at coordinate 8,642 of CAMCEM010000063.1, read as the reverse complement.
TAAACCCATTTCAGATTCAAACACTCTCATAATCTCCATTTTTCTTTCAATAAATGATGAAATATCAACGAAATAATTAGGAATAAAAACCTTTTCAGGAAATGCAGGTGCAAACTCAGTTTCACTTATACACTCATACATTAGCACTTTCTTAATATACGGATACCTAAACGATTTTGTACAAGCCATTACTGCATCAGAAAGATACCTATGATCTGAATGTGCATCAGATCTATTCAAAGAATAAATTATTTCGGGCTTAACTTCTGAAAAAATTTCTGAAATTTGGGGTATTAGGGTAAGCAAAGAATTACTAGTTAAAGACATGGTTGGATAATCGAGAAGAAATGTCTTTTCAAAACCATACATTGATTCAACTTTTTTGATTTCAAGTTGCCTCGAAGCAATTTTATCTTTTGAAAAACCAGAACTCTCTAAAACATTTGTAACAATCAACCAAAAAATTTGATCTCCAGATTGTTTATGTTTTAACAATGTTCCTCCAGCACCAAGTGTCTCATCATCAGGATGTGCGGAAATTACAATTACTTTTTTCATAATAAATAAGGTTCAATTTTTTCAACAATTAATTCATGATTTTTTAGTACAATTGCGCCATCAGCAGTTTTAACAATTATTTCACCATTATTAAAACCGAGAACTTTTCCCGGTTCTAGATTTTCGGCAACAAATTCAGTATAAGGAATACATTGCCAAACCTTTATTTCCTGTCCTAAATAATCGAAATGAGCACCAGGATATGGATGACTTAAGGCGCGGACCAAATTAAAAATATCAATTGTTCTCATCCTCCAATCGATGCGACCATCTGCTTTAGATCTTTTCCTCCAATGGTTACCAATTTCATTTTTTTGCGAAAATCTTACTATTGTTTGATTAACCAAATCCTTTACAATTTCACCCAATTGAATTTTTGCAGTCAAAATCAATTTATCATAAAGACTTTTAGCGGTATCATCAAATTCAATTTTCACCTTCACTTGATTAACAATATCGCCAGAATCAGCACCTTCATCCATAAAGAAAAAAGTTGAACCTGTATATTGTAACCCTAAAACCATTGCCCAAATTTGAGGATGACGACCTTTATTATTTGGTAATTCAGCTGGGTGATAACCAATAACACCAAAAGTTGGAATAGAAATGAGTTCCTTAGCAATTAAAGAAGACCAACCTAAACAAAAAATAACATCTGGTTGTAATTGTTTAATCCAATCGACTATATGAGGAGCATTAATATCTTTTACATATTTAAAAGGAAAACCATTTTTAATTGCTAAATCAGACAAATCTGTATGATCACTATTAAAGGATGAACTTGATTTTGTTGCTAATCCAACAATTTCTAATTGTGGAATATTTAAGAGACTTTCTAACATTTCTCTTGAAAACTGAACTGTTCCAATAAAAAATGCTTTCATATGTTATAAAATTCCTTTTTCAAGATATTTCTAAGATCAACAATCTTCAATAAATCAACAATTCTTCTTGAAGCTCCAGGACTTCCGTATGGGTTAACTACAGTTTTTAATTTTTCTTGAAATTCAGCTGATAATCCCACATTAATTGCTCTAATAATATCATGGCCTTCCGGTAAACAATCTATTACAGATTCAGCCTTAATTCTCCCCTTTTGTCTGTCACCAATATTTACAGTTGGGATTTTAAAACTAGGAACCTCAGCTAAACCACTTGAAGAATTACCAATAACCATTTTAACATGTTTAAGTGCTGATAAATACCGAAGCTGACCAAGAGAAATAAATGCAATAGCAAGGCTAGAGTTTCTCGCCACAAATTTTTGAATTTTTTCAATAATAACGCGACCTTCAGTATCAGCATTAGGCATTGTAAAAATTATTTTAAAATCTTGGAAAGTTTCTAAGGCAGATAATAGTTCATCAAATTGTTCTGAAGCCGTACCAGATTCTAAAGTAACGGGATGAAAAGTAACTAAGAAGCAGTTCTCACCGATTTCAAAATCAATTGATTTCTCAAACTCCATTTTATTTAAAAACTGAATTCTATCAATATTATCGAGGCCAGGAGTTCCAGTATTAAAAACTCTATTCGGGTTTTCACCTAATTGAATAACACGATTTCTATATTCATCGGTTGCTGTAAAATGAATATGGCTCATTTTTGTTATAGAATGTCGAATTGGTTCGTCAATTAGACCTTCTGTAGCTTCACCACCATGAATATGGGCAACCGGAATTCTAGAAACCATAGCTGAAGCAACTGCTGAGAAAATTTCGAATCTATCACCAAGCACCAAAATAATATCAGGTTTTAATTCTCCATAAGCTTCTCCAAAAGAAATCATACCTAATCCCATAGATTTTGAAAGACCAATTGGAGAATCAGAAGAAAGTAAAACTTCTATGGATTTTGAAATTGAAAATCCATCATCAAGTATAGACTTATAGGTTAATCCAAACTCTGGAGATAAGTGCATTCCTGTTGCAATTATTTGTAATTCTAAATCTGGATCATCATTAATAAACTGAATAATCCAACGTAGCAGCCCATATTCGGCTCTAGTACCAGTTACAACACAAATTTTTCTTTTTACCACTATTTAAACTATAAAAAGTCTGTATATGAAACTAATGAACCATTTTTTACACTATTAAGCAATTTTTTACCAAGGACTAGATCAATATCCATTGGACTAATTCCACTTCCAGGCCTTAAAATTGAAAGATCATTTGGAGTTAAAATATGACCTTCATTTAAATCGGAATTATAGTGTAAACTCTTTCTGACAATCTTAATATTCTTCAATTCGCTATTACTTGGCTCTTTAATTCCATTGCCAGAAATTGCCGATTCAACATTTCTAATAGCATCAACCATGTTTTTGAGTTCATTAGGTTCAAGAGAAGCTGCATGATCAGGACCTGGTAGATTTCTATCTAAGGTAAAATGTTTTTCGATAACGCAAGCACCTAAAGCTACAGCCGCAATTGGAATCTCAATTCCTTTTGTATGATCAGAATACCCTACTTTAACACTAAGAGCCTCTGCAATATGATTCATTGCAAAAAGATTTACATCATCCATAGGAGTAGGATATTCTGTATTACAATGTAATACAGTAACTCTATCTCTACTAATTCCTTTGTTTTCAATAACTTGAAGAGCTAATTCAATTTCATTTAGATTAGCCATTCCTGTCGAAATAACAATATCTTTTCCTTTAGAGGCTATGTATTCGAGGTAAGGTTTATTAGTAATTTCACCAGATGGAATTTTATAAAATGGTGGATTTAGACTGTCGAGAAAATCAATACTAGGTTTATCAAAACCCGTTGATAAAAAATCTATTCCTATCTCATCGCAATAATTTTTTAGTTCGATAAAGTCATTAAAAGAAAGTTCTAACTTCTTTACCATATCAAACTGGGATTCATTTGCCCCGGTGCTTACTTCCTGATAATCTGCTTTTTTAGCACTTTTAGAAATATTAAGTTCAGTTATAAAGGTTTGAAATTTAATAAAATCAGCACCTGCAAATTTTGCCTCATCAATTAACTTTTTGGCTAATTCCAAACTACCATTATGGTTGACTCCTGCTTCAGCTATAATTATTACCATAAAAATTTATAAAGTACCAGAATCAACAAAAATATTCTGGCCAGTGATTGATTTAGATTTATCGGAAACTAAAAAATGAATCATTTCAGCTACTGAATTCACAGAGGTTGGAACCTTTAGTGCAGTTCTTTTATAAATACGATCCTTTTGTTCTGCAGATAAAGAATTACTCATATCTGTTTCCATAAATCCAGCAACAAGACAATTTGATCTAATTCCCTTTTCCCCCCATTCTCTTGAAGTACCTTTCGAAAATCCTTCAAGTGCCCCTTTTGTTGAAGCATACATTGCTAACCCTTTATAACCAGTATGCACACTAACTGAAGAAAGATGAATAATACTTCCTGCAGTCCTTTTTAAAATCATATTCCTAATAACATATTTTGTGATTAGGAATGGAGTAAAAACATTTACTCTATACATTTTCTCAAGAGGCTCAATTTGAATATTTGATACAATATCATCGTAAGCAATTGCGGCATTATTAACAAATGCATGGATAGTATTTTTTCCAATAAATTCGTCAAAAATGCGTTTTTTTACCTCATTTGTATCCTCTAAATCATAAATCAAGTTAAATAACTTGCCTTGATATTTTGACTTTAATTCAGATAATTCAATTGTTTCAGTTCGGCTGATTCCAAAAACTGAAAATCCATTTTCAAGCAATACTCTTGTTGCTTCTATTCCTAATCCTTTGCTACAACCTGTTAATAAAACATTCATTCTAAAAAAAATTAATTTCTACTCAACTTTCCAGTTCTGGTTAATTTAATACTATCTACAAATTTGATAATTCTTGGAACTTTAAATGATTGTAGGTTATCAGAAAGGACTTTTTTTATTTCAATTTCAGACAAAGTACAATTTTCACTTTTTACAATATCAGCAACAACTATATTACCAAGAACAGCATTTGATTTTGAATAAACATAAGCAGATGTTATTCCACCTATTTTAAGCAGAAAATCTTCAATTTCACCTGGGTTAACTTTGTAACCACCTGTATTTATCATTTCGCTTTTTCTTGAAACAAATCTGAATGATTGCTTTTCGAAATCCACCCATTCAATTAAGTCCCCTGTATCATACCAGTCATCATTTTCAATCCAATCAAAACTAGCTGCAAGTGTCCTATGAATGAATAGACTTTGGGATTCAACCTTTACTAATTTTCGATTTTCTTCATTTATATAAAAAACATCATCATTGGAAGCTAGCACAGACCCCAATTCAGTTGAAGCATAAATATTTGTTATTTTAGCTTTAATAAAAATTTCCCTCAATCTTTTTAATAGTAAGGAGTCCGATTTTTCGCCTCCAATACTAATTCTTTTAACAGATGGTAATTATTTATTTATACTGGTGAATAACCTATAAAAAGTAGGAGTAGCAGAAATGTGTGATACTTTAAATTCTGATATACGGCCATAAATTTCGTTATTATCAGCCCCATAAATATAAATCATTGGATTTATATTTAGGAAAGCTTGAAAAAAAACTTGAATACCAGCCATATGTGTTGGATTATAGCAAAAGCCCCAAATATCTGATGAATGTTTTTCCCCATACCTCACCATTCTTGTTAAGGAATTTACTGAATGACGTACCTTTTTAGGTATTCCTGTGGTACCAGAGGTAAACAATGTAATATTTGATTTGGATTCTAAAACTAATTTTATCAAATCATGAAAATCCAAAATATTTAACTTCTCGGTATTTTTTACAACTTTAATATAGCCACTTTCAAATAGTGAATTCAGTTCATTTTTTGAAAAATCTACATCGACAAAAGTATAATCTAAATTATTTACTAAAGCTTTAATAAAATTGGCGAAAAGTAACGAATTATCACATCCGAAATAATTAAGACAAACTTCGCCTTCATTCGCAACAAAATCAATCAACTGTTGATATGTACGAATAGAGTTTTCTCCATTTTGAATCCAAAATAAATTGTTAATTATCTTCATTTATCATTGAATATACCTGACCTAATGACGTAATAATACCATTAGAAAAAACATCTATTTTTATCGCATCTTCAATTCTAACAGTTAGTTCAGCCAAATCGAATGAATCAAAACCAAGATCGTTTCTTAAATCCAGATCCTTGTGGAATGAATCAAATTTAGGTAGACCTTTCCCTTCCCTCATTTCATTAATTATTTCGTGTACAGTGTTTATATTTGAGATCATAATATTACTCTTTTAAAAATTTTTATATTCTTACTTGAAGCTATCATTTTTTCTGATAAGTCTTTGTCTACATGTGTTAGTGCATCAATAATGGAGTTTTGACCAATTGTTATTCCTTGAAAAAGAAATGAATTTGAACCAACCAAACAGGACCTTCCTAAAAAAACATTTCCACTAATTCGTGCACCTGGATTAATGATACAATGACCATTTATTATAGAATGATGTCCAATAGTTGAATTATAATTTACAATGTTCGTTCCAATTAATTGAGCATATGATGAAATTACAACGTTTGCAGCAATGTAATTTCCAGAATCAATTTTTGCTGTATCAGAAATTATGGCGCTTGGATGAATGATTGTAAAAGCTGAAACATCTAAATTTTTCATCAATAACTCTGTTTTTAAACGAATTGAATTGTTTGAAAATGAGATTATATATTTACAATCATTTTCTTTACAAAAAGATTCTAATTCTGAATCAAATATCTGATTCGGTTCATCTTTTGTTTCATGATTTCCAATTACAAACAAAATTGAATCAAAAAAAAAATTGTAGTATCTCCTTGCAACTTCAAAAATTTCAAGACCAGTACTAGCTTTTCCAAATATCAAAAGATTACTCATACTCATAGATTTACACTGCTTGGTATATTAACAATTCTATCTTCCAAAAATAATGCATTTTTTTGTTCATCTTTTTTGCATTGATTATACATTGGCAGTCTAAACATTAATTGCCAAATGGGTCTAGTCATCACTTTATTTTCGTTGGTGGTTTTTAGAAATAAATCCCTATCAATTTTATTTTCTAATTGCACGCACATGAGCCAATAATTTGCCTTGGTATTTGGTGTTTCTGTTCTAAACAAAATACCATTTTTTTCAAAAAAAACATTATACTCGTTAGCTAGTGTTCGTTTATTTGCTAAAAAGCTATTTAGTTGCTCTAATTGTGCACAAGCTAATGCCGCATTTAAGTTTGGCATTCTATAGTTGTGTCCTAATTCATCATGCACATACTCGTACGGATGTGGTATTTTTGCTGTAGTGGTTAAATACTTACCTTTATCACCAAGTTTCGTATCATTAGTTACTATTGCACCACCACCACCACAGGTTACTATTTTATTGCCATTAAATGAAAATACACCTAATTGACCAAAACTTCCTGTATGTTTATTCTTATAAGTGCTTCCTAAAGACTCTGCAGCATCTTCTACAACTGGTATTTGCCATTTATTACAAACCTCCATCAATTCGTCTAAATGAACTGGAAATCCAAAGGTATGCATTGGAACGCACGCAGTTATTTTGCGTTGTGTACTTTTATTGTAACAACCATCTTCACGCATTTCGCCAAATTCATCTAAAAAATTTTGAACAGCCATAGGAGATAGCCCCATTGTATCTATGTCTACATCCAAAAAAATTGGGTGTGCGTTATTGTAAGCAATTGCATTGGCAGTAGCAACGAATGTTAAGGCTTGTGTAATTACTTCAGTGTTTGGTTTTACACCAGCTAAACGCAGTGCAACTTGAAGTGCAGCAGTTCCATTAACAACAGCAACTGCTTTTTGAGATTGGGCAATAGATGCCATTAATGTTTCAAATTGATCAACATAAGCTCCAACTGAGGATACGAAGGTGGAATCAATTGTATCCATCAAGTATTTTTTTTCATTACCACCAAAATGCGGAACATGCAGTGGAATGAAATCTTGGTGATGGAATTGTGTTTTTATAAATTGGATTGCTTCTGTTATTTTAGAATTCATATCTTAAGCTTACATTTTTGCATCCAGGTATCTACCAGTTTCTTTGTGACCAAAACTTGGTATCATTTCAAAAAACAGGTTCACAATTTGTTCTTTGTTCCAATTACCACTTTGCTTTAAAGCATTGATTACATTGGTAAAATGGTTTAATTTCTCTTCTTCTATATTGAGCTCATTTTTAATAACTCCCAAATTCTCGAATCGGTCCATATCAAGAATTTCGTTTTCAGTATAAAACTCTTCAAAATCTTTTTCACCTGTAGTGTCGCTGGCAGTGAATAAACATGGCCACACTTCGACTTCGCTCAGTGACCTATTTTTAATATTTTCATTTTCAAAAAATTGACGTGCTTCCTCTTCTGTGGAACAAATATGAGGCTCATAACCCAAACTTTTCAGGTATTTAATAGCTATTTCAGCAAATGTAATTAAATGTAAACTTTCGCTTAATTTCGGAAAAAAAATGTCTCTGTTTTCGCCAAAAATGCACGACATTAAGCATAACTCTCCAGATTCCTGTGGAACTACAAAATACCTTTTTATATCATTTGGAGCAACAATAGGTTGACGTTTTTGAATACGTTGATTAAAGCCATGTAGTAATGATCCATCAGAAAAAGCAACATTGGCAAAACGAGCAGTCGATATCGCAATATCTTTACTTCTCTTCATCAAAAACATCTCCATGATACGTTTTGATGCCCCCATCATATTTACTGGGTTAGCAGCTTTATCGGTAGATACACAAAAGTATTTTTTTACTCCTTTTGCAATTGATTGTTGAATGGTTTTATCAGTATTGAAGATATTTACGTTGATCATTCTCATTAATGTAAATGGATCTTTTTCTGAACGAACATGCTTTAGTGCGGATAAATTCAGTACATAGTCATATTTCCCATCCGCCTCAATAAATGCATCGTATTCAGTTGAACCAATATCTAATGCAAAAGTTTGAAAATCACCTTCAATATAGCCAAATGAGCTTCTTATGTCTCTTACTAATTCAACCATATTATTTTCACTAATATCCACCACATGG
>CAMCEM010000062.1 GCA_945873755.1 Chitinophaga pinensis | reverse complement strand
AATGAAACATTTTCCATGGCATTTTTAAACGAAATTAAATTGAATGATTGAAAAACAAAACCAATGTATTGATTGCGCAGTTGCGCAGCTTTGGTTTCGTTTAAATGTTGAATTAATGTTCCTCCTAGTTTGTATTCTCCAGTATCATAACTATCAAGAATTCCCAAAATATTAAGCAAAGTTGATTTACCGCTTCCTGATGAACCCATGATAGAAACCATTTCACCTTCGTTCACCTTCATATCAATGCCTTTAAGCACTTTCATTTTATTATCACCTACGGTGTACGATTTCTGTATATTTTTTAATTCAATCATTTTAAGAGCGCCAAATATAAATTTAAACTACGTTTGACTTTGTTTGTTTACACAAGCGGACAATTTTAACAATAAAGCAAAAATAAAGCCCACCAATTATTGATGAGCTTTATTTTTTAAAGTATGAAATCAATAAAAAGCCTGATTAATTTACACCAAAATTGTAACTAAACCCAACTATTAAGCCACCTGGTCTAAATATGTTTAACATACTTTTTCCATCATCTGTTATTCGATTGGTATAATCTATCGTTTCATGACTGCCGCCATCTACCAAAATTGAAAAACCTAAATCTAAAACCATTCTATTTCCACTTTTTCTAATCCATTGGCGTTGCAGCCCAATATTAAAACAAGTGGCGGGGTTCAAATTCAAATTAATATTTTTTTTGCAAGTACTATTAAATTGGTCTGTAACCTCCACTTTAACCTCTGCATTTTCTCGTTCATTTGCTCTTGAAATACTTAAAGTGGGGCACCAAGCATTTTTGTTAATGGCATTAAATACCAAGCCTAATGAAGTTTTACTTCCCCAAGTTCCAACTCCAACTCCAGCATCTAGAATCATTTTATTATTAAGTCGAATACCTAGTTTAAATCCAACTGCACCGCAATTGCTATTTATTCCTGTGCCAGCACCTAGGTAAAAAGCTGGAGTATTTTTTCCAGTTTCAATTTGAGCATTTGCTAATTGAGCAAACAAACTTATTAAAACTACAATTGCAAAATGTTTCATTATTTGAGTGATATTAATTAATGTCCGCCTGATGTTTCTAATTCATCTTCGTCAATGCCCTGCGCTTTTAAAATTGCTTTTGCTCTAAAGGCAAAAAATGCAAGGTATGCAAAGCATATTACTGGTATAAAATACGAAGCGTGAATGCCAATAATGTCTGATACTTTTCCCTGTAATGGAGGAATAATTCCACCACCTAAAATCATCATAACTAAAAAAGCGGAGCCTTGGCTTGTGTATTTGCCTAATCCAGCTATTGCCAAAGAGAAAATTGATGGCCACATAATACTACAAGCCAATCCACCGCTCATAAACGCATAAGTTGCAACTGTGCCTGAACTTACTAACCCAATTATCATTCCAATCATTCCCATTAGGCCAAATATTAACAAGGTACGAGCAGGTTTATCTTTACCTAGAAAGAAACCTAAAATTTGGAATGCAACTACCACAGCATAAGCATAAAGTGGTTCAATATTTTGACCTGAAATAGCGTTGGCTGTCAATACCACTCCAAAAGCTACGTAAGGAACAACAATTAATAAAATTTTCTTTAAACTATTAGAAGGATTGAATACTGAAATAGCTCCAGCCCAGCGACCAATCATTAAACTTCCCCAATACATTGACATAAATGGAGCTAAGCCAGGGCCAGTAATACTTCCAAATTCTGGTGTTTTTAGTAGTTCTCCTAAATTACTTCCAATGGTTACTTCCACACCTACATAAGTAAAAATACCTAACATACCTAAAACCAATTGTGAGTATTTCATGGCGCCCCATCCTTCTGGTTTTTTTTGTGCTGAAAAATTTGCAAACAATAAACCAAAAACTACAACTAATAAAGTGGTAATGGTTAATGCCAATCCTAAATAATCTTTTTCTTTATTGGTAATATAATGTTCAATAAACGAAGCATCTTCATATCTAGAAAAGATGTATGCAAAAATAATTGCTAAAATGACTGTAATTGCAATCAAAGTGGTCATGGCTTTATTAGCAGGTGCAAATGTTGCATCGCTTTTGCCTGATGGTAATTTTTTTGAAAAATAGAATAATGCTGCTGCCAATAAAAACAACCCACCAACAAACATGTAAAGGGTTTTCATAGAATTTAACGAACCTTCTTTTTGAGCAAACTCTTTGATAAAATCATCGTTAACTCCTGCCACCACGCCAAACAAAGCACCTGAAACAACAATTGGTCCAATGGTGGTTCCTAATGAATTTACACCTCCAGCTAGGTTTAATCTGTTACTAGCCGAACTTGGTTCACCTAGCGATGCAGCAAATGGTTGTGCCGAAGTTTGCTGTAATGAAAAACCAATTGCAACAATAAACAATGCACCTAAAATCATTAAATAACTACCTTGAGTAACTGCAAAAATCATGGCAGCTGCACCAAAAGTGCTTATTAATAAACCATTTATTATTCCTTTTTTAAAACCCCAAGCATTTAAAATATCACTTTTTAAAACACTACTAAATATAAAAAGTAAAAGTGCTCCAATATAATAAGCGCCATAAAATGCAAAATCAATTAATTGACTTTGAAATTGATCTAATCCAAATTTGGCCTTGCAAAATGGAATAAAAACTCCGTTTGAAGCTCCAATGAAGCCCCAAAAAAAGAACACCGTAATAAGGGTGTATAAATGTGATTTTTGATTATTTGATTGTTGATTCATCATGAAATTTATTTGCACTCAAATACGGAAATTATGAGCAAAACAAAAAATTAAATTTTAGAAACCAAAAACCAATTCTGATTAATGTATTATAAACCATAAATTCGCCCTCTAATTTTTTATATAAATGCAAATTAGTGAAGCTCAAAAACAGGTGGATGAATGGATAAAAACCATTGGAGTTAGGTATTTTAATGAACTGACCAATACAGCAATTTTAATGGAAGAAGTTGGGGAGTTGGCACGTATTATGGCTCGCAAATATGGAGAACAAAGTTTTAAGGCCAATGAAAAAGACAATGACTTAGCCGATGAAATGGCTGATGTACTTTGGGTTTTAATTTGTTTAGCCAATCAAACAGGAGTGGATTTAACCACCGCTTTTGAAAAAAACATGGCTAAAAAAACCAACAGAGATGCTACAAGGCATTTGGAGAATGGGAAATTGTAGTAATAATAAATGATGAATTATAAAGTAAAAAAATTAAGCAATTCAACAATTCATCAATATAAGAATTCAAAATCTTCAAATCATTAAATCAAAAATCAATAAAAAACTAAAAACATGAAATACGAAAAACATATATTTATTTGTGCCAATCAAAAAGGGGAAGGAAAAAAATGTTGTGGTCAAGAACACGGAATGGCTTTGGTAGAAAAGTTTAGGGAAGTTTTGAAAGAAAATGGATTACAAGGTAAAATAAGGGCTCAAAAAGCAGGTTGTTTAGATGAGTGCAAAAATGGTCCTTCGTTAGTTATTTATCCTGAAGGAACTTATTATGGAAATGTTAGTATTGATAGGGTAGAAGAAATAGTAAAAATGCATGTATTGCAAAATAAAATAGTTAGTGATTTGGAGTTAACTTTTAAAAGTGAATAAATTATTTAAGCAAAAAAAAGTATTTAAAAACTTGAAATAAACAAGTTATAATTACAACAATAATTAATAAATATTTAAAAAAATAATCTGATACTTTGGTTAAAATTATTTTACCAAACCAAGTACCCAACACGCTTAAAATAATTAAAAACGGAATATATTTAAAGTGGGCTTTTGTAAAATACCCATTTAAAATATAAACGAAAGCTCTGCTTGAATCTACACTTAAATCAATGACAGCAGAAGTAGCTATAAAAATAGTTTTAGGCAAATTAAATGCAGCTAAAGTTAATCCTCTTAACGCACCACCAGTTCCATTAAACCAGCTAAAAAACCTGATGAGGCTCCACCAATTATTAAATTTTTATTGTTCTTTATTATTGGCTTATTAATATTTATAATTAAATAAATTGCAATAAAAATCAGTAATATATTCATTAATAATTCTGATTCTTTTTGTGGCACAAATTGTGTTAGCACAGCTCCAATAATTACAAATAAAATTGCAGGAATTCCTAGTTTTAAGAAAATAGTTTTATCAATACCTTTTTTAAATAAAACAATTTTGGAAATATTACTAAATACATGAAAAACAGCTGTAATACCTAGTACCGTTTTAAAATCAAAAAATAATGCAGCAATTGGTACAAACAATATTGAAGAGCCAAAACCACTAACAGTTCCAATAATTTCAGCAATCAAAGCCAATACAAAAAATAAAATATAATTAATTTCCAAAGTATTATTTTATCCTCAAAAATAACTTAAAATTTATTCTGCACACTTTTTTAAAATTAATATCAAGTCATATTCATTAAAATCTTGAATTTCTAATAATTCATTTTTAGCACAATGATTCTTTATCCACTCAGCTTTTTTAGCATTAACACCAGTTGCTTTTATAATATATTCTTCACTAAGTATGTCGTCAATTTTTATGGATTGATTATATATTTCAATTATTTTCAATAATTTTTCATTGCTTTTTCCTTTTTCTGAGTATTTATACCATGCTTTGTATATTAATCCCTCAACACCAATTCCTCCATTCGAAATCAGTTTTGGTTTTGCCATCTCTCTTTTGTTGTATGATTTTCTATTGTTATTTATCAACGTATCATGTTTCATTAAATTAGCAAAAGCTTTAGCTATTGAATCATTTTTATAACGAGCATTAACTTTTACATCTTTTAGTTTAATTTCCTTTCGGGTTAAAATTATTTCAAATGGGTTAATTTCATTATATATATTTTTATCAATAATAATAGTATCTGATTTATATGAAATCCTTGAAACCAAAATACTATCACCAAGGCTAGCTTTTAAAATAAATGCTCCAAATTGATTTGCCGAAAAACTTTGTTTTGAAGTAATATTATATAAAATTGAAAAAGACAATGTTTGACCCATATTGTTTTTTACAAAACCTTTCAATTCTTTGTTTGGCTGAGCAATTAGACCAGAAACAAATAGTATAAACAAAAATGTTAAAATGAATTTCATATAAATTTGTTGGATAAAAAACAGTTTACGAATAAATTTAATATTAGTTACAGTAAATGATTTTAATAAAATATTACTGCAATGTATGACATGATGAACAAAAAAATCATTTTAAAGTTACAAATAAGCAATGTACTTTCGCTCCAAATTATAATGCTTTGTATAAAATTCTTCTTAAATTTCTTTTTATTTTACCGGCAGAAACTGCCCATTATTTCTCGTTAAATACTTATCAATTACTTTGTAAAATACCCTTTGTTCGTCAAATATTTTCAAATATTTTTAGGGTAAAAAATCCAATCAATTTTTTAGGTTTAGAATTTTACAATCCAATTGGTTTAGCTGCCGGTTTTGATAAAAATGCGAAGTATTTAAGTGAGTTAAGTTCGTTAGGATTTGGATTTGTAGAAATAGGAACGGTAACTCCTTTGCCTCAAAGTGGCAACGATAAACCTCGTTTATTCCGTTTGCCAAAAGATGAGTGTATTATTAATAGAATGGGTTTTAATAATGATGGGTTGGAGGTTATTAAAAAGCGTTTGGTTAATCGTCCAACTAATTTAATTGTGGGCGGAAATATTGGAAAAAACAAAGTTACGCCTAACGAAAATGCCAAAGACGATTATTTAAAATGTTTTGTAGGTTTATACGATTTGGTAGATTATTTTGTGGTAAATGTAAGTTCACCAAATACCCCAAATTTGCGTGAGTTACAAGATAAAAAACCCCTTTCCGAAATACTTTTGGCTTTAATGGAAGAACGTAAAAATTTTATTGCCAAAGGCAAAATTCAGAAACCAATTCTTTTAAAAATTGCCCCCGATTTAACTTTATCGCAATTAGATGATGTAATTGAAATTGTTCAATCAACTGGTATTGAAGGCTTGGTTGCAACCAATACTACTATTAGCCGAGATAATTTATTAACCGATGAAACCGAAGTGGAGCAAATGGGTGCAGGTGGATTAAGTGGTAAAATATTATCCCAAAGATCTACTGAAATAGTGACTTATATAAAGGAAAAATCAAACAATAAAATTCCAATCATAGGTGTTGGAGGAATTCATTCTGCTAAAACTGCAAAGGAAAAAATAGATGCAGGAGCGGGATTAATTCAACTTTATACAGGCTTTATTTATGGTGGACCAAGTTTGATTAAGCAAATTGCTAAAATAAAAATTTAAAAGCCCATTTATTACTCAACTTTTTTATAAAATTTCCATTGAATATTATCCATTTAACACCAGCGGCAGTAGCTGCCATTATTGAATACAAAGTAAACTTACAAATTCCATCAACACATTTTTTACGCATTGGAATTAAACAAAAAAATTCAACAGACAAAGGATTAATTATTGGTTTTGATGAACCAACCGATAAAGATAAAACTACCGAAATTGATGGAATAAAAATAGTTTATAGTCCTGCACAAGCATTATTTTTTGCAGGTATGCAAATTGATTTTTTAGAGCGAGATGGTAAAAAAGGTTTTGAGTTAATGGAAAAGAAGAATTAACTCTTTACAGTTCTTTTTCTATCTCTTTTCTCTATATAATTATTCAACGCAACTTTGCTTGTGTACCAATTTTTACCTTCTTTAAATGCATCAATTTTTCCTTGCCTAGCCAGTAAACTAACATATTCTTGCCCATAAGGTACATCGGGTTCGCTTACAATGCTAGATATAAGTTGATAATCATCGTAAGTATTGGTTAGATTACTCAAATAAATATCTATAGAGCGCTCCAAAGCTTGCAAAACCAAAAGTACTATTTTTGAATAATCACCATTATTGGCTTTGTTTAACGCATCGTAATATTTTTTTCTATCATTTTTTAAAATAATGGCAGGAGGAAAACCCAATTTCATCAAATACAAATTAAAAATAAGCCTGACAGTTCTTCCGTTCCCATCAAAAAATGGATGAATCCAAACAAAACGATGATGAAAAATAGCAGCCTTTACAATTAAATTTATTTCAACAGTTTTATCATTTAACCATTCAATTAAATCAATCATGTAGCTATCAACCTTTAATGCATTAGGTGGAATAAAATTAGCACCAGAAATCCTTACACCTGCATTTCTATATCTACCAACAAATTCTTTTTCAATTTTTTGCAAAACCATGCCATGAACTGTTAAAATATCTTTATCCGTTAAAGTATAATTGTTTTTTACTAAACTTTCTACAAATTCAATGGCATCGTGGTGGTTCACTGCTTCAAAATGCTCTCTCAACGATTTTCCTTTAATGGTAAATCCTTCTTCAATTACCATTTTGGTTTCTTGCAGTGTAAGTGTATTTCCTTCAATGCTATTGGAATTATAAGTCCATTCTAGGGTTAGGCTTTCTTTTATATTTTTAAGTGCCGCATTAGGGAAAGGTCGCATAGCATCAAGCTGATTTTTTTTATCGGCTATCCTTTCAAGGTATTTGTCTAATCCTTCAAATTCATAATTATAATTTTTCCATTCCACCCCACAAATATATCATTTATCGGTAAATTTAAAAATTAAATCATACCGATATTAAAATTATTTCAAAACCACAAAAAAAAACCCGCCTTATTGCTAAAGCAGGTTTAATAAAAATTATTTTGCAAGAGGCCATACCGAAAGCTTTCGGGAGCCAGCTGCCAGTCGCTATTTTCTCATAATCGTTTCATCTCTATCTGGTCCAACCGAAATGGTATCTACTTTAATTCCTATTTGCTCTTCTACAAATTGCATATAAGTTTTAAAAGTTTCTGGTAAGTCATCGTAGTTTTTTATTTTACTCAAATCGCCTGTCCACCCTTTAAAGCTTTGGTATTGAGGATTAATATTGGCATCTACCAAGCTGTAAGGAATTTTATCACTAACAGTTCCATCTATTTCGTATGAATGACAAACAGGAATTTCGCCTAAACCACTTAAAACATCGCTTTTGGTACAAATTAAATCAGTTACACCATTTAGCATAATGCTGTATTTTAAAGTGGGTAAATCTAACCAACCTGTTCTACGTGGGCGACCAGTGGTAGCGCCAAATTCATGTCCAAGTTGACGTAATTCTTCACCTTGTTCATTATCTTGTTCAGTTGGAAATGGCCCACTTCCCACTCTGGTGCAATAAGCTTTAAAAATTCCGTAAACTCTTTTTATTTTTTGCGGAGCAACACCTAAACCATTACAAACTCCACCAGTTATGGTATTTGATGAAGTAACAAATGGATAAGTTCCGTAATCAATATCTAATAAAGTTCCTTGAGCACCTTCGGCCAAAACTTTTTTCCCTTGATTCATTAAATCATCCAAGAAATATTCGGTATTTACTATTTTGAACTGCTTTAAAAATTCAATGGCTTCAAAAAACGATGGTTCATGTTCCTCCATGTTATATGGATGTAAAAATCTATCTAATAAAGTTCTGTGGTTTGCTGCCACTACCTCATATTTTTGATTAAAATTAGCTGCCAAAATATCACCCACACGTAAGCCGCTTCGTCCAATTTTATCTTGATAAGTAGGGCTTATTCCGCGCAAAGTAGAACCAATTTTATGTTCGCCTTTATTGGCTTCGCTTGCCGCATCAACCAAACGATGGGTTGGTAAAATGATATGTGCTTTTTCTGAAATATATAAATTAACCAAAGGTTCAGCTCCTCCAAGTGTAATTTTTTCTATCTCTTTTTTAAATGTTATTGGGTCAATTACTACACCACTGCCAATAATATTGATGCAATGTTTATGAAAAATACCTGATGGTATTGTATTCAATACATGTTTTTGTCCGTTAAATTCAAGTGAATGTCCAGCATTTGGTCCACCTTGAAACCTTGCTACTACATCATATTGCGGAGTCAAAACATCTACAATTTTTCCTTTACCTTCATCGCCCCATTGCAGGCCTAATACTACATCTATCATAACTTTTTTGCTTTTTCATACCGTTGACTAAAGCACAACGGCTATTCATAAATACTTAACTTTATTAACTTATAAACCCTATCAACCGACAACTATCAACCATCAACTAATAATCAGGTTTTGGAACTACTTTATTACATGTTAAGCAATTTCTATTTTCGTCCATTTTAGGATTTCCAAAAAGGTACAACGAATGATTGGTAACTTCAAATTGCATCAAATCGCCCATCATGGTTTTAATTTGATGAATTCTTGGGTCGCAAAACTCTAGAATATTACTACACACATTGCAAATCATGTGGTCGTGTTGTCTAAATCCATAAGAACGTTCAAAACGAGCTAAGTTTTTTCCAAATTGATGTTTAATTACCAAACCACAATCCAAAAGTAAATCCAAGGTATTATAAACAGTAGCTCGGCTCACGCGGTAATTGCGTTTTTTCATGTGTTCAAACAAGGTTTCTACATCAAAATGCTCTTTATTGCTATAAATTTCATCGAGTATAGCAAAGCGTTCTGGCGTTTTACGCTGTTCGTTTTGTTCTAAAAACACTATGAATTTCTGTTTTACTTCTTCCTTAATTTGATCGTTGCTCATACAAAATATTGCACAGATTTAATCTTCAAATAAAAACGTTATAACTTGCCTTTCAAAACAATGTTGATTCTTTGTTGAAGTAATTTTTTTTAATCCCAAGTTTATTCTGAATTTTTTTTTAGAAAATAAAGTACAATTACATTTAAATTGATAATTAAAAATGTATTTTCATTTCAATTTAAAAAATTAACATAATAATTATAAATCAAAAGTTTATAAATGCAAGTAATTGGCTCATTTAACTATTTATTAGTAAATTATTTAACATTTTAACTTGATTAGTTACTATCTGAGTGTTTATTTGCCATTTAAAGCGTATGATTAAATTACATTTCAAAATCATTTTTCTAACTATTATAATTTGTTCATGTTGGGTTAGTACAAAATGCTTAGCAGTTAATATTGACTCGTTATATAAAAATCCACCTAAAACTAAACATTTTCAAAAACTTTCAGTTGAAGGTCGTTCATTTATTTACGGTATTTTTAATTCGATTGGATATTTAAAAAAATTTGGTAATCCCGTAATGAATTTTCCAACATCATTAAAAGAATATTTTAGTTTGCAAAAACAACAAATTAAAAAATTGCCTAAAGCCAATAGTGCTGATAGCAATGAAGTTAAACTAAATATTATAGGCGATATTATGTGGATGAGAAATAATTGGGAAAATTTTATGGATAGTTTAGTTCAATCAAAAATAAACAATTGTGATTTACTGCTTGGAAATTTAGAAACGATTATAGACACCACAAAAGCAGTAAATAAATTTTGGTTTGACTACAGAACTTATAATTCCGATAAGCATTTAATTGATTTTTTACCAGCTTCAAAATCAATGATTTCAATAGCAAATAATCATAGTTTGGATAAAGGTTATGAATCGCTTTTAAGAACTGAAAAACTTTTAATAAACAGAAAGATTGCGGTGAATGGGATAAATAAAAACAAAAAATATACTTCCATCACCATTAAAGGAATAAAAATTGGATTTTATTCTTGTACTTGGGGGTTAAATAATCCAAAAGTAGAACAACAAGATAAATTAAATATTCAAAAAGGGATTGCACCTTATAATACTAATACTGTTAATGCAGAAGAGGCTTTATTGGCGCTTAAACAAATGCATGAAGATGGCATTGAATTTAAAATATTATTTATGCATTGGGGCTATGAATACGAATTTTATCCTCGCAATAATATTATGAAATTAGCACATCAATTAGCTCAGGCTGGCTATAATATGATAATTGGCTCCCATCCACATGTTTTTCAACCAGCTGAACTTATTTTTTCGCCCAAAAATAATTTAGACTCACTGCCACAAGTTACTTTAGTTAATTATTCCTTAGGTAATTTTTGTACCAGCATGTATAGCATTGAAACCAGAATTGGAGTAATAGAAAGTGTAAATTTAAAAAGAAATAATTTAGGAAAAATAGAAATAACCATGCCTAATTATGAGTTTGTTTACAATATGCCTCATACTGGTAAAAGGCAACGTAAACTATTGCTACTGTCAGATTATATAAAGCTTTATCCAAAAGAAGCTAATGCCAAGTTTAAAGAAAGAACGCTAGAAATAATGAATATTTTAAAACTTTAGATGTTTTAAAATTAATACATCTTATTCCAGAAATGAGCGTAAATTAAAGTTCAATAATATTTTTAATAACTTAATTTAATAACATAAAAATATAACTAAGGCCATTATTAAAATGACCAAATTTAACTAAAACACTAATTTTTTTAATGCTTAAAATCACTATACTACTTTGAAAATAAAATTTGATTTATGCTTGTAAATATTATTTTTGCACCACCAAAAAATTAAAATAATCATATAATTATGTCAAAATCAGGAGTTGTAGCTCAGGTAATTGGTCCAGTTGTAGATGTGAGTTTCACAGCTAGCAATGAAGGCTTACCAAAAATTTTAGATGCACTTTATATTACCCGCCCCGATGGTTCACGTTTAATACTTGAATGTCAAAGACATTTGGGTGATAACATGGTTCGCGCTATTGCTATGGAAGCAACAGACGGATTAGTTCGTGGAATGGAAGTAGTGCCAATGGGCTCTCCAATATCAATGCCAATGGGCGAGCAAATTAGAGGTAGATTATTTAATGTGGTAGGACAAGCTATTGATGGTATGAAAGCAATGGATCCTAGCGAAGGCCAACGCGCTATTCACCAAAATCCTCCTCGTTTTGAAGATTTAACAACAAATGCAGAACCATTATTTACTGGTATTAAAGTTATCGACTTAATTGAGCCATACGCAAAAGGTGGTAAAATTGGTTTGTTTGGTGGAGCTGGTGTTGGTAAAACAGTTTTAATTATGGAGTTAATTAACAACATTGCAAAAGCATACGAAGGTATGTCGGTATTTGCTGGTGTTGGTGAGCGTACTCGTGAAGGAAACGATTTATTAAGAGAAATGATTGAGTCGGGCGTAATAAAATACGGTTCAGACTTCCAACACAATATGGAAGAAGGTGGATGGGATTTAAGTAAAGTTGATTACAAAGAACTTGAAAAATCACAAGCAACCCTTGTTTTTGGACAAATGAATGAGCCTCCTGGAGCACGTGCTCGTGTGGCTTTATCAGGTTTATCGGTTGCGGAATATTTCCGTGATGGTGATGAAAAATCAGGTGGACGCGATATTTTATTCTTCGTTGATAATATTTTCCGTTTTACGCAAGCAGGTTCTGAAGTTTCGGCTTTATTAGGACGTATGCCTTCAGCGGTAGGATACCAACCAACTTTAGCTTCGGAAATGGGAGCAATGCAAGAACGTATTACTTCAACCAAGCGTGGTTCTATTACTTCAGTACAAGCGGTTTATGTACCTGCGGATGATTTAACGGATCCAGCTCCTGCTACTACATTTGCGCATTTAGATGCTACAACAGTATTAAGCAGAAAAATTGCTGAATTAGGTATTTACCCTGCGGTTGATCCTTTAGATTCGACTTCACGTATTTTAACTTCTGCAATTGTTGGAGATGCTCATTATAATTGTGCTCAACGTGTTAAACTAATTTTACAACGTTACAAAGAATTACAAGATATTATAGCAATTTTGGGTATGGATGAACTTTCGGAAGATGATAAACAAACTGTTTATCGTGCGCGTAGGGTTCAACGTTTCTTATCGCAGCCTTTCCACGTAGCTGAACAGTTTACTGGATTAAAAGGTGTGTTGGTTCCAATTGAAGAAACTATAAAAGGATTTAATATGATTATGGATGGTAAATTAGATCATTTACCTGAAGCAGCATTTAACTTAGTTGGTAGCATAGAAGATGCTATTGAAAAAGGCGAAAAAATGTTAGCAGAATCAAAATAATTAAAAAGTTTTTAGTTCTTAGTTTTAAGTTCTAAGTTGTAATGACTATTTAAAAACTAATAACTAGGAACTAAAAACTAAGAACTAAACAGTATGCAATTAGATATAATAACAGCCGATAAAACACTTTTTAGTGGAGATGTAAATATTGTAACTTTACCTGGAAGTGATGGAACTTTTCAAGTTTTAAAAGACCACGCAGCTTTGGTTAGTAGCCTAATTAAAGGACAAGTTATAATTAAAAGCACTGAAAATGGAGAAGAAAGTTTTGACATTTTAGGTGGTATTTGTGAAGTTTTAAATAACAAAGTAGTAGTTTTGGCTTAACTTTTGTGTTACCTTTTTAAATAAACCTGTTGTTTTTTACAACAGGTTTTTTTTTAATTAAATTTTAAAAAAATGAAAACGTTAAAAATTGTTATTCTAGTAGTTTTATTTGTATTAATTACTTTAAAATCAAAAAGTCAATCATTTCAATTTGGCTTAAAGGCGGGTATTTCTCAAACCTATGTCCTTAATTACGATGTTAAAAATTTTAGCATACCCAATTCTACCAATGGATATTTAATTGGAGCTTTTACCAAAATTGGTTTTGCAGGAATGTTTGTTAACCCTGAAGTTTATTTTAGGAATTTTAGTTTACCTGTAGAAAGTAATACCAATAGTACTTCATCAATTGTTTCAAATACAAGTTTAAATTATATTGATGTACCTGTATTATTTGGAAAAAAATTATTTAGATTTTTTAGTCTGAGTGCAGGACCTAATTTTCAATTTTTAATAAATAAACAAATCTCAAATTCAAATCAAAATGTATTGGGAAATGGAGAATTTAATGACTTTGTATTGGGAGCTCAATTAGGAGCAGGATTAGATATTTGGCGTTTGACTTTTGATTTTCGATATGATTTTAGCATCAATACGATTGGAAAAATTGCAAATACTATAAACAATAGTAACGTTGATTTTAGTTCAAGAACTTCTATGTTACAATTTAAAATTGGATATAAATTTGTTGATTTTTAAAAATGAATATTGAGTCATTAAGAGATTTTTGTCTACTTAAAAAAGGAGTGGAGGAAACTTTTCCATTCGATAATGATATTTTAGTTTTTAAAGTAATGGGTAAAATGTTTGCCTTAATTTCTATAAAAGACCCCAACTCAGTTAATTTAAAATGTAACCCTGAAAAAGCAATAGAATTAAGAGCTGAATTTACTTCAATTAAACCTGGCTACCACATGAGCAAAGTTCATTGGAATACAGTTAATTTTAATGAAGATGCAAAAGATGAAATGATTTTAGAAATGGTAAACGATTCCTATAACCTAGTAGTTTCATCATTAACTAAAAAACTTAAAACGGAATTGGATTTGATGTAGCCACAGATTTCACAGATTACGCAGATTAAAAGTCCAATTTAAATAATCAATTTACAAACAAATTTATCCGTGAAATCTGTGTAATCTGTGGCAAAAATCTGCGGCAAAATCTGTAGTAGAATTACATTCCTAATTCTTTAATAAAAAACTGAAAAGGTAAAAAAGTATTGATGCCATCTGCAATATAAATAGGTCCAGTATTTCCTTGTAAAATAATTTTAATTGGCTTGCTAAACTTTAGTTCAAATTCACTTACGCTTTGCAAGCATGCGCCACAAGGCATAACAGGCTGGTTTACTTCGTAATTATTAGAAAACGCAGTTATTGCCATTGATTCTATTGGTATTTTTGGGAAATTAGCTCCTGCATAAAAAATAGCAGTTCTTTCAGCACATAACCCTGAAGGATAAGCAATGTTTTCTTGGTTATTGCCTAAAATTATTTCGCCATTTTCTAGTAACAATGCACAACCCACATTAAATTTTGAATAGGGTGCATACGCATTTTTAGCAGCTTCTTTGGCTTTTAGTAGTAAGTTTTGCTCCTCTTCGGTTAATTCAGTTTGGGAGTTATATTTATGAATAACAGATTCTTTTTTAATAATTTCCATTAATCAATAATACATATTTAATTACCATTTTAAAAATGCCATACATTAATAAGTGTTTATTTAAAATCTTTTAATTAATGTAATATTGTGGTATTATATTTTATCAATGATTTTTACCGATACACATACCCATTTATACTCCAAAGAATTCGAAACAGATAGTACTGAGTTAATTGAAAAAGCAATTAAAAACGGGGTAACGCGTTTGTTTATGCCTAATATCGATTTGCATAGCATTCAACCTATGTTAGATTTGGTGTGGCAGTTTCCAGAAAATTGTTTCCCAATGATGGGGCTTCATCCTTGCTCGGTTGATGCAAATGTAGAAGTGCATTTAT
Source organism: Chitinophaga pinensis (assembly GCA_945873755.1). Lineage (GTDB taxonomy): Bacteria > Bacteroidota > Bacteroidia > UKL13-3 > UKL13-3 > JAAFJM01. The sequence goes on along the minus strand of CAMCEM010000062.1, from coordinate 2,366 downwards.
TTCAAATTCAAAAATGGTTTAAAAAACGAAAATTTTATGCAGTGGGTGAAATTGGACTTGATTTTTATTGGAGCACTGAATTTAAAGAACAACAAATAATGGCTTTCAAAAAGCAATGTTTGTGGGCTATTCAGCAAGATTTACCCATAAACATTCATGCCCGCAATGCCACTCCAGATGTAATTGGAATTTTAAACGAAATGAAACACCCCAAATTACGAGGGATTTTCCATTGTTTTAGTGGCACAGCTGCCGAAGCTAAGCAAGTAGTTGAATTGGGTTTTTATTTAGGAATAGGAGGGGTGGTAACTTTTAAAAATGCTGGTTTGGCCGAAGCCATTGCCGATATAGACTTAAAACATATAGTGCTAGAAACCGATGCGCCTTATTTGGCACCTGTTCCTTTTAGAGGTAAACGTAACGAAAGTTTTTATGTAATAGAAGTAGCCAAAAAACTGGCTGAACTTAAAAAAATGGGTTTAGCGCAAGTAGCCGAAATTACTACCGAAAACAGTAAATTGGTTTACGGGATTTAGTATTATAACAGCTAATAAAGCTAGCGCAAGCGTCCGCTTGTGATGTTTAGTTAAAAGCGTCCGCTTTTATTATTGCAAGCGGTCAGATAGCAAGCGGACGCTTGCCAGTTTAAAGCACAAGCGGACACTTGCGCTGTTTAAGAACAGTGGTGTTTTTCTAAATGCTCTTTTACCACTAATGCTACAGAGTCATTGTTAATATTTTTTGTCTCACAATATTTACTTCTAAACCATTCAACAAGCTTCTTGTTCCCTTTACTTGCATTACAAGAGCCACAACATAACGCAATGTTGTCAGCACCATTAATTCTAATGTCATTTATAATATGCTCCCAAGTTTTTCTTGTTTTTTTATTTTGGTCAGAATTTATAAATGTTACACGACAATAAACGCAACAAAGGTCTCTAACCAAAACCATTTTTTCAATTTCTTTAGATATGCCCCAGCGGTTTGTCATTCAATGATTAATCTTTATTATTTTATTTTTCGTTTGTTTCGAAATCTTTTAAAGTCTTACCGTCTTTTTGTTTCCATTCGGAGAGTCCATTCGCATTTCTACCCATAACCATAACTGCCGCTGTCGAAGGGCTACTGAAAATATAGTCATCTGTGAATTCAAAATACTCTCCTTGGCTTAGTAGAACGTTTTGATCAATTAGTTTTTGTCGTAACGTTACAAAACTTGGAGTCATTGAATTAACAATTGTTCCAGCCGCCTTTGAGTTTTTAAATACCACAAAGCCATCCGATGTTGGTTCTCCTTGTGCGTCTGCACCTCGTGCAGCTTTAATAAAAAATATTTCTTGTTTTTGTTTTGTTTTGAATTCACGTTTTTCGTCAAATACCTTATGACCAAGAGTATTCACAAGCATTCTTATATACTCAATAAACTCCTCCATTTCTGCTCTGTCAGATTCGGATATTGAGGATTGAGTGGGGATGATTGAATTGTCAATCTTGTAACGATTAGCCAATTTAGCAATATCATGAAGTCGGTTCTCTAAATACTTAATGTGGGCTTTATTTAAGTTTTCATCTTTGCTAATGAAAATAATTGCTTCATTCCAAAAATCTTTTTGCGTCAACTGTTGATTTAGTCGTTTTAAAATAGATTCTGCTTCTCCGATATAAACTTGTTCTTTCCCTTCATCATCTTTACCAAAGAGCAAGTAAACACCAGTGCTTGTAAGGTCGTCACGGTCGGTACAGTCTTTAATTTTTATTCTGGGGATTTTATATGCCTTTCCTGACCAGTTAGAAAGTTCGCAACTCATTCGACCATTTGGGTCTCCGTCTATGAGGAATATTTTTATTGTTTTTCCGAATGCCATTTTTATCAATTTGTCTTAATGACCGATTTTTATTTGTCCCATATATGTTTGTTGAAGATGTTTGATTGTTTCGGCTTAAAAATACCAGTAACAGTTTTCATGTCCGTTTGGCCCTGTTGTTCGAAACATTTTTAAATCAGGAATCATAATTGGCCCTGTGATTGTTCTGTCTGCGTGATTTCCAATTGCCTTAACTCCAATTGCAGGTTCTTCTAAAATTGCTATCGCTGTCACAATAACACCCAAAGATTCATATAACGGAAGTCCTTCATGCTGTTCACGATGCTCCAATCTCCAATCTTCTAATTCAATTGAAAATCCTGTACCTGTTATAAATCTTGTCATTTTATTTCACTAATTCTTTGTCGTCATTACAATGCCGCATAACTTGTTTATATTGGATTATATTTTTCCTAAAACCTTCCTTATCTATCCAATTTCGGTTTGTTTTAGGAAGGTTTCTATTTTCAAACATACCTATTATTTTTAACAAAGCAA
>CAMCEM010000061.1 GCA_945873755.1 Chitinophaga pinensis | reverse complement strand
TAATAAAAAAATCCCTGCTTTTTCAAACAAGGATTTTTAATTTCTATTTAAAATTGCCCCCACATCGGGCTAGTTAATTGTGGCGTGTTTGTTTAAATAATGTTCGGTCGTTGAGCGGAATCGAAACGCTCGAACATTAGGTATAAAATTAAGGTCATTTCGGCTCCGCTCAATGACCAAAGACATTCGGAACAAAATTAATGACATTTCGGCTCCGCTCAATGACCATTAATTTAACTACAACCTGTTTGTGTGCCGCAATTTAAGCATTTGTAACAAGCACCGCTGCGAATAGTAATATGCCCACAAGTTCCGCAAGCAGGGCTATCGCCCATGCGTTTGTTCATTTCACTCACTTGGTCAAGTTGAGCTTCTAAAGTTTGTGTTTGTATTACCGAAACAGGTTGAATTGGTAAAACATTTTTTTCTACTTTATGAAAACCAATGGTTATATTTTGAATTGGAGTTTGCGAACTTACTTGAAACATATTTTCTGATTTAACAGATTGGTTGTTTTGATTAACAGTTTTATGTTGGTTAATTGCCAATTGACTGCGTTGTGTTTCGGTTGGTGGCACTTGAATAAAATCTTCTCTACCCAAATATTCAAAACCTATCATTCTAAAAATATAATCAATTATTGAAGTAGCGTTTTTTATATTATCATGTCCGTTAACAATTCCTGCAGGCTCAAAACGGGTAAAAGTAAATTTATCTACATACTCTTCTATTGGAACACCATACTGTAAGCCCAACGAAACAGCTATAGAAAAGCAATTCATTAAACTTCTAAGTGTTGCTCCTTCTTTATGTAAATCAACAAATATTTCACCCAAAGTTCCATCTTCATATTCGCCCGTTCTTACAAAAATTGTTTGTCCGCCAACAGTAGCTTTCTGAGTAAATCCACTTCGTTTTCCTGGTAATGTTTTACGTGCAACAACTCCAGCCAATTTATGTTTAAATGCAGTATCGCTGGTTCTATTTAAAATAGCAGTTGCTGCTTCCAACACTTGTTCAGGACTTAACTCACCAACAGGTTTGTGCGCATCTTCTCCTAAAATAGATTCAACAGTTTCTTGTATGTCTTCTTCTTTTGTATCCGATTTAGTAGAAAGTGGTTGGCTTAACTTACAACCATCGCGGTAAAGTGCATTGGCTTTTAAACCTAAACTCCAACTTAGGTAGTAACATTCTTTTATGTTTTCTATTGTTGCTTCGTTTGGTAAATTAATAGTTTTTGAAATGGCTCCACTTAAAAAAGGTTGTGCAGCAGCCATCATTCTAATATGACCAGTTGCAGCAATATAACGTTCGCCTTTATTGCCACATTTATTGGCACAATCAAATACTGGTAAATGTTCATCTTTTAAATAAGGCGCACCTTCTACTGTCATGGTGCCACATATATAATCGTTGGCTTGTTCAATTTCGGTTTTTGTAAAACCAAGTTTACGCAATAAATTAAATGAACGGCTGTTATAATCTTCAGGTTTAAACCCTAGTCGTTGTAAGCAAGTTTCACCTAATGTAAATTGATTAAAAACAAAACCAATTTCAAAAGATCCAGCTGCAGCTTTGTCTATTATTTCAATTTCTTCTTGGGTAAATCCGTGAAATTTTAAGCTTTCAGGGTTAATATGTGGTGCACCTTTTATAGTAGCATGTCCAATTGCATATTTTTCAATTATATCAATTTCGGCCTGCTTGTAACCTAAATTTTTTAATGCTGCAGGAACGCCAGAATTAATTATTTTAAAATAACCACCTCCCGATAATTTTTTAAATTTTACTAAAGCAAAATCTGGTTCAATTCCGGTAGTATCGCAATCCATTACCAAACCAATGGTTCCAGTTGGAGCAATAACAGTGGCTTGTGCATTTCGGTATCCATATTCTTCGCCCATTTGCAATGCTTTATCCCAAGCGTTTGTGGCAGCTGTTAATAAATAATCAGGGCAATATTTTGGATCAATTCCAACAGGTTTTACTGAAAGTCCTTCGTAAGCATCGGAAGTATTATAAGCTGCATAACGATGGTTACGCATTACACGTAACATGTGGTTTTTGTTTTCTTCATAACGGCTAAATGCGCCTAAATGCTTGGCCATTTCAGCCGAAGTTTGATAAGCAACCCCATTTAATATTGCAGTTATTGCTCCGCAAAGGGCAAATCCTTTTGGCGAATCGTAAGGTATACCAGCAATCATTAACATGGAACCTAAATTAGCATAACCCAATCCAAGTGTTCTGTATTCGTACGAAAGTTGTGCTACTTCTTTTGATGGAAACTGAGCCATTAACACTGATATTTCTAAAACCATTGTCCATAAACGGCTGCTGTGTTCAAAGCCTTTTACATCAAATGTTAAAGTATTTGCATCAAAGTATTTCATTAAATTGAGCGAAGCCAAATTACAAGCAGTATTATCTAAAAACATGTATTCCGAACATGGGTTAGAAGCATTAATTCTTCCACCTTCAGGGCAAGTATGCCATTCGTTAATGGTTGAATCATATTGCACTCCAGGATCGGCACAAGCCCAAGCTGCATCGGCTATCATATCCCACATATCGTTTGCAGGAACTGATTTTATAGTTTTACCAGTAGTTCTAGCTTTTAAATCCCAATCTTTTCCTTGGTTTAATGCTTCAAAAAAAGTGTGAGGAATGCGAACTGAATTATTAGAATTTTGACCCGAAACAGTAGCATAAGCTTCTCCTTCATAATCGCTTGGATAGCCTGCAGCTATTAGCGCAGCTACTTTCTTCTCTTCGTCTTTTTTCCAATTAATAAATTCTATTATTTCCGGATGATCTAAATCTAAGCATACCATTTTTGCTGCTCTACGTGTAGTTCCACCCGATTTTATTGCACCTGCTGCTCTATCGCCAATTTTTAAAAAACTCATTAAGCCCGATGAGGTGCCACCGCCACTTAATTTTTCCATGGAGCCTCTTATTTTTGAGTAATTGGTTCCAACGCCTGAACCATATTTAAAAATACGAGCCTCACGCACCCACAAATCCATAATGCCACCATCGTTTACCAAATCATCATCAACCGAAAGTATGAAACAAGCATGCGGTTGCGGACGTTCGTATGCCGAAGTTGATTTTTCTAATTCTCCTGTTTTAGGATTTACAAAATAATGACCTTGTGGTTTTCCCGTAATTCCATATGAGCTGTGCAAGCCAGTATTGAACCATTGTGGTGAGTTTGGTGCTGCATTTTGATTAATTATCATATACACAATTTCTTCATAAAATATTTGTGCATCATCTCTCGAGTCAAAATAGTTATACTCTTCACCCCATTTCATCCAACAATGAGCCATTCTGTGCGCAACTTGCTTTATACTGGTTTCCTCACCAATAGTTCCATCGGGTTGTGGAACGCCTGCTTTTCTGAAATATTTTTGAGCCAAAACATCAGTTGCAACTTGGCTCCACGTGTTAGGTACTTCCACATTTTTTAACTCAAAAACAGTACTTCCATTTGTATTTTTTATTACAGATGTTCTGTAATCGTATTCAAACATGTCAAATGGGCTAACACCTTCTTTGGTGTAAAATCGGTCAATTTTTAAACCATTTGCGTCAATGGTTTTGTTAGAAGATTTGTTCATTGATTTAATTGATAATAATACTGTGATTGCAAGTTTATTTTTACTAAATAATAGATTTTTTAGATTGATTATATTTAGAAAATCGAAATTGCAAGTTTATAAAGGCTTAATCAAATTAGAATATGCACATAAATTTTATAATGATTGTCAAGTGCTTTTAAACTTGAATGTTAGCCTGTGAATAAGGTTTTTAAAAATATTTATTTTTAATTCTTTATTGGGGTTTGAGATATATTTCAGGTAACATATTTTAATATATTTGTCTATAATTTTGCACATATATTTCAAAACAATACTTTAGTAATCAATTAAATTATAGTTAACAGTTAATTATTTTGAAATAGTAATAACCATTAGTTTAAAATATTTACAAAGCAAATTATACATAACTTGGGTTTAAATACTAAATTAAAGCGATTTGATATTTGTAATAAACCAAAAAAAATGGTCTAACAACTATCATATCGGTATTTACCAATAAAAGAAATAGCACGATTTACTATTTTATATTGGTATTAATTTATCATTTCAATTATTATTTAACAAAAAAAATAGCTTTATTTGCCTAATTAACTCTTTTGAAGCCTAAAAATAATTTTGACTAAAGAAATACTAAATACACTAATTTTAAAAAAACAGAACAAACAAAAACAATTGGCTGTATTAATTGACCCCGATAGTATTTCTAATGAATCTGGATTAGTTAATATTTGTAACCTTTGTAATAAAGCAAAAGTTGATTTAATATTAGTAGGAGGGAGTTTAATTACAAATGGATTTTGGAGCAAATGTGTTTCTAAAATAAAATCGTTAACTACAATTCCTGTTTTGTTATTCCCCGGAAATATAATGCAAGTGCACGATGAAGCCGATGCAATTTTGTTTTTAAGTATGATAAGTGGGCGAAATTCAGAACTGCTAATTGGCAAACATGTATTGGCAGCTCCAGGTTTAAAAAAATCGGGAATTGAAGTAATACCAACGGCCTACATGATAGTTGATGGTGGTAATATAACCAGTGTAATGTACATGAGTAATACCATGCCTATTCCGCACGATAAAAATAATATTGCAGTATGCACAGCTATGGCAGGCGAAATGCTTGGCTTGCAAGTAATGTATATGGATGCAGGCAGTGGTGCTTTAAACCCAATATCAACTTCAATGATAGAAGAAGTGAGGAAAAGCGTAGACACACCTATTTTTGTTGGTGGGGGAATAAAAACTGCGGAACAAGCTTTAGCCACTGCCAATGCAGGTGCTGATATAGTAGTTATTGGGAATGCTTTTGAAAAAAATCCAAATTTAATATTAGAAATTAGCAATGCTATTCATGGAATTGCCACTATCAATTTAATCTAAAAGCCAGTTATCAACAATTTATTTCCGTTTAAATAGCTTTTTATTTTTTTTAAGTTGCTATCTCCTTTTATTACAGTATTTGAACAGCTATTAATTAAATGTATCGTGAATATAAATTTAATTTATGATGTTAGTAATAAAAATTGAATTTCAAATATGTAATTATATTTTTGACCTTTAAATTTATAACAATTTATAATATATGAAAATAGCAGTTGTAGGCACTGGTTATGTAGGATTAGTTACAGGAACATGTTTTGCCGAAGTAGGTATTGATGTGGTTTGTATTGATGTAGATCAAAAGAAAATTGACAACTTAAAAAAAGGTATTATGCCTATTTACGAACCAGGCTTGGAAGAGATGGTTTTAAAAAATGTAGAAAAAGGAAGGCTTCAATTCAGCACCAGTTTACCTGAAAGTATTAAAGGTTGCGATGTGGCATTTATAGCAGTAGGAACACCTCCGGGCGAAGATGGGAGTGCTGATTTAAAATATGTAATTGCAGTTGCCCGTGAAATTGGTCAGAATATTGATGAATTTTGTGTAGTAGTGACCAAAAGTACTGTTCCGGTTGGCACAGCCAATAAAGTTAAAGCTGCTGTTCAAGAAGAATTAACTAAACGTAATTTAAGTATTGAATTTGCTGTAGCTTCAAATCCTGAGTTTTTAAAAGAAGGTGCTGCGATTGATGATTTTTTAAAGCCAGATAGAATTGTAATTGGAGTAGAAAATAAGTATGCAGAAGATATAATGCGTAAATTGTACAAGCCATTTTTATTAAATGGTCATCCAATTATTTTTATGGATGTGCCTAGTGCAGAAATGACTAAGTATGCTGCAAATAGCATGCTTGCTACAAAAATTAGTTTTATGAACGATATAGCAAACTTATGTGAAATAATGGGTGCCGATGTAAATATGGTTCGTAAAGGAATTGGTAGCGATGGACGTATTGGAAATAAATTTATTTACCCTGGAATTGGTTATGGGGGTAGTTGTTTCCCTAAAGATGTAAAAGCATTAATAAAAACTGCAAAAGATAATGGCTATACCATGCAAATTTTAGAGTCGGTGGAAGCTGTAAACGAAGCACAGAAATCGGTTTTATTTGATAAAATTATTAAACATTTTGATGGCAATATAAAAGGGAAAACTTTTGCAATGTGGGGCCTTTCATTTAAACCAAAAACCGATGACATGCGCGAAGCACCTTCGTTAGTAATTATTGAAAAACTATTAGCAGCAGGTGCAAATGTTAAAGCTTACGATCCAGTGGCTATGAAAGAAGCTAAACACATTTTAGGAGAACAAATAGAATTCGCAAAAAATGAAAATAGTGCTTTAATTGATGCTGACGCCTTGTTAGTGGTTACTGAATGGCCTGATTTTAGATCACCCGATTTTCAAGTAGTAAAAAAATTAATGAAAGGAAATGTAATTTTTGATGGACGTAATATTTATGATATTGCAGAAATGAAAGAATTAGGTTTTGAGTACTATTGTATAGGAGTAAAAACTAATTAATTGAATTAGATTTTCATACAAAATTTAACAAATTATTAAATAAAATAATGAGTAAGAAAAGGGTTTTAATAACAGGTGCTGCGGGCTTTTTAGGTTCTCACCTTTGCGATAGATTTATAAAAGAAGATTACCATGTAATTGGCATGGATAATTTAATTACAGGTGATTTAAAAAACATTGAACATTTATTCAAATTAGAAAGTTTTGAGTTTTATCACCATGATGTAAGCAAATTTATTTATGTATCGGGGCAATTAGATTATATATTACATTTTGCCAGTCCTGCTAGTCCAATTGACTATTTAAAAATACCCATTCAAACTTTAAAAGTAGGCTCATTAGGAATTCATAATTGTTTGGGTTTAGCAAAAGAAAAGGGTGCTAGAGTTTTAATAGCTTCCACATCCGAAGTTTATGGCGATCCATTGGTTCACCCGCAAACAGAAGAATACTGGGGAAATGTAAACCCAGTTGGGCCACGTGGAGTTTACGATGAAGCCAAGCGTTTTCAAGAAGCCATCACAATGGCCTATCATACTTACCATGGTTTGGAAACCCGCATTGTGCGTATTTTTAACACTTATGGTCCACGTATGCGCCTAAATGATGGAAGAGTTTTACCAGCATTTATTGGACAAGCGTTGAGAGGTGAGGATTTAACAATGTTTGGTGATGGTTCGCAAACACGCTCTTTTTGTTATGTAGATGATTTAATAGAAGGTATTTATAGATTACTTTTAAGCGATTATGCTCAGCCTGTAAATATTGGTAATCCAAATGAAATAACTATTAAAGATTTTGGTGAGGAAATTATAAAATTAACTGGCACTAACCAAAAATTAGTTTCGAAACCATTGCCAAAAGACGACCCAAAACAACGAAAACCAGATATTACGAAAGCAAAAGAAATTTTAGGGTGGGAGCCTAAAGTAAGTAGGGCCGATGGATTGAAAATTACTTACGATTATTTCAAATCTTTAAGCCCTGAAGAACTAAAAAAATCTGCTTATCATAAATTTGATTAATAAAGTATTATTTTAAATTTGAAACACGCTTTAGGCGTGTTTTTTTATTACATGTATCAAATCTCTCAAATCTTTATCTATCCAATTAAATCTTTAGGAGGTATATCTTTAAATGAAAGTTATATTGAAGAAAGAGGATTGCAATTTGATAGAAGATGGATGCTTTGTAATGATCAAAATGTTTTTATAACTCAAAGAGAAATAAATGAATTAGCATTGTTTAAGCTCAGTTTTAATAAAAACGGGTTTAACATTAGTTATTATAATAGCAGCTTTAATATTCCTCAATCAATTAAAGGAAATAAGCAAAAAGTTAAAATTTGGGAAGATGAATGTTTAGCAGTTGAATATGATGCAGGTTCTATTTGGTTTAGCAATATTCTTGATTTTAAAGTTAAACTATTTTATATGCCAAATGATTCAGAAAGAAAAGTTGATTTGAAATATGCTAGTAATAATGAAATAACTAGCTTTAGCGATGGATACCAAATATTAATTATAGGACAAGAATCGTTAAATGATTTGAATAATAAGTTGGAACAAAAAATTGATATAAATAGATTTAGACCCAACATAGTTTTTGAAGGTGGAAAGGCATTTGATGAGGATAATTTTATGGCGTTTTATATAAACAATATTTTGTTTAAAGGTGTTAAAAAATGCGGACGGTGCAATATTATAACCATAAACCAAGAAACTGGAGTAATAAATAATGAACCATTAAGCAAACTGGCAAAATATAGAACTTTAAATAATAGGGTGCTTTTTGGTTTAAATATATCTGCATTGAACTTTAATGAAAAAATAAAAGTGAATGATTTCATTGAGTTAAAAGAATAACTACGATGTATAAATTTTACTTATTTTCGTTTTAATATTATGCGTTTATACGAACAGAAAAAATGGTGGAAACGTGCATTGGTTTTAATTGCTATTTGCATTGGAGTGTTTTCAATTTGGTATACCAATAAGCTAGTAAAACAACTTGCCATTGAAGAACAAAAAAAAATAAAATTATGGGCTAATGCTACACAAAGTATGGCAAAGGCAGAGGGCGATATTGATTTTTTACTCGATATTGTGACAGGAAATGAAACCATACCAATTATATTAACTGATGGTAATAATAAAATTATAAGTTACAGAAACATTGATTCTACTTTAGCTATTGATACAGCTTTTTTAAATGAAGAATTGTTGGAAATGAAGAGCCAACACAATCCAATTAAAATTGTTTATGATGAAGAAAACAATTTTTACCAATTACTTTATTATAAAAACTCAATAATTCTTACTCAATTAAAAGCATATCCGGCTATTCAATTGGCACTTATTAGTTTTTTTGCTATTATGAGCTATTTGGCTTTAAGTAGCAGTAGAAGATCGGAACAAAATCAGGTTTGGGTAGGAATGAGTAAGGAAACAGCCCATCAATTAGGAACACCTATTTCATCGTTAAGCGAATGGATTAATTTACTAAGAGAAACGCCAAAAGAAGAACAAGGCTATTTGTTGGATGAACTTCAAAACGATACCAAACGATTAGAATTAATAACTGAAAGATTCAGTAAAATTGGGTCTGAGCCAGTATTAAAAGAAGAAAACATGGATTTAGTTATTGAAAACTCTATGCAATACTTAAAAACTCGAGTTTCTAGCCAAGTTAATATACATATTAATGTTTCTACACCAGGGAATTGGGCTAAAATTAATATTCCTTTATTTGATTGGGTTTTAGAAAACCTTTGTAAAAATGCCATTGATGCAATGGAAGGCAAAGGTGAATTAAATATAAATATTGGTCACGATTTAAAACACGTATTAATTGATATTAAAGACTCGGGAAAAGGAATTCCAAAGTCGAAATTTAAAACAGTTTTTAAACCAGGATTTACTACCAAAAAAAGAGGGTGGGGTTTAGGTTTATCTCTTGTAAAACGAATTGTTGAAGGATATCACAAAGGTAAAATATTTGTAAGACAGAGTGAACTAGGCAAAGGAACTACTTTTAGAATTATTTTGAATAAAGTATAAAAACTTTGACTTTATTCAATAGTAAATCCATCAGCACCTAAGGTTTTTGTAAGGTTGCTGATAATTTGTTCGTTGTCGTTAAACTCATTTTTAATATAATGAGGTTTACCATTTTTACCAAAAACAATTTCAATTGGATTTTCAATATTTTCTTCTATTAAATATTTACTGGTTTCAAAATTATCAGGCGTGGTTAAACCATTTGAAATTCCAAATTTATTTGCCTCTTTTATAATTTGACTGCACAAACTAAAACTGCTTGCTGCAAAAGGTTTTCCTTCGCCTAGTTTTGAAAAAATATTGGCTAATTTTTTTTCGTTAATACCATAACCCCATGAGGTTTGTTTAATTCCTAAACACCATAAATCTATTTGAAAACTTCCAATTATATAATTGGTTCTTGGTATTTTCTTTACAATTAAAATAGTTGCTTTTCCAGTTTCTTTCCAATCGGTATTCATGTAACACGATTGTAATTCTAAACTTTGACCTCTATCTTTTATATATTTTTCGGGTTTAATATGTTTTGTCATTTTGTTTTTTTATTTAACAAAAACAGCCAAGTAAAAATTATACTTGGCTGATTTATTTATATTATAATTTTATTATTTAATTGCAGGTCGTTTTATTTCAACTTCTTCATATGCTTCAATAAAATCGCCAACTTTCATATCATTGAATTTATCTATTGTTAATCCACAATCAAATCCATAAGCTACTTCTTTCACATCGTCTTTAAAACGTTTTAACGATGAAAGTAAACCAGTGTGAACTACTACACCATCGCGTATTATGCGTATTTTAGAGTTACGGAATACTTTTCCATCGGTAACCATACAACCTGCAACTGCGCCCACTTTAGTAATTTTAAATACTTCGCGTATTTCAATATTACCAGTAATTTTCTCTTCCATTTTAGGAGTATGCATTCCTTCAATAGCCGATTTAATTTCGCCAATTGCATTGTAAATAATTGAATACATCCTTATGTCAATTGATTCACTTTCGGCCAATTTACGGGCTTGAGGCGAAGGACGTACTTGGAAACCAATAATAATTGCATCCGATGCTGAAGCCAACATAACATCGCTTTCCGATATTTGACCAACTGCTTTGTATATTACACTCACCTGAACTTCTTCAGTTGAAAGTTTGATTAATGAATCTGCCAATGCTTCAACCGAACCATCCACATCTCCTTTAACAATAATTTTTAATTCTTTAAAATTACCAATTGCTAATCTACGTCCAATTTCATCTAATGTAATGTGTTTGTTGGTACGTAAACCTTGTTCGCGTTGTAATTGCTTGCGCTTGTTCGAAATTTCTCTTGCTTCTTGTTCTGTTTTAGTAATAATTAATTTATCACCTGCTTGTGGTGCACCATCAAAACCTAGCACTACAGCTGGAGTTGAAGGTCCTGCAAAAAGCATTTTTTTACCACGTTCATCAAACATGGCTTTTACTTTTCCTGAATTTGTTCCAGCAATTATTGGATCTCCAACTCTTAAAGTTCCGTTTTGAACCATTAAAGTTGCTACAATTCCTCTCCCTTTATCAAGCGATGCTTCTATGATAGAACCAACTGCTCTGCGGTTTGGATTTGCTTTTAAATCTAATAATTCAGCTTCTAATAATACTTTATCGAGTAATGCTTGAATATTTAAACCTTTTTTAGCTGAAATTTCTTGGGTTTGGTATTTACCACCCCATTCTTCTACTAAAATATTCATTTGCGCTAATTGTTCACGAATACGTTCCACATTAGCACCATCTTTATCAATTTTATTAAATGCAAAAACAATTGGAACTGCAGCTGCTTGCGCATGACTTATTGCTTCTTTTGTTTGAGGCATTACACTATCATCGGCAGCAATTACAATAATTACAATATCTGTTATCTTAGCTCCACGTGCGCGCATTGCAGTAAATGCTTCGTGACCAGGAGTATCTAAAAATGCAATTTTTTTGCCATTATCTAAAGTTACTTCATAAGCGCCAACGTGTTGGGTTATTCCACCTGCTTCGCCTGCAATTACGTTTGCTTTACGTATATAATCTAATAACGATGTTTTTCCATGATCAACGTGACCCATTACGGTAACTATTGGTGCACGAGGCAATAAATCTGCAGGATCATCAATATCTTCTTCTACTGCTTCTTGTACTTCAGCACTTACAAAATCAACTTCAAAACCAAATTCTTCAGCTACTATACTTATTGTTTCAGCATCTAAACGTTGGTTTATAGAAACCATCATACCTAAACTCATACAAGCCGATATAATTTGAGTTACAGTAACCTCCATCATTTTAGCCAATTCGTTAGCAGTAACAAATTCTGTTACCTTTAATACTTTATTTGCTAATTCAGCTTCAATTGCAGCTTCTTCTCTTTCACTTCTGGCATCATCACGTTTTTGTTTACGTATTTTTGAACGTACGGCTCCTATATTTGGATTTTTACTTCCTGGATTTAATCGCGCTAAAGTTGCTTTTAGTTTATCTTGTATTTCTTTATCTGTAATTTCTTTCTTTTCGCCTGGTTTATAAGGAGTACCCCCAGTTCTATTTCCTGCAGTATTGTTGCCGCCTTTGTTATAAGGTGGTCTTGCTCCTCCAGCAGCATTGTTTCCTTGGTAAGGTGTTCTTGGTCCGTTAGGGTTATTTCCTTGATAAGGTGTTCTTGGTGCGTTTGGATTGTTTCCTTGGTAAGGAGTTCGTGGAGCGTTGGGGTTATTTCCTTGGTAAGGAGGCCTTGCAGTTCCATCTGCAGGTTTGTTAAACTTATTTAATTTATCGTTTGTGGTATCACTACCACCAATATAATTGTTTCGTTTGCGTTTTTTCTTACTGTTTGGATCGCTCGATGCTAAAGGTTTAGAGCTAGATTTAGGTAATTCAACAGGTAATTCAATTTTACCCATTACTTTTAAGCCCGATAGCTTTTCGTAATTAGTCTCCATTAATTGTGGGGCTTCAACTTCAGTTTTGTCTGGAGTTTCATCTACAATTACGGGAGTCTGTTCTACTATTATTTCTACCTTTTTTTCTATTACTTTCTCTTCAACTGCGGCTTCTTTTTTTACTTCAACTTCTGTCTCAACAGTTTTTTTAGTCGAAACTTTTTTTGCTGGAGTTTTTTCAACTTCCTTCTTTTCTTTAACCTTTTTGTCGGGTCGTGTTTTAGAATTTAAAGCATCTAAATCTATTTTTCCTAAAATAGTAAATTTTGGCGAATCATTAATTTCTTCAACAATTACTTCCTTTTCAAGTTCTGGTTTATCTGAAGTTTTTACAATTTTTTCTTCAACTACCTTAGTTTCGATAGGTGGCTCAACTTCCTTTTTTTGTTCAATTATTGGTGTTTCTACTTTTACTTCAATAGGTTTTACCTCTTTATTCTTTTCTATTACAGGCGTTTCTACTTTTATTTCAATAGGTTTTTCAACTATTTGCTCTGCTATTTCTTCAACAGGTTTAGTATGTTTTTTTTCAACAGGTCTTTCATTCCTACCCGATAAACCCGATTTAACCATTACAGAATGATCGTCTTCATCATCCATATCGATTTCAATTACTTTGGGCTTAATTTGCTCAATAGTAACATCTTTCGGTTTGTTTTTATTTTGAATTAGTTGTTTTGAATCTTCTTTATTCTTTTTCTCACTCTGAAAATCGCTAAGCAACATGTTATATTGCTCTTCTGAAAGCTTTGTAGTAGGTTTAGCTTCAATACTATGACCTTTTTTTGCTAAATGATCTATAAGTGTTTGCATACCTACATTTAGCTCTTTTACTACTGCGTTTAATCGTTTTGTACCTGTGCTTTCGCTCATTAAAATTGTCTCGAATTCTTGTAAATTTGTGCGAATATCGTTTTTTTTACTGAATTACTTTATATTCAATTAAAAGTATTTGAAAAAATGTAATAATTAATAATTTTTTGGAAATTGAAAATAATGTAAAAATGAATTTATTTTTAATATAAAACTAAAGATAATCAGTAGTTAACAATTTAGTATTCAATTTAATTAAAGAAAAAAGAAATATTCATAATTTATAAATATGATAAATGCTTTTTTAATTTAAATTAAGTCTAAGTTTTTTAAAATTATTGCAATAGCAATTTCTATTTCTTGATTTGTAATTATTAAAGGAGGAACTATTCTAACAGCATTATTTGCATATAAGAACCAATCAATTATTAAACCATCAGCAATGCATAGTTGGCAAAGTTTTAGTGTTTCTTCAAAAGTAGTAAGTTGGGCAGTTAACATCAATCCTTTACCCCTTATTTCTTTTATTTTTGGGTGAATTAAGAGTTTTCTAATTAAAAGTTCTTTTTCATTTACTTCACTTAATAAATTCAATCTTTCTAATTCATTTAAACCAGCTAGTGCAGCAGTAGCTATAACTGGATGGCCACCAAAAGTTGTGATATGCCCAAGTATTGGATTATCAGCAAACAGATGCATCATTTTTTTTGAACTTACAAATGCGCCAATTGGCATACCGGCTCCCAAAGCTTTACCTAAAAGTAATATATCAGGTTCAATTCCCCAATGTTCAAAAGCAAACATTTTGCCTGTTTTACCTATTCCGGCTTGTATTTCATCAAAAATTAATAAAGCACAGTTTTCTTTGCATTTATTTTCCAATGCTTTTAAAAACTCGTATGTTGGAACTAAATACCCAGCCTCGCCTTGAATGGTTTCTATAATTACACAAGCAGTTTTTTCATCAATTATTTTTAACGATTCAATATTGTTAAATTCAATAAAATGTACATCGGGCAAAAGAGGTCGATAGGCTTGAGTATAATATTCGCTGCTGTTTAAGCTTAAAGCGGCATGAGTGCTGCCGTGGTAAGCATTTTTACAAGCTATTATTTTTGTTTTTTTGGTAACTCTTTTTGCTAGTTTTAATGCACCATCTGTTGCTTCGGCACCCGAGTTTACAAAATAAACACAATTTAATTTTGAGGGTAAATAACTCACTATTTTTGCTGCTAGCAAAGCAGTAGGTTCCTGAATGTATTCGCCATAAACCATTAAATGCATGTATTTGTCTACTTGGTTTTTAATTGCATTTTTTACAGCTTCATTGTTATGGCCCAAACTACTTACCGAAATACCCGAAATAAAATCTAAGTATTTTTTACCATCTGTTCCATATAAATAAACACCATCTGCTTTTTCAATTTCCAGCATTACAGGAAAATTGGTTGTTTGAGCTTGATTGGATAGAAATAATTGTCGGTTGGAAAGCATGGGTGCAAATTATAGTACATTGCTCAACTATAAAAATGATTTGCATTTATTAAGGAAATAAATGAAAATATACTTTAAATCCGTCTGACGCCTTGGCAACGCAAAGGCTTTTTAAGCGTCTGACGGAAGTTGGGTTTACTCCTTAACAAACTTACTACTATAGCTTTTCCCTTCGCTATCTATGGTTAGCAAATAAAGTCCTTGAGCTATGTTGGTGATGTTTATTTCATTATTCACCACAGTTTCACTTTTTACTAAACTACCTTTACTATCGTAAATATTGGCTATTAAGTTTTGTGGTGCATTGCCCTCAAATACTATGTTTAGTTTATTTGAAGCAGGATTTGGGTAAATACTAAACGTTTTAAAATCGTTTTCGTTAATTCCAACTGAATTTACATTGATACAAACTGAAGTATCAGAACAACCATTTTGCGAAATAATTGCTGCATAATTTCCATTAACGGAAGCAGTAAACGATTGAGAATTTGCTCCAACTATAATTGCTTTATTTGCACAATTTATCCATTGGTAACTAGCTCCACTTAATGAGGCAGTTAATACAGTTTTATTTTTTGTTACTAAATTACTAGGCAAAGGTTTTACAACTAAATTTATAAATGTTGTATTTGAACAACCATTCGAATCTAATGCGGTTAAACTATAGGTTTTATTTGCTAATGGAACAAAAGGAGTTCCGTTTGTAACACCATCGCTCCAAAAGTAAAACTTAGCACCACTTCCATTTAATGTAATTGGAGTTTTGGCACAAACAGGATTAATACTTGCCCAAGCAGTAACTGTTGGAGTTGGGTGAACTATAATATTTATAAATGCAGAATCAACGCAATTGTTGCTATCTGCTCCAATAACTTTGTAAATATTACTGTTTGTAGGTGTAAATGCAATTCCATTTAAAACTCCGTTGTTCCACAAATAATTTTGTGCGCCATTTCCCCTTAATATAATGCTGTTACCTTTGCAAACCATGGTTGCATTTGCAGTAATTGAAACAATTGGTTTTGGCAATACAGTAACTGTTATTTTCCTTCTTGCACTAGGCATACAAGTGCTATCTTGCACATAAAAGGTTGTGTTATTGTTTAAAAAAGGAGTATTAAAAACAGAATCGGTTTTTAATAATGTTCCAGCAACTGAATCGGAATACCAAGCAATTTTACCTATTCCGAAAGCCCTAAGTTGAGTGTTTTTTCCATTACAAATGGAAGCATTATTTGCCAATGGAGTTGGAGGTGGGGTGCAATAATTGTTATATCCACCCATATAAAAAGTATTGTTTAAATTCGAATCAGAAATATTTATTCTAGTAGCCAATGGCATTAAGGCCGTGTTTGTTCCGTTTAAATATGTTCCAGGCGCTTTACTATTTACCAAAGTTAGCCTTGCGTTTGTTGGTAAATTAACATAAGTATTTTCTAAATTACCCAAGGCTTTTATGGCTAAATTAGTTCCTTTTAAGGATGCACTTTTGGTGAGTTGCCAACTATAATTTTGCCTGCCATTTACCAATAAATTATTGGTTAAACTATCGTTAAAAGGAGCTGAAAATGGATTAAAGCCCGCAATATTATTATAACTAACTGTTAAAGTCCCTGCTTGGGTAAAATTGCCACTTACCCATAAATTGCGATTTTGTGAAATAGTTCCAAAAGGAAATAAAGTAGAATCTAAATTATTGGTTACAGTTTTGTTGGCAGGATACCACTTGGTTAAAGTACCATTGCCAGTAATGAAGCCTTTGTTTACTTTTAAATTGCCATAGTTTAAGGAGTCTTCGCCAATGTAAAGGTTATAGCCATTTAAATTTATAAAACCAGTATCTAAAATTACATTGCTATTGGCCAAATTCAAGTTACGGTTAAGTGTTATGCCTGCAGGGTTGCTAAATTTAAAATTAACAGGCGAATTATTGGAAGAAAATACATTAATTGCCCCACCACCGCTTATACTTTGTGGTTTGTTGCCATTAAAGTTGATGGTAGTTAATTTTTCTTGATTACCCCAGCTATTATAAAAAAACAAAGACGCTGTGGGATTTATAATTAAGTTGCCTTTAATTGTCAATATTAAAGAATAAACATATAAAGTACCAGTATCAATTTGTAAATTTTCAAATATAGTTTTATCATACTCAATAAAATTTGTTGGCGTCCAAAATAAATGTGTACCCAAATTTTTAATTAATACATTTCCATATTTATATCCTATTGCTACAAATCCCTCTTCAACAAAACAATTACTACCAGAATGAAAAGTTACTCTTGGATTATCAACAGTACCAAAAATATTAAAAAATTTATTGCAATAAAAAATAGAGCCAGAATCGAAAGTGGCAATATGTCTATTACCCCATTTACCAAAACTAAAATTATTTACGAATGAATTAATTGTAATTCGACCAGTTGATTTAGTTCTGATAGAATTACTATCAATACCAATCAACCTACTAATATTGACATTACTATTATCAATGCCATTTATTATTATTGAACCGTGAATATTAGCAAATGCTCCAGTATCAATAAATATCAACAAGCTGGAATTGAAGCAATTAATGTTTAATTGGCAATTATTTGATATTTCAAACGATGGTGTATTGAAAGATTTGTTTTTAATAATAAGTTTTGGTAAAATATATTTTGGTGGATTTATAGAAGAAAATGAAAAATTTGAAACCAATAATTCTGAATCATTATATATTAATCTTACATCATCGAACAATAATTTAGAACTATCAACAAGCAAATCGTTAATTCTTAATTGTGTTTTGAACTTGGTATTATAACCTTCAATATAAATTTTATTATTATTACTAATTGGCTTAACTATGCCTATCAATGTGTCAATTATAG
>CAMCEM010000060.1 GCA_945873755.1 Chitinophaga pinensis | reverse complement strand
ACTCAATAAAACACTTGGCTGTAAGCGATAATGGTTTAAAGTATAATTTAGTTTTAGTACAAATGAATACCGAGCCAAGGTATATAGAACAAGATACTTTTGAATACAATTACATTATAGAAAAAGCAGCTGAAAAAAATAATTTTACTGTTAAAAATATTAAAATCGATACAAACACTTTTTCAGCAAGTTTTGTATTAGAAAAAGAAAAAGAATTAACCAATGGAAAATTAATTGTTAATGGACCTTATTACTACTTTTTATTGGATAACTCAGGCGATTTATCTTTTTTAAATTCATTTAAATTAAATAATAAACCAAAAATTGAAAAGTTTATTGAACACATTGACACAAGTTTATGGTTTAAAGTTAAGTTGGTTGAAGCACCCGAAAAAAATGATTATCTAAAACTAATGAACGGAACTTATTCTAAAAAAGAACTTAAAGAAGATGATTACGAATACAAAAACGAAATTGAATTTTATGATTCAAAAGTAACAGGAGAAAAAATTAGATTAAATTACGATAAATACCATAAATATTTTTCTTATGCAAACATCGATTCGTTGTGGGATAGCGAAATAAGAACAGGAGATGAAATTAAAGATCCAATTATTACAAATAAGGTATATTCAAATAAAAATGGAGCCAATATTTTAGAGTATAATGTTGAAGCTATTCGAAATAACAATAAATACATTAGAGTTAAAATGATTCAAAAAGGCAGGTATCTTTATACTTTAAATACAGTATGCCAAAAAGGGATAAAAAGTGCATTTATCGATACCTTTTATAATACTTTTTCTTTACTAGATTCAAATTATGGGTTGCCAATTACTGAATCAAAAGTATCGTTGTTTTTAACCAATATTTTTTCGGCTGATTCTTCAATAAAAGCAGGAGCAAGAGCAAGTATATATAAACTTAGCACGCAAATAAAAAACAAAGATTTTAAAGAATTAACACAAGCAATAAAAAAAGCAGGGGAAACCGAATTTGAAATAGATAAACACACTACTTTAATTGAAGCTTTAAGTAAAATAAAAACTACCGAATGTATAAATTGGCTAAAGCAATATTACTTTTCAGTAAAAGACACACCTGCTTTTATGTTTGGTGTTTTGTTTGCTTTGGTTGATCAAAACACATTGCCTGCTGCACAAGCATTTGCCGAACTTGTTAAAAAAGAAACCCCAATTGATGAAGAAAGTTATGGGTTCAATGTATGTATTAATCAACTATGCGATTCGCTTGAAATAGCCGCTAAAGTTGCACCTCAACTTGTGTTTTTATTAGAATTTGATGAATACAAAGAAAGAATTATAACCATGTTAGCTCAGCTAAAGTATGAAAATTTAATAGACCCAGTTTTATATACAAGCAATAAATCAAAACTAATAAGTACTGCCAATATTGAATTAAAAAAACACATTGCAAGTATTCAAAACGATGAGGATAACAATAGTGGCGACAGTTATGACAACTACGATGATGAAGATGAAGAAGGTTACGATTCGGATTTTTTAAATGTAGATAAAGAATTTAAATCTGCTAGCAATAGCATTGTTTTTGACTATGCTGTATTGTTAACTCCTTTTTACAATGAACCTGTTGTAAAACAGTTTTTCGATAAAATATTAAAAAATGGGGAAGAAGCTTTGCAGGTTAGTGTTGGCGCATTATTATTAAAAAACAATATTGTTGTTGATGAAAGCAATTGGGAAAAATGGGCATCGAAAAACACAACTAGAATTGCTACTTACAAGTTGTTACACAATCTATCAAAAACCAATAAATTTCCTTCAAAGTATAAATCTATCGATTCGTTTGCCCGTGCTGAACTTTTTAATTATGAACCAAAACCAAAAGACAACCAAAACGATTCAATAATTTTTGTATTAAAAGATACTATAAAAACTAAAATTGGAGTAGGAACTTTAATAGTTTACAAAAAAAGAAATACCGAAGATAAAAACTGGAAATGGACTTATATAGTATTAGAAGACAAAGGCGATTTTAAACTATATTTTAACAGCAGCAATAGTTTTACCAACGAGTATAACGACATAAAAGACGAAGACTTTGTTAAAAAAATTAAAACCAATGTAAGGTTAGTTGGTAGAAATAAAACTGACACAGTTTCGTATTTTGATAATACAAATTATAAGGAAGAATAAATACAAATTGACCTAAACAAAAAAGCGATCTCAACATAGCAACAGGTTTTAACCCGTTTAAAATACGAGCGAATCATTCCCCAAGAAAACCCAAAAATCTATGTGAATGCCTTTGGCATACACATAGATTTTTGGGTTTTCTTATTTTTATTTTTGAATTTTACCCCAAATTTCAATCGGGGCTACCGTAAGGTGGTTCCTTTGGAACTTCACTTTTTCAATTTCTTAAGTTGACGCAAATGGCGACCCCACCAACAATTTTCATTCCTATTATTGCAGGCAGTGCCTATAGCTATCGGCAGCCTGCAATGGATTTAAAGCGAAAAAAAGCCGCCCATTTGAACTGCTTTTTTTGTTTATAATTTCTATCAACTATCAACCACCAACTACATCACAGTTGTAAAGTCGCCAATGCTTAAGTCTTTCGCTTCGCCAGTATATATTACACTATTGCCAATCATGGCATTGTCAATTACTGCATTTACTAGTTTGGTATTGGTTTGAATAATACAATTGCTTACTACAGAATTTTCTATTGTGCAACCATCGCCAATGCTGGCATAAGGGCCAACCACGCTGCGGTTCAGTTTTACATTTTTTCCAATATAACTTGGTTGAATAATTACTGATCCTTCCATTTTAACCGATTCGTGAACCATGTTTTCCTTATCATCGTGCATGTAAGAAAGAATGCGGCCGTTGGTAAAAACTGTAGAGTTTTTGTTGCCACAATCTAACCACTCTGTCACTTTTCCTGGTTCAAACTGTGTGCCTTTTGCTTTCATATTTTCCAAAGCATTGGTTAATTGGTATTCGCCTTTTTCGGTTATATTATTATCCAATAAATACTGTAATTCAGAACGTAAATAAGCACCATCTTTGAAATAATAAATTCCAATAATGGCCAAGTCAGACACAAAATTTTCAGGTTTTTCCACAAAATCGGTAATTACATTATCGGCATTTACTTTTACTACTCCAAACGGACGAGGATCTTCTACTTTTTGAACCCAAATAATTCCTTCTTTGCTTCTGTCTAACACAAAATCAGCTTTGAATAAAGTATCGGCAAAAACTACCAATACATTTCCATCTAAACTTTCTTTGGCACACATTATAGCATGGGCAGTTCCTAAAGCTTCGTGTTGGTAATAAATACTGCCCTTAGCTCCTAATTTTTCGGCTATAGCTATCAAATCTGCTTCCACCGCTTTGCCAAAACTTGGGCCAATGATAAAAGCAACTTCTTCTATTCCTTTTCCGCAAACTTTTTCTAAATCTTCTATTAGTTTTTGAACAATGGGTTTACCTGCAACAGGCACTAAAGGTTTTGGTGTAGTTAATGTATGCGGCCTCATGCGCTTGCCCATACCAGCCATAGGTACTATTATTTTCATAATGTTATTATGTTTTAATTTTATGTGCAATTATATAATAAAAAAGTGATTTTTAGTTTAGGTTATTTGAAGCATAATTAAATAGTAATATTAAAAAAAAACGCCACTTACTATTCAAGCAAATGACGTTTTTTAAAATAGAAAGTTAAAGTTATTCGGCTTTACCTCCAAGCATTAAAAATTCATTCACTATAATTTCGGTTACATAACGCTTAACTCCTTCTTTATCGGTGTAATTGCGGTTGCTTAATTTGCCTTCAATGGCTACTTCGCTTCCTTTTTTCAAATACTTGGCCGCAATGTCAGCTTGTTTGCCCCACACTGTTAAATTGTGCCACATGGTTTCTTTTACTTCTTTTCCGCTCTCATCGCGGTAACTTTCGTTAGTTGCTATACTAAATTTTGCTAATTTTTTTCCGTTTGTAGTTTCTTTTACTTCAGGGTTTTGGCCTAAATTTCCTATTAAGCGGATGCTGTTTCTTAAATTGTTCATACGTGTTTTTTTTGTTTTTAAATTTGATTTTATACTTAAATATTTATTTTACTTTTTTTACTATTCTGCTTTTCCTCCAAGCATTAAAAATTCATTCACTATAATTTCGGTAACGTAACGCTTTACGCCTTCTTTATCGGTGTAATTGCGGTTGCTTAACTTGCCTTCAATGGCTACTTCGCTTCCTTTTTTCAAATACTTGGCCGCTATGTCGGCTTGTTTGCCCCACACAATAAGGTTGTGCCACATGGTTTCTTTTACTTCTTTTCCGCTCTCATCGCGGTAACTTTCGTTAGTTGCTACACTAAATTTTGCTAATTTTTTTCCGTTTGTAGTTTCTTTTACTTCTGGATTTTGGCCTAAATTGCCAATTAAGCGGATGCTGTTTCTTAAATTGTTCATACGTGTTTTTTTTTTTTAAATTTGATTTTATACTTAAATATTTATTTTACTTTTTTTACTATTCTGCTTTTCCTCCAAGCATTAAAAATTCATTCACTATAATTTCGGTAACATAGCGCTTTACGCCTTCTTTATCGGTGTAATTGCGGTTGCTTAATTTGCCTTCAATGGCTACTTCGCTCCCTTTTTTCAAATACTTGGCCGCAATGTCGGCTTGTTTGCCCCACACAATAAGGTTGTGCCACATGGTTTCTTTTACTTCTTTTCCGCTCTCATCGCGGTAACTTTCGTTAGTTGCTACACTGAATTTTGCTAATTTTTTTCCGTTTGTAGTTTCTTTTACTTCTGGGTTTTGGCCTAAATTGCCAATTAAGCGGATGCTGTTTCTTAAATTGTTCATACGTGTTTTTTGTTTTTTAAATTTTTAATTAATTGAACTTGTTGTTGACCATACGTTTCGATTGTTTTTGTAAATCAACACTGCAAAGATGTGGCGGCTCCCAAACCCGATTCGTATATTATCCATTTAGTTCCGTTAATAACCGTATTTATCCGTTTGCAATCGGAAAATATTTTTTTATATTGCGGTTAGAAATATTTGATTGATTATAAAAAATGAAGTCTAAAATAATTAGGAGATGGTGCTAAAGCAAAAAAGGAATTTTATTTAGTTGACAGTTGGCTAAAGCCTAACTGTAATAGATTTTGTTACTGAAAACATATTGAAGATTTAAAAATTAACTTTTAGTTTTTAAGCATCTATTGCAGTTGCTTTTAAGCAACTGAAAAAAAGAATGAGTAATGTAATTGGCTTTCAGTTGGCTAAAGCCTAACTGCAATAGATTTTGTTACTGAAAACATATTGAAGATTTAAAAATTAACTTTTAGTTTTTAAGCATCTATTGCAGTTGCTTTTAAGCAACTGAAAAAAAGAAAGCATACAAATTGGCTTTAGCCAAATAATTTAACATTAAAAATAATATGAGTTGGGTAAGAGTATATATGCACATGGTATTTTCTACTAAAAATAGGGAACCATTTTTAAATTCAGCTGAATTAAGAAGAAATGTTTTTGAGCATATTAAAAATAATGCAGAAGAAAAGGGGATTTGGCTTGACTGTATTAATGGTTATCAAGAACATGCCCATTGTCTTATTTCACTTGGCAAAGAACAAACTATAGCCAAAGTTGCTCAGCTAATAAAAGGTGAATCATCTTATTGGATAAATCAACATAATCTTACTTCTGAAAAATTTGTTTGGTAAGATGATTATTGGATTGTGGGAGTAAGCGATAGCCACCTTGAATCAGTAAGAAAATATATCCATAATCAAGAAATACATCACTCAAATCAATCATTTGAAAGTGAAATAAATAATTTTATGGAGAAATATGGCTGGAGTTTTTTAAAAGAGAAATAATTCAAAAACTAATATGGAAACTAAAACATGCGCAAGTTGTGGCGAAGTAATTAAAGGCAGAATTGACAAAAAATTTTGTGATGATGCTTGCAGAAGTAACTATAACAATAAATTGAATAGTGATACCAGTGCTTTAATGAAAACCATCAATAATGTGTTGCGTAAAAACCGAAGAATATTAGAAAGTTTGATTCCAGCTGAAGAAGGAAAAACAAAAGTCACTTTAAAAAAATTGCAAGAAAAAGGTTACAATTTCAGTTATCAAACCCATACTTATACCACCAAAGCGGGTGCAACCTATGTGTTTTGTTACGAGTATGGTTACTTGCCATTAGAAGGAAACATGTATATGTTGGTTAAACGATTAGAGAGTTAAGAAAACAATTGTAAATTACATTTATTAAAAGATTATATTTGAAACATGGGTGCTTCAATTAAACAAGAAATATCAAATCTTAACCAAGTAGATAAGTTGGAACTCATGGAATTACTATGGGTGAATTTAAGGGAATTTCATCCAACAGATGATGTTAAACAATTCCATATTGAAGTTTTGAAGAATAGAATAGCTAATTTTAGAACCTCAGAAAAAACTCCTAAACCTTGGACTGAAGTAATGAAGAAATATGAAGATTGTTAATCAACTTCATTCATTCATTTGTAATTAGTGCTAGTCGAAATCCTGATTATATTTTAAAGCGGATAATTTAGTTAAAAATGCTCAAAAACATCACCCGTTTTCTACTTTCCATATTTATAATTATCAATATAATTGCATGTTTTCATGCTTATAAATTCACTCATTTTGATGAAACCATTACCCAAAAACCAAAGGACCCAAAGGAATTATCCATTACAGGAAAATTGAAAGCTTTGGTTTTTGGAGTGAGTATTCCAAGACCATTGAGCCATTTTTCTCCCAATATTCCTTTTGAAGAAATTACACTTAAAAGCAACAGAAGCATAAACTGTTGGTTGATGAAAACAGATAGTGCTAAAGGAACAATTATACTTTTTCATGGTTATGGCGGACAAAAAAGTAAAATGTTAGATAAAGCACATGTGTTTTTAAACTTGGGTTATAACACTTTAATGGTCGATTTTATGGGCGCAGGAAAATCGGAAGGAAACCAATGTACCATTGGGTTTTATGAAGCCGAACAAGTAAAAACAGCTTACGATTATTTGACAAATAAAGGCGAGAAAACTATTTATCTTTTTGGAACTTCCCTAGGTGCTGCCGCAATTATGAAAGCTCAAAACTATTATCAACTTCAAATAAAAGGAATCATTATTGAATGCCCTTTTGGAACCATGTTACAAACTGTAAAAGCTAGGTTTAAAACCATGCATGTTCCTAGTTTTCCAATGGCGCATTTATTGGTATTTTGGGGCGGAGTTATTAATGGATTCGATGCTTTTAAACATAACCCGAGTGATTATGCCAATAATATAAAATGTCCAACCTTGTTATTTTATGGATTGAAAGACGAAAAGGTTTCAATGGAAGAAACAAACCAAATTTTTGAAAATTTAAAAGGCACTAAAAAACTAATTACTTTCCCAAATGCTGCTCACGAAAATTATTTAAACAAATATGAAGATGAATGGGCAAAAGAAGTGAAAGATTTTTTGAAGTAAATAAACCTTATTTACCCTCGTTATCTTTCTTAATCATCATGGCTTGGATTTGTTTCATGGTAGCTTCCATACCATTAGGGCTTCCATCTAAGAAAATAACATTTCCTTTTCCATATTCAGCAAAGTTTTTAACTGCTTCAGTCCACATACTAAACAAAATTACGTTCGTGTCTAAGTTAGCTTGTTTCATTTCTTCAGCCGCGTTCGACATACCTTTTGCCACTGCTTGGCGGAATAAAGCTACACCTTCTCCACGTAATAATGCTGCTTGTTTTTCAGCCTCAGCCGATATTTTAATGGCGTTACCTTCCGCTTCTGCCGCTTTGGTTTTGGTAATCAATAATGCTTGTCCTTCGTTTTCTGCAGCAGCTTTTAAATTATTGGAGGCAACTACTTTGCTCATACTTTCAATAATGGCTTGGTCAAAAGTGATATCGTTTATTTGTAAATCTTGTAAATGATAACCCCAAGTAGAAAGCGTATGATCAATTTGGTCTTTCACAAAGTCAACAATTTCTTTGCGCGAAGCCAATACTTCTGCTTGTTTTTTTGAAGCCACAAAAGCACGGATGCTTCCTTCGATGGTGCGAATAAGTGCTTGCATCAAATCTTTTTCACTAAAAAACTTAAAGGCTACTCTTTGTATGGTATCATCTTCTTGATCCATTACACTGAACAGCAACATGGATTTAAAATACACATTGGCTTGATCAATGGTTACAGCTTGAAACTCTAATTCTACCGAACGATTTTGAATAGAAATACGTTTGTAAACTTGCTCAATTAAAGGAATTTTGACATTTAAACCCGGTTGCATAATGCGTTTGTATTTACCAAAAATAGTTATTACAGCCACTGTTCCTTGTTGAACTGTTTGTAATGCAGTTAGTATTAAAAAAACAATTACTGCTATGATTATAATTATCGTGTACATTTTTTTAAAATCATTTATTCAATATTAATATAATTTATTAATTTAAACGTTGGGTTTATAAATTTAATAATAAATTATTTTTGTTTTATAAAACAAATTATTAAAAATAAAGTTTAAAACGGAAATCAACCTTTAATCAAAAAAAGTGTAATTTAAGAACTTACTGTATATTTATAATATTAAAAGTGTTTACTATTGCACCGCTAAAACTAATTACCCCAATGAAATTTTTATTAAAATCAATTTTTATTTATTCAACATTTTTACTTTTTTTTCCTAGTTATATTCAAGCCCAACAGCCCAACAAATCAGTTTTAAGCGGCTACGTGCGCGATTCAAAAACAGGTGAAGAACTAATAGGTGTTACAGTTTTTATAAAAGAAAACGGAAAAGGAACTGTTACAAATGAATATGGTTATTATTCCATAACTTTATTACCTAACACTTATACTGTTACAATAAAATATGTTGGATACAATACTATCAATCAAAGTGTTAATTTAACTACTAGTTTAAAAACTAATTTTGAATTAGTGCCACTAACTAAAGAATTAAAAACAATAAATGTAGTTGGAGAGAGAAAAGATGAAAATATAAAAACTACCGAAATGTCAACCAACAAGTTAGACATGAAAACCATTACTAAAATTCCGGCATTGTTAGGTGAAATTGATTTAATAAAAAGTATTCAATTATTACCAGGCGTAAGTACTGTTGGTGAAGGTGCATCGGGCTTTAATGTTCGTGGTGGCAGTATTGATCAAAATTTAATATTATTAGATGAAGCACCAGTTTACAACTCATCGCATTTATTTGGTTTCTTTTCAGTTTTTAATCCTGATGCGGTAAAAGATGTAAAGCTTTTTAAAGGAGGAATAAATGCTAAGTATGGAGGTCGTTTGGCATCAATTTTAGATGTAAGATTAAAAGAAGGAAATAAAAAGCAATTTGCAGCACAAGGTGGAGTTGGAATAATATTTTCGAGGTTAACACTTGAAGGACCAATTAAAAAAGGAAAAGGGTCTTACATAATAGCTGGTAGAAGAAGTTATGGCGATGTGTTAGCAGCTCCTTTTTTAGCGGGAAACAAAGATTTTGATGGGCTACAATTATACTTTTACGATTTGACTTTAAAAGCAAATTACAGTTTAGGAAAAAGAGATAAAGTTTTTTTATCAGGTTACATGGGTAGAGATGTTTTTGGTGTTGCTTCTTTTGGTTTCAATTGGGGAAACCAAACTTTAACTGCTAGGTGGAACCACGAAATTGCCAATAAATTATTTAGTAATACTACAGCATTTTATAGTAATTACGATTATGGAATTGGAACGGAGGAAATTGGAACAAGAGAAGGGTTTAAATGGACTTCTAGAATAATAAATTATAGTTTAAAGCAAGATTTTACATGGTATCCAAATTCTAAAAATACTGTGAATTTTGGTGGTCAAACGTTATACTATCAGTTCAAACCAGGAAATGCAAGTTTTGTAAGTGGAGGTATTAAACAATCTATTGATTTACCTTTTAAATACTCACTCGAAAATGCATTGTATGTATCCAACGATCAAATAATTAGTAGCAGAGTTTCATTAAATTATGGATTAAGATTTTCTACTTTTCATTATTTAGGCAATGGTGAAAAACGATTTTACAGCAATGAATATACTGATTTTGGAAGAAAATTAATTGCTACCGAAAAATACGATGACTTCGAATCGATGCAAAACTATTATAACT
The DNA here is from genome assembly GCA_945873755.1 of Chitinophaga pinensis. Classification (GTDB taxonomy): domain Bacteria; phylum Bacteroidota; class Bacteroidia; order UKL13-3; family UKL13-3; genus JAAFJM01. Next base: position 7,603 of record CAMCEM010000060.1, on the reverse strand, counting down.
TCGAACCAAGGTTTGCAGCTAAATATGAGTTAAATTCAAGTAGTAGTTTAAAAGCAAGTTACATGCGCACTTCGCAATACATTCACTTAGTTTCTAATACTGCAGCCTCTATTCCGCTCGATGTATGGACACCAAGTACCAACAACATTAAACCACAAATAAGCGACCAAGTTGCTATTGGTTATTTTAAAAACTTTAAAAATACCAAAAACGAGTTTGAAATATCGGTTGAGACTTACTACAAAACCATGGAAAACCAAATTGACTACATTGATGGTGCCGATTTATTGTTGAATCCAAATATAGAAGCCCAACTTTTATCGGGTAAAGGACGTGCTTATGGATTGGAGTTTTTTGTGAAAAAGAATTCTGGAAAACTAACCGGTTTTGTTAGTTACACTTTAGCAAGAACCGAACGCCAAGTAGAAAGGGTAAATAACAACGATTGGTACCCTACTCGATTTGACAAATTGCATAATTTAAATTTAGTAGTTAGTTACGATTTAAATAAACGTTGGACATTAAATAGCAATGTAGTTTATGGAAGTGGAACACCTGTAAACTTGCCAACCAATAAATTTATTTTTGAAGGATTAGGTGTACCTCATAATCCAAATGCACCAAGAAATAATATTAGAATTCCTGATTTTTTTAGGGTTGATTTAACGGCATCGGTAAAAAGCAAAGACAGGGTGCAACCAGCTGCTATGCCTACCAATTTCTTTAAAAAAATGAAATATACTTACGAGTGGGAAATAATTTTTGGAGTATATAATTTACTTGGTCGAAAAAATGCATTTGCGGTTTACCCAAGGGTTGATAATAAAACTACAGGCACTGCCGAAATGGTTCAGTTTTCATTATTTGCAGTACCTATTCCTGCATTTACTTATAATTTCAAGTTTTAATTTTTAATTACAATTTTTATGAAAATAAATAATATAATATATTTTATAATTTTTCTTACTTTAATTTTTACTTCGTGTGTTGAAAAATTAGACCTGGATGCTGGTCAAGGAGAAAGCCAATATGTAGTAGAGGGAACAATTGTATACGACCCTTTAGATCCTAATAAGTTAATTAAAGATACCATAAAAATTTCGAAATCGATTGGGTATTTAGATAATGGAAAAGCACCTTTTGTAAATGACGCTACAGTTTTAATTATTGATTCTACAGCAGGTTCGTTTTTTGTAGATACTTGCGTTTTTAAAGGAAATGGTAATTATGTTCCTACTAAATTAATTCCTCAGCCTAACCATTCGTATTTAATGCTTATTAGATTTTCAACAGGCGATACCGTCATTTCATTTTCTAAAATTAACAGACCGTGTTTTTTTCCTAACGACAGTTTGTATACTACTGTTTTAAACGATGAAAGTTTAGGACGAAATGGACCAGGTGGACCATTAAAATCTGGCTGGGGTTATGTAGAATTGAGAGCAACCGACCCAGCAGGATTGGGCGATAGTTATAAATTAAAATTTTCGGTAAAAAGAAACCCTGTAAATACCAATCCATATTTTACCGAAAGTAATGGATTTACTGGTTGGAGTTATTACAACAGAATAGATAATTTAACTTTGGTAAGCGAATCAACCAATGGCGATAATTCGCCTAATGCAAATTTACCACAAGAAGCTCCTTTTAATTTCCCTGTAGCCAGGGCAATTAATGTGGTGGAGGATGATATTTCATTGAGGCCTGCCTATTATCCTGGCGATTCAATAAAAGTAGAAGTTTATAGTATAACGCGCGAAAATTTATTTTTTTATGTGCGATTAAAAACAGAATTAACCAATGGAACTGGTGGAGGATTTTCAGGTTTATTTGCTACTCCCGTATCAAATATTCCATCAAATATTTTTGCCTATGGCAATTCAAAAATTAAAGTTTTAGGTTGGTTTGGTGCAGCGCATAAAATAACAGCTACCACCAAAATGACAAATTTTGATTTTAATAAAAAATAATTAATTCAATATATTAAACCAAAAAGGCTACTGAAAAGTTGCTTTTTTGGTTTTAGCCCATAGTTGTTTAAGCCATTCCTCCTCGCCTGCAATTTCGGCCTTTACAGCCATTTCTTGCCTTTAAATTAAAATAGATTTATTATTATTTTTAATTTATATCCATGCAATTTATAACAGATTAAAGAATTTTCATTTGTAAAATTTATCAACTTTCATAAATATTTTTTTTTAAATAGTTTAAAATCATTAACATTGATTTTTAAAATTAATAAAAATATGAAAATAAAAATTACAGTATTAATGCTTTTAATAAGCATTTTTAATTTAACACTTAAAGCACAGCAGTTACTAACAGAAAATTTTGATTATGCTCCTTCAACTCCATTAACAGCTAATAATTGGCCTCAAATTGGAGCAACTGCAACTTTACCAATTACTGTCTTAACTTCAGGGTTATCGTATTCGGGTTACACACTTTCCAATATTGGCAGGTCGGTAAGGGTTGATTCTACTGGGCAAGATGTTTACCGCGATTTGTATAACAATACTACTTCGGGTAATTTATACACTGCATTTATGCTAAATGTTTCGAGTGCTACATTAACAGGCGATTATTTTTATGCTTATTTGCCACAAAATTCTACTTCTAATTATACAGGTCGATTATTTTTAAAGGCAGCTAGGGTTTCAGGATATTACTTTATTGGAATATCGAAAGGAGCTGCAGGGGTTGCAGAAACTGTAACTTATAGCACCGATAGTTTTCAAACAAATACTACTTCGTTGGTGGTTTTAAAATATCAGTTTAATACAGGAACAACGCCAAACGACAGTGTAATTTTGTATAATTTTAATGGCATTATCCCTTCAACTGAACCAAATAGAAGTGTTGCTGCAACAATTGGTGGAACTACTTTAGATGCAACAGCACTTGGAAGAGTAGCTTTAAGACAAGGAACAAATACTAGTGCGCCTAGGTTATTTATTGATGGTATTAGAGTTGCTAATACTTGGGCCGATTTATTCAATGCCACCAATAATTTAATACAACCTTCTGTTTTTACTCCTTCCGTTTTTAATACAACTACTACTACTACCAATATAACTTGGAATAAAAATACAAATTATAACGATACTTTTATGACTACCTTGGTTTTTGTAAAAGCACTTTCTCCCATTAATATTGGAAATCCTACTTTGTCTGACAATGCATATACTGCAAATTCTAGTTTTAGTTCAGCTAATTCGTTTTACCAAAACGATGGTGCAGCTAAATGTTTATACAAAGGCGATGGAAACACAGTAGCTGTTACTGGCTTTAACCCCAATACTTTGTATCATGTTACAGTAATGGTGGTAAGAAATGTAGATAGCTTATACGCATCACCTGCTTCAATTAGTTTTACAACCGTTTCTTCTGCACCAAATCCAATTTCAGGTTTAACCTTTACTAATATTGCTCAAAATAGTGCAACTGCAAGATGGAATAAACCAACTGCTTACAATAATGCAAACCATACCATTGTTGTTTTTGCTAAACCAGCATCAACAATTAACTTAGGCACACCCAATACCAACCCAAATTTAATTACAGCCGATTCAAATTTTGCAGGAAATGGTTCAAAATTAGCCATTGATACAGCAGCTATTTGTATATACAAAGGTGATTCAACATTTGTAAATATTTCGGGTTTAAATCCTGCAATAACATACCATGTTACCGCATTTGCTATAAACAATAATGATTCAAGTTATTCTGTAAGAGTTTCCGGTTCGTTCTTAACCAATGGCTTGGGTCCTGCTCCTGTGCTTACACCTACTTTTATAGCCCTTTCAAATACAAGTGCTAGAATTGGATGGACAAAAAATACTGGATACAGCAATGCAGGTTTTACAACCTTGGTTTATTTAAAACAAACAACTGCAGTTACGCAAGGAACTCCAAGCAATGGAATAACAAATGAAATACCAAACGATAGTTTTGGATTAGGTTCTAAATATCAAAATGATTCAATGGCATTTTGTGTATTGAAATCAGATACAAATTTTATAGTAGTAAATAATTTGAGTTCATTAACACAATATCATGCATTAATTTATGTGGTTAGTGATTTGGATTCTATGTATTCAAATGCTGTTGTTGTAAATGGAACTACTAAATCGCCAAGTTCAGGAAATGTAGATAGTTTGTTAATTTCACCAATTAACACCACATCAATGAGAATTTCTTGGAAAAAGCCAATTGCTTATTTAAATACTACTTATACTACATTGGTATTTGTAAAAGCTGGTTCAGCAATCAATCAGGGAGTACCTTCTAGAAATACAGCTTTAATTAATCCTAATACAAGTTTTACAAGTACATTTAGTTCCCGATATCAAAACGATACAGCAGCTAAATGTGTTTTTAATGCAGACACTAATTTTGTTACTGTTTCAAATATTAATAATTATACCAATTACCATGTTTTAATTTTTGTAGTTCGAACTGCAGATTCTACCTATTCTATTCCTGGAGTAGTAGGTTCTGGTTCTGCTTTGCCTTTTGTTTCGGCTTCTTATTACACTATTAGTCAAATCAATAAAGTGAATAGTACTACCGGTGTACCTGATTCTAATAATGTTAGAGCTAACTTAAAAGGAATTGTTTATGGAATAAACCAGCGAAATGCAGCGCAAGGAATTCAATTTCTATTAAAAGATAATACAGGTGGTATTACTGTTTTAAATACAGCTACTTTAGGATATACACCAACACAAGGAGATAGTATTTCAGTAACTGGTATAATATCATCAAATAGAGGATTATTAATTATAACTACTTTAGATAGTTTAACAGTTTTAGGATCAGGCAAATCAATTAGTTCTCCATTAATAGTAACTAGATTAAATGAAGCCAGTGAAAACAATTTAATTCAATTAAACGGAGTTAAATTTTTAACTAAACCATTTGGAACCAATTGGCAAGCCAACCAAACCTATCAAATATTAACATCTACAAACGATACTTTTGTAATTAGATTGTACCAAACAAGTATTTTAGGTAATGTTCCATTTCCAGTAAGTGATTATTTTAATGTAATTGGATATGGATCTCAGGTATCAAATAATACTGCGCCATTTACATTTTCAGGTTATCAAATATTACCTAGAAGCTCAAGCGATATTATTCCATTTTTTCCGATAACTAGGTTTAATTTTACTAGCCATACCAATAGCGATATTGTTGAAATTAAAGGCGATCCAACTCAAGTATTGAATTTAAAATGGACAAAAAGTGCAAACGATATATCTATTGCACCAGTTACATATAATATATTATTAGATACTTTAGCAGGTAATTTCAGAAATCCAATTGCATCTTATATTTCTAAAAATAGCGGAGCAGATTCATCGGTTTCTTTAACTTATGCTCAATTAAGAACATTGTTAAATTCGTTAGGTTTTGTTAACTCTCAAACAGCTACCATTAAATTTAGGGTTACTGCTAGTTCAGGTCCGTTTACAGCTTTATCCGATACTCTATTTTTATATTTAACTTTAGGAAATGGATTAAGTATTAACAATAGCAACAGCAATAATTTAAATGTATATCCAAATCCATTTACTAATAATATAAGCATACAAATGCCTAGCAATACAGCTAAAAGCGTGGATGTAGAAATAGTAGATATTACTGGTAAAATTATTTATAGCGAAAATGTTTTAACAAATTCATTGAACGAAGTAATTGTGAATACCAATGCCTTAACAAAAGGAATTTATATTTTAAAAGTACTTAACGACAACCAAGTATTTACCAAAAAGATAATTAAAGAGTAACATTTTAAATTTTCAAAAAAAAGAGGCTGATTTTTAATTAAACAGCCTCTTTTTTGTTTTTATTTGCTTTTGATAATAACACTTACTATTTTTTAAAAATGATTAAAAAAATTATAATTTTAACAATTGTATTTTTCAAGTTTACTATAGTAAACGCCCAGTTTGTAACACCTTTAGAAGGAGATTATTTAAATTACACCGATATAATTTTTGAAGTAGACCAAATTGATGAAGCCAATAATTATTTATTTACTTTTTATGAGTGTAATAAAAGAGGTGAAAATTGTAAGGAAATAAAAAATGTAAAGTCAAAAATTAGAGCAATAAAAGTATTTAGTTTTTTTAATTTTAATAAAACTTACAAATGGAATTTTATTGCTTTTAAAAATAAAACGGAAATATATAAATCAAGATCAATTACTTTCCAAACTGGCAATAGCCCATTACTTGATTCAAATATTCAAAAATGGGAATGGACTGTAAAAAACAAGAAAAGAAAAAACGGCATTTTATTAATTGATGGGTTAAAACTAGCATTAAACATGCAAGGCAAACCAGTATTTTATTTAAATTATAATTTTGACCATACAGTAAGAGATATAAATATAACTAAACAAGGAACAGTTACTTTGGTTGATAATAGGTTGGGTGAAATAAAAGAAGTTTCGCTTAAAGGCGAAATGCTTTGGATAGGCCCTGAAGTAGGGAATAGAGAAAATATGGAGGGCGATAAATTTCACCACGAATTTGAAAAATTACCTAACTTAAACTATATAGTTGCAGGTAAACGCAAACTCGAAAACATTGAAACTAATTTCAGTTTTAGTAATATTTCGAACAAAACTGTTTGCGAAACCATTATTGAATTTGATGCGGAAAAAAATGAGGTTTGGCGTTTTAATTTATTGCCTGAACTAAAACGACAATTTAATATTGCACCTACTTCTCAAATGTTTAATCCTGATAGATTGGGACACCTAAACGGACTAGCAATTGATGATAAAAAAAATATTATTTATGCAAGTTTTAAAACTTTCAGTTCTGTTTTTAAAATAGACAAAGAAACCAATAATATACTTTACATGTTTGGAAATAAAACCATTAACTTTAACGATTCTACTCAAAGTACAGCTGCTTTTCAACAACAGCATTGCCCAATTTTATTACCAAACGGCAACCTGATGGTACTAAACAATGGAACCGAAAAAACAGGTTCTGGCATTGTAGAATTAAATAACAAACCCAATTTAGATTCGACAAACGAAGTAGTAAAATCAATTTATTTTAAATCGATTTTAAAGAAAGATTTTTATACTGCGCAAATGGGTTCAGTTCAATATATTGATAAAAAAAATGTATTGGTTGGGCTTGGAAATGCCACTCATTTATTTGAGTTAAACACTAAAAAAAGAAAAATTAATTGGCAAATTTATACTTTTCAAAATATAAAGTTTAACGAAAATGGGAAGGTTTGGAAACCACTAATTAGTTATAGGGTTTATTATTACACCTCACTTTTTCCATATTATTTTATTGTAAACAAATTAAACAATGGATTAGAAATTGTGAACATAGGTTCTGAAAAAGAAAGCTTTATTATAGAGTTTTTTGATAAAGAAGGAAACTTACAAACCACTAATAATGTAGAGGATTTAAAGCCAAATAAAATTTTTAACTTAAAAAATAGTACCAGTTTTTCAAAGGCAATTATTAAAGAAATTAACAGTAAAAAATCGATAGAAATATTGTTTAGTAATTAAAATTTTCGTTGTAAAATTATTGTCTTTAAAATTTTACTTGTTAATATGATG